>JAWWBX010000008.1:0-35980 GCA_033720735.1 Saprospiraceae bacterium
CAAGAGAGATATTTGTTTCATAACTACAAAGGTATGTTGCTTTCAGGAATCTGCCCGGCCGTCAAAACCGTTGGATGACCCGCAAATGGACATTGCTCCGATTGTTTTGCGCGCCAAAGATCCCTTCGTAATAGACATTGAATGATGTTTTTCTGTTGAGGCGCCAGGAGAGACTGGCACCGGCAATGGTCTGGTTGAGCGTGAGTTCCGAATTGATGTATTGATAACGCACCAGTCGCCCTTCGACTTGCCCGCTGAGTTTGCCTTTGATCAGATCCCGGTTCAGGCGCAGGCCAAATACCTGTCCGTCGAGGTACGCAGTCTGCAGCAGAATGGCGGAAAGCATGGCCGAAGCCTTGATCCCGGGAATCCGGCTGTGTGTCAGATAGGCGCGCAGATTGCGGCTGTCGTTCGGATTGTCTTTCTGGAAGCGATATCCGGCACTGGCGCCGATGGTCAGGTACTTGGCCGGGCGATAGTTGATGCGGGCGCGGAACCCCTGACGTGTCTCTTCTTCGATCAGCTGGTCTACGAAGTTGCGGTAGGTCTCGTAGTAAATGACATTGTTGCGCGCGTCGTACGAGGTGAACACGGACAGTTTGCGCGATGCCCGGTAGCGCAGTGAGAAATAGACACTGGACAAGTTAAAAGCAGTACTCGGGATGCCATCCTTCAGGGTGTAGAGTTCGAGGTCGAACGAAGTGAAGACAAACAGCTTCTTGCCGGGATTGCTGGTGTGCTGAAAGTAAGCGAACCGGCGGTCGACCGCGCTTGCGTTGCGCTGTTCAACCAGCGACAGGGTATTGCGCATGACTCCATGCTTGAGGTGGACGTCGTGACGCACGAAGGCCCCGTACTGGATCAGGTCGGGATTGAACCCGTAATCGAAATGGTCAGGCCGTGTCCCGGCAAATCCGCCCAGGACCACCTTGTCAAAGGTAGTTTCAAATTGCAGGCCGTCGATGGCACCGATGTTCGAGACATTCGGATTATAGCGCCGTCCCAACCATAATGTTGAGCGATTCCCTGCCTCGTAGCCGACCGCCAGATTGTACACTTTCAAGGCATCGGTTGTGCTGCGCTGCCCAGTCGGGCTGGTCAGGGTATGGCGGTAGGACACGTAGCTCTCGAGCGACAACCGTGATTCGCCCAGGTGATAACCGCGGAATGAACCGGTATACCGCATCCTTTGGCGATCGTAGCCTTCCCGGTCCGACATCGTGCCGTAGTAAGATACCGACAGACGTCCCTTGATCTGCTCCGAACGGTCAGGCGCACTTTCCTGCAATTCGTCAGGATTCGGACCGGCCTCCTTAGGTGTCGTCCCGACCAACGGTGGAGGCTCTGGTGGAGGGACCACAATGCGATCTGGTGTGGGTGGGCTTGTTACGCGCGGTACGTACACGACCTGGTCATCGATCTGCAGCTTCCTGTCGCCGAGAGGTGTGCACACACATGAGATCGAAGACTTGTGATCGACCACCAGTGCCGGCGTGCGCAACCCGTTGTCAATCACATACAGGGTGTCACCGACGGAGATGCGTTCTGTCGACCGAAACTTGACGTAGACATTCCGGGAATTCTGGAAAGAGACCACCCCGACCAGCTCGGTTGAGTCCGATTGCGCGAGCATGCTGCCGGACAGGCATGCCATGCATCCGATGATCAGTAACCCGAACTTCATCAATCTTCTCCCGTTGGGTGACAGCTGAAACACGCCGGGCTGTTATACATATAGTTGGGGACTCCCTCGTGGGCATCGTCGGTTTCCGGATTGGTATGGCAGGTGATGCAGGTAAACTGTGAAAAGTCATTGGGGTTGGGATGACATTCCGAGCATGTCGTCCATTCATCTTCGTGGCGTCCGCTGTAGATCGGGAAGTACATGGCGTCGTGATCGAAAGTGGACGGTACCCAGGCCGTTTCTGTATGGCACGACGCACAATCTGTCGGGAACTGCGCCAGGCTGTGATTTGGATTGGTCGTCTGATTGTAGCTATTGGCATGACAGCCAAAACAGGTGTTCGGCGTGTTGTTGTAGTCCCCGGCATGACAAGCCGCGCAGTCGTTGGCAATGACCGCGTGCGCCCCGTTGAGCGGGTAATAGTTGTCGTGGATCGGGAACGTCGCCGGATTCCAGTCGGGATCGGTGGTATGGCACATGGCACAGTCGATCGGCAGGCTGAGCGCAGTGTGATCCGGGTTGGTGGTCACGTCGTAGTCCGACTGGTGGCAGCCGGCACAAGTGTTCGGCGTGTTGTTGTAGTCCCCGGCATGACAGGCCGCACAGTCGTTGGCAATGGCGCCGTGGGCTCCGGTCAGCGCAAAATAATTGTCATGGATGGGGAAGGCAGCCGGGCTCCAGGTCGGGTCAGTCGTATGACAGGAGGCACAATCGGTACCGATCCCGATGGCGGCATGGTCCGGATTGATCGTTTGGTCGTAGTCAGCCTGATGGCAGCCCGCGCAATCGGTCGGAGTATTGTTGTAATCTCCTGCGTGACAGGCGGCGCAATCGTTGGCCACTGCGGCATGTGCTCCGGTCAGTGCGTAATAGTTATTATGATCCGGGAAGGCAGCCGGGCTCCAGGTTGGTTCCGTGGTGTGGCACGAGGCGCAGTCGGTGCCAATGCCGATGGCCAGGTGATTGGGATTGGTGGTTTGGTTGAAATCGTTCTGATGGCAGGCAAAACAATCTGTTGGCGTCCCGGCGTACCCCGCAGCGTGACAGTCGACGCAGTTCGCGACCGTGTGTGCCCCGGTCAGCGGGAAGGCCGTGGCTGCATGATCGAAGGCCAGGTCGGCGTCGCCGGTAGGATGACATCCCAGGCATGCATTGCTGTTGAACATATAGCCGTTGACACCGGCATGTTGATTGTCGGTCTCGGGGTTGCTGTGGCAGGTGACGCAGGTAAACTCGGCATAGTTTGAAGGATTGGTATGGCAATCGACACATTGAGACCATTCTCCCTCGTGATCGCCGCTGAAAATCGGGAAATACTGGGCGTCGTGATCGAACGTAGAGGGTACCCATGCGGTCTCGCTGTGACAGGCGGCACAATCGGTGGAGAACTGCGCGGCCGTATGATCGGGGTTGACGGTCTGGTTGTAATCAGCCTGGTGGCACCCGACACAGGTGCTTGGGGTGCTGGTATAATCACCGCCATGACAGGCCACGCAGTCGTTGGCAATCAGTGCATGGGCGCCATTCAGTGCATAGTAAGCGTCGTGGATCGGGAACGTGGCCGGATTCCATTCAGGGTCAGTGGTGTGACATGACGCGCAGTCTGTCGGGATGCCAATTGCGTCATGATCAGGGTTCATGCTCTGGTCATAATCAGCCTGGTGGCACCCGACACAAGTCGAGGGCGTGTTGACATAGTCGCCACCGTGGCAAGCGGCACAGTCCGACGCTACGAGGCCGTGAGCACCTGTGAGTGGGAAGACATTGTCGTGATCGGGGAATGCCGCCGGCATCCAGTCCGGTTCGGTAGTATGGCAGGCGGCGCAGTCTGTCGCGAAGCCGGCCGCAATGTGATTGGGATTCGTCGCCTGATCATAGTCTGCCTGATGACAGTCAACGCATTGGGTAGACGTGCCGGCATATCCCGAAGCATGGCAGCTGACGCAGTCGACGATGGTATGCGCACCGGTCAGCGGGAATGCTGTGTTGTTATGATCAAATGCCATATCCGCGTTGCCCATCGGATGACAGGCAAAGCACGCCTGGCTGTTGTAAGCATATCCGTTGATCCCCAGGTGTGCATCGTCAGTCTCGGGATTTGTATGGCAGGTCACACAGGTGAAGTCAGCGTAGTTGGCCGGATTGGTGTGGCACTCAATGCATTGGCCCCACTCACCTTCATGGTCCCCGCTGTAGATGGGGAAGTACTGTCCGTCGTGATCGAAGGTGGCAGGTATCCAGTTTGTCTCATTGTGACATGCTGCACAGTCCGTGTTGAACTGTGCCGCCGCATGGTTGGGGTTCGTCGTCTGATTGTATTGATCGGAATGGCATCCGAAGCAGGTCGCAGGCGTATTCACGTAATCACCGGCATGACAGGCCACACAGTCATTGGCGATAGCGGCATGTGCCCCTGACAGCACGTAGAATTCGTCGTGGATGGCAAATGACGCGGGGTTCCATTCGGGCTCGGTCGTATGACATGCAGCGCAGTCGGTCGGGAGCCCAAGGGCCACGTGATTGGGATTCGTCGCTTGTTCATAGTCGGGAGTGTGACAAGCCGCACAAGCCGTGGATGTGCCTTCAAACCCCGAGGCATGACAGCTGATACAGTCGACCGGGATGTGGGCACCAGTCAGCGGGAAGTCAGTGGAGGCATGGTCAAACAGATTGTCGGCATCACCGGTCGGATGACAGGCCAGGCAGGCCGGATCGCTGAAGATGTAGCCGTTGACTCCCGGATGCTGCTCATCTGTTTCGGGATTGGTATGGCACGTCGTACAACTGACGACCGTATAGTCGCCAGGCGTGGAATGACACTCAGCACACTGGTCCCAGGTGCCGGCATGTGCGCCGCTGTAGATCGGGAAGAATTGTGCGTCATGATCAAATGTCGCTGGTGTCCAGGCGCTTTGGTTGTGACAACTGGCGCAGTCCGTCGAAAACTGCGCCTCCACGTGGTCCGGATCGATGGTGTTGTTGTATTGTTCTGCATGGCACCCGAAGCAGGTGTTGGGTGTGTTGAGATAATCACCATTGTGACAGGCAGCACAATCATTGGCGATCAAGGCGTGTGCCTCAACCAACGCGTAGTAATTGTCATGATCCGGGAATGCCGCCGGATTCCAGTCGGGGTCCGTTGTATGACACGAGGCACAATCCATCGACAGGTTCAACGCCTGATGATCCGGATTGACCGCGCCCTGGTAATCTGGTGTGTGACAATCGGCGCACAAGGTCGAAGTGCCTGCGTAACCTTCGGCATGGCAACTGATACAATCGACGCCGATATGGGCCCCGGTGAGCGGAAAATCGGTGTTTCCGTGGTCAAAGACGCCGTCGGCATCACCGGTCGGATGGCAGGCGAGACAGGCTGTATTCTCATAGACGTACCCCTGTACTCCATCGTGCTCCTCATCGGTATCCGGATTGGTGTGGCATACGACACAGCTGAAGATTGTGAAATCATCGGGTGTGGTATGACACTCCGCACATTGGTTCCATGCGCCGGCGTGGGCGCCGCTGTAGATCGGGAAGTATAATCCGTCGTGCTCCCTGAATTCAGCAGGATTCCAGTCCGGGTCGGTCGTGTGGCAGGCAGCACAGTCGTTGGAGATGCCGGCTGCCTGGTGGTCCGGATTCGTGGTCGCCTCGAAGTCGGGCTGGTGACAGGAGAAGCAGATCGCCGAGGTCCCGGTAAAATCCCCTCCGGTATGACATCGGGCGCAGTCGGCAATGTCGTGTCCCTTTTCCAGCGGGAAAAAGTTGTGATTAAACCCGTCCGACGACCAGTCAAAGGCGAAGACATTGTGGCACTCCATGCAATCGGTGGAATAGCCGGCCGCAGTGTGATCAGGATTTGTCGTTCCCTGGTAATCTTCCCGGTGGCAGGTGATACAATCCGTGCCCAGGGGGTCAAACCGCAGTTCGGTGTCCGATTGGTGACAGTCGAAGCAGCTCGCAGAAGCGTGCGCCCCGACCAGGGGAAACGCTGCCTCCTGATGCAACTCCGTGATGTTGTTGACCAGCCAGGATGCGGTCGTATGGCAGCGGACACAATCGGTTCCCACAGTCTGCTGGTGCATATCGGTATGGCAGGAAACACATGTCGTCGGGGCCTCTGAAAACACCAGCGAGGTATGGCATTGCCGGCAATCTGTCGCGGCATGCTGTCCGGTCAGGCTAAAGGCCGTCGAGTCATGATTGAACGCAAATGAGCCGTATTCCAGTTCCCAGCTATCGGTCGTATGGCATGAAGCACAGTCGATGGTCAACGCATCGCCATGTGGAGATTGGGCAATAGCATGCCAGGCAAGCCCGGGAAGCAAGCCGCTCAGCAGGACGAGCCTGCAGACGATGCTACGATGTCCGTATCTGCTCAACTCACATGATATCTGTCAACGACCGGCTGGACGGCCATTGCGTCTGTTGGCTTTTTAAACGTGAAACTGTAAGGAGTGTGGCTGCTGGAAAAGTGGGTTACCACGCACAATTTAGAACTTTCAGTCAGTTTCACAAACAGAATGCTGCTGAGTCGGCAGGAATACTGTCCGATCCGGATGTCAGGCTCACCGATGACAATCTGTGCACCGCAACAACCCTGTCTGGTAAAGGGTATATGTGACGCCTTGCCTGGTGACCTGCCGGTGACAGCTTGCGCAATCTACCCCCACGTGTGCACCTTCCAGTACGAACCGCGCACTGTCATGATCGAAGGTACTGGGGCGCCAGCCTGCCGGGCTGTGACACTGCGCACAGTCGGTGACCCCATCGCGGATAAACTGCGCTTGATGCACATCCTGATGACACCCCGCGCAGTCTTGACCCAATCCTGAAAATGGCAGCACGCGAAGGTCTGCAACCGTCGGATCAGGTTCGTGGCAAGCGATGCAGGACGCCGTCAGATGCGCCCCCTCCAGTGCAAACCCGGTTTGGGCGTGACTGAACGCAATCTGTGACCAGCTTTCCGTGCTGTGACAGCCGGTACACGTAGGGTCCGGATCGTAGCGGGGATCAAGCCCGTCTCCATGGGGACTTTGGTGACAGTCGAGGCATGCCGTTCCGAGATCTTGAAAGACCCAACGGTCGTCTTGTACATGGCATGCGAAACACGGGGTCGCCAGATGGGCACCGGTGAGCGGGAAAGGACCATCGTTGTGCTGTGCAATCGTGTAGGTCGAACCCGGAAAACCATCAACCGTATGACATGCCGCGCAGTCGATGACCTGTTGTTTGACGTCAACAAACTGCCCTTCGTGGTAGTCACTATGACAGTCGGTGCACTGCTGAAACGCCACGGGCTCTGTCAGTCGGGGTGCGTGGCAAGCGCGGCAATCAACGATCTCCTGATGCTTGCCCTCAAGCGGGAAATCGGTCAGGCTGTGGTCAATGCTGCCAAGGCCCCCGGTGATCTCGAAGAACGATTGCTCAGAATGGCACTGGCGGCAGTCAGGACCAAACTTTCCGGTGTGTACATCGTCGTGGCAGGTCGCGCAGTTGTTGACGTCTCTGCCGGTAAAATCGGTAAAGGCGCGTTCTGTCCCACTACCCAGCCGGTGGCAATCGGCACAGTCGATCCTGCGGTGCTGGCCACGCAGCGGAAACCCGGTCGTGCTATGATCGAAATTGGCCTGGCCGCGAAAGATGAAGAATGACTCCTCCGTGTGACAGGATCTGCAGTCCGGCCCGAAGCGGCTTTCGTGCGGATCGGCATGGCAACTCGAACACTGGTTGAACGGGATGTCGGCAAACTTCTGAAAATCCCGACCATTGCGCACCTCCATCGGGTGGCAGTCGAGGCAGGCCACTTCCGTATGTTTGCCCCTTAGCGGGAATGCGGTTTCCGCATGTGTAAATCCGGTGGCCGGTGCAAATGCCGCAGTCGTGTGACAGCTGGCACAATCACGGGACAAGGTGCCTTGATGCTGGTCTGTATGACAGGAGATGCAGGCTGTTTCGAGCCCGAGGTATGTTTCATTCCGCCGGCTGAGTTCAGGATCCGCAATATGCTGTGCGTTGTGGCACTCCCGGCAGTCCAGCGCGGCATGTGCGCCGGTAAGCGCGTATCCTGTAAGGTTGTGATCAAACCGTTGGATGTCGAAGCGGATAACGTCAAAAGTACGGCCGTGGTGGTCACTGTGACAAGCATAGCAGTCCTGTCTGACCACCTCCGGTGACGCATGGTAGCCGCGCCCGCTCTCCACCAGGTCGGCAATCCGGTCGTGGCAGTCGAGACATTTTTGATTCGAGACCTTCTGGCCGAGGGTATGGCATTTCGTACAGTTCGCAATACCCTCCAGATGGGCGTGGGCTTCAATGAGTGGGCCAGGTGATAGCTGTCCGAGAACGGGCTGCGTGCCCACCATCAGACATATCAGCAGCCGGGCTGCCCGCATCAGTGATGCGTGCAACGGATCAGTTTTTTTGATGCTTGAGCAACGCGTAGCCAAACCGCTTGGTAATCCCGATCCCGACTTTCTCCAGAAACTTCGTGGGCAATTCACCACCGGCGAAGATATACACCAGATCATTCTTCAGGGTGATCACCCCGCGGTCTTCGGTCGACAACTCGATGGTCTCAGGAGTGATCCGGACCAGATTGGAGTTGTACTCGACCTGAACGAGGCCTTTTTGGATGGCCAATTGGATGCGCTCGCTATTCCCGGGCTTGATGCGCTTGAATGCTCCGCTGCGATAGGAGAGGATCACATTGTTCTGCTCAGCAAGGAGTAGGGCAGCTTCGATCGCCGAGTCGCCGCCGCCGACAACGATGATCCGCTTGCCACTGATATGCTCAGGCTCGAGAAGGCGGTAGGCAACTTTATCCAGATCCTCGCCCGGTACATTCAGCTTGCGCGGAGTGCCGCGACGACCAATTGCCAGTAGCACCCGCCTGGTGTGGTATTGACCACCATCCTTGGTGGTGACGGTAAAGCCCGATTCTTCGGGCGTGATCACTTCCACTTTGCTGTTTTCAGTGATGTGGATATCATGCTTTTCGAGCACAGTGGTCCAGAGTTGGAGCAGCTCAGATTTGCTGGTTTCATGGAGTTTGACCTTGCCGTAGAGCGGCAGTTCCATCGGGGATGTCATCACGATCTTGGACCGCGGGAAGGTGTAGACCGTGCCTCCCAGTGTGTCCTGCTCAAGGCAAACGAATTTGAGCTTGTGTTTTTTGGCGGTCAGCGCTGCCGAGATACCTGCCGGACCTGCACCCACGATCACCACGTCGTACTCAGCTTTCTCGGCGGGGTCCATTGACTTGACGATATTCTCCATGGCCTGTCGTCCCTGCTCGACGCTATTTTTGATCAGCCCCATTCCGCCCAGTTCACCAGCGATGTACACACCGGGCACATTGGTCTCAAAACTCTGGTGTACATGTGGAAGCTCGACCCCGCGCTTCTCGGTGCCGATACAGAGGGAGATCGCCTGGACCGGGCAGGCGTGGAAACATGCGCCATGCCCCACACATTGTGATGCATTGATCAACTCTGCCCGCCCGTTGCGCAAACCAAGGATGTCATTTTCCGGGCATGCCTGAACACATGCGCCGCTGCCGATGCAGAGGTCAGGGTTGATCACCGGATGCAATGAAACGGGCTCGTACATCCCGTGTTCTTTGGCCTTTGCGATCTTGGCCTCCACCGCCTTTGATTTGAGCCGCAGCGCTCTCAGGTAATAGAGGATGATGCCAAGGCAGATCAACCCGACGATCCCGTAGATCAATATTTTCTCAAACAGAATCTCCATGTTCAAAAGATCCAGCGATATCCAAAGGCCAACGTGACAGCGACATGTACCACCATGATGATGAGCATGATCAATGCAAAGGGGAGATGCGCTACGTGCCAGTACCCAAAAAGTTTTTTCATCGTCTCCAGGCGTGCTATCCGGCCATTCAACTTCAGGTCCCGCTTCACCAGTTTGAGGAGGTGTTTTCGGTCCTCTCGCTTGAGGTCCCGCGCGCTTAACGTCTGCCGCACATTGCGCAGTACGCGTCGATTGATCAGGAATCGTCGCCAGGTACGCATCACGACATTGCCTTCGATATCCGTGGCGGCGGATGCTTCTTCCTGCAGGATCTGCATCAGTTCCGTCGAGCGATCCGATGATGAGAGCTCTTCTTCGACATCCGTCCGCATGGCCTGCACCTCATCCAGGGTGAGGGCACGCCCTTCGATCGTCCTCGGGATCTGGATGTAAATGAACCGACCGATCACTCCGCTGAGTACAACCGCAACCATGCTCCAGAAACTGATCGCCACGATACCGCCAAACTTGAATGCCGTATGAAACAAGACAAGGAAAGGCCCAAGCGTGCAAAGGAAGATGTGGAACTCGAGCCAGTGCTTCAGGACGCCGACCCGACGGAAACGCTTGACACGCTTGCGGATCATGTAAGAACTGACACCGGCAAGCATCATCAAAGTGCCCAGGATCCCCAGTCCATGTCCGATCGTGCCGCTCGGCTTCCAGAGGTCATGCCCCTCGTGGTAGAACCGCTCGGTCAGTTCGGTCCGGTAGTAGGGAAGCCCCATGTACAGGACCGTCACGATCGCCAGGACAGCCACGGTCACAAGCGAACCAACATACAAACGGTGAACAGTCGGTGACATGCGTTTAATGCGTTGTAACGATCAATTGATCGTGCAATTCAGGTACTGAAATGCAGGGGTGGGTGATACTCCGCAAACAAGATAGTCCGGGCGACCTCAGCGTCAGACACGAAGTATCTGAACGCGGGTTCTTTACTGATGAACAGGAAAAAATCCGTGCAGAATCCTGCGCGTGCCGGTGCTGCGGACTGCGGGATTACGCCTCCAACTCAGGATTTGACGTGTTGCTTGTTGATGCCACTGACATGAGACGCGACCGCCTTCCAGAGCGATGCCCGCTTGATCAGTACATTGCTGGATCGATAGGTTGTGACATACGCTCCCAGGTCATCTTTGCCAGTGATGTGGCCAATACCTGAAACGATCGCAGTGCCATTCTCAAAGATGTCGAGCCTTGTGATCTCGAACCGGAAGGTGTCGTACGACGGTTTGTGCTGCTGGATATAGGCGAGTTCATCAGCTTTGTTGTAGACATTGCCCTGGTCATCGATCAGCTGGAACTCCGCTGCGAGGATTTGGTCGAGAAGGCTGGTGTCCTGCTCACGGTACGCCTGAGGCCACAGTACCTCTTTAAGGTGACGCAAGGTCGCTACGTCTGGTTCAATCTTAACCTGCTGGGCCTGAAGGTCAATGACTGTCAGTAACGCACATCCCAGGATGAGCAAGATCGTTTGTTTCATGCCAGCAAAATACCCTGCATCCGCCGCGAGGGCTGTTAAGTGTTTGCCAATGGATTGTTAATCGCCAGAACGGCTACAAGAGCTGATCGAGGACATCCTGCAGCGCGGCCTTGTAACCCAGGATATCCGGCCCCTGATCTTCATCACGGGTGTCGATGTGCCAGATATTCACCTTGCCGCCATCCCGGAGTTCGAGATAGTAGCCGCCCTGATCTGCGCAATCGGGGCAGCCATAAGTGCGCTGGTCGGATTCCAGCAGCGCTTCCGGGAAGCCAGTAAAGAGTGGTTCTGCCAGATGGTAGGCACTTTCATCCAGCGGCGTTGTCATGAACGGGATAGGCCGCTCGAACCCCCAATCGCGGTCGTCAGCGAAGAGCTGCCCATTCTCAAGTTTGAACAGACGGAGGCAATCGCCCAGGCATTCGCCGTGGTAGATCCCGAAAATGAGATAATCGTCCTTGTCCAGGTGGCCGTCAAAACCGAGGCTGTCCTTGTTGCAAGCAGGCACTGCCAGGAGACTCGCAACCAGGATCATATTTAACATGCGTGACATCATGGTCAGATAATTTGGGTTCTATGCTTGAGAGACGGGCCAATTGCCCAAAAGGTTGGGTCGGTGTCCCAACATCCCTGGTCGTGGTTCATCTACTTGGAGTAATGGGGCTGATAAAGCTGCAGCCAGAAATCTCCAGGCACCTTGAAATACGTGACCAGCCCGTATCCATGATCTTCGATGTCCCCTTTAAACTCAACACCCCTGGCTTTCAATTCCTGCACGGTACGTTTTATATCGTCGCAGTAGAAGGAAATGTCACGGGTGCCGGACGGGGCGCCGTCTCCGTCCACCGTCTGGGATGGATGACAACCCATGTCGGCCTCGGGAAGATCGAAAATGAGCCAGCCATCGCCGACATCAGTCCCGCGCAAGCCTAGTTTGTCGCGTAGAAATGCGCGCAGACCCGCTGCATCAGAAGAATAGAACATGGTGTGAACGCCTCGGATCATGGTCGATGGATTTTTATCGTATAGCAGAGTCTCATTCAGAGTTCGGTGATCTGAGCACCTCTGTGAATCCCAGGAACAGGTGGACGATGAACAGGATTTGCGCGCCCAGCACTGCCAGGACGATGATCTGGCCCAACAGGTGCCCGCTGTCGGACCAAACTCCGGGGTGCTGTGCACGACTGACCAGCCAGGCTGCACCGATCAAGGTGATCGCCAGGTGTGCCAGAAACAAGGCCTTGCGCAGCCGGAAACCGTAATAGACAGCAACCTGATACACCCCTCCGATCGCCAGCAACAGCAATGCCAGGCACATGGCCACATGCGTCTCGGCGATGACGAAGTAGGTGTCCCGGAGTTGTAGGTGAACAGCACCCGGGACTGCGATGAGTGTCCAAACAGCGCAGCTGGCAGCACCAATCGCCCAGATGCGAAACGGCTCGAAGCGGGACATTATCATGATACCATAAGTTACGGCATCACACAGGATTTGAACGGTTTGCGACAGGAAAAATCATCAGCGCACGTGAGGGTCCTGCTTCCGCCACGAAGGCCACGCGGGTTCCTGCCTCTGGCATTTGACGCCGATTCACCGTAACTTGAAACTGTTCAAAATCCAACCATTATGAGACGCTTGACACTCCCCGTTTTGCTGGTCGCACTGCTTGCTGCCACTTGCAATACACCCTCTCCGCAAACAACCCCCGCCGCATCACAGACGCCTGTTGCCTTTGCTCTCAAGGACAGGGGGGTATTGTGCAGCGAAGGCTACACAGACATGGATTGGTACCTGCAACAGTCCAAGGCACCCCTCTTCGAAGGACTTGACGTCATTGACTACCCGGTCACTACCGGCAGTGCAGAAGCACAGCAGTATTTCAATCAGGGGCTGGCCTGGGCCTGGGGCTTTAACCATGCCGAAGCCGCCCGGAGTTTTTACGAAGCGATGCGCCTCGATCCGGAGTGCGCGATGTGTCACTGGGGTTTTGCCTATGTGCTCGGACCGAATTACAATGCCGGAATGGAACCGGACAACTTTGAGCGCGCCTACAATGCGATCCAGAAGGCTACAGAGCTTGGAGCTGATGCAACGGCCAAAGAACGCGCGTTGATTGAAGCGATGGCCACCCGCTATGCGTGGCCGGCACCGGAAGACCGCAGCGCATTGGACATCGCCTATTCTGAGGCAATGAAGAAGGTCTATGACCAATACCCGGACGACCCGGAGGTCGCTGCACTGTACGCCGAATCACTGATGGACCTGCACCCCTGGGACCTTTACACCCATGAGGGTGATCCCAAGCCGTGGACGCCCGGCATCCTTGAGGCGCTGGACCGGGTTTTTCACCTCCAGCCCGACCATCCCGGAGCACACCATTTGTACATCCATGCTGTCGAGGCATCGAGGGCGCCGGAACGTGGCTATGTGAGCGCGCAGAAGTTTGATGACGGGCTGGTGCCTGGCTCCGGCCACCTCAATCACATGCCCTCGCACATCTACATCCGCACCGGTGACTATCACAAAGGGTTGCAGGCCAATATCCGGGCGGTTGCAGTCGATAGCTCCTACCTGTCGCAATGCCACGCACAGGGTGCATATCCGCTGGGCTATTACCCGCACAACATGCACTTTATCGCTGCCTGCGGGATGTACGCGGGCAACAATCACTGGGCTGCGATTGGCGCGAATGCCGTCTCTGACCATGCCCACCGCGATCTGATGCGTGACCCGGCCTGGTCGACGCTGCAGCACTATTACATCATTCCGTACTACATCGCCGTCAAATTTGCCCGGTGGGACGAGATCCTGAACATGCAAAACTTCGACACGGAAATGCCATACCCTGAAGCCATCCGCCATTTTGCCAGGGGAATGGCCTTTCTCGGCCAGAACAATCCCGCAACGGCGCGCGAGGAGCTTGCGCAGCTGCAGACCATCGCGGGAGATACGACGTTGCAAGAGATGCGTATCTGGGGGATCAACGATGTTTTTACGCTGTTGCAGATCGCCAGCCGGGTGCTGGAAGCCGAGCTGCTGGCACGGGAGGGCAACTTTGACCGGAGCATTGCCTTGCTTTCCGAAGCAGTTGTGCTTGAGGACGGGCTGCAGTACCAGGAGCCGACCGACTGGATCCTTTCAGTACGTCATCATCTGGGTGCCGTGTTGCTTGCTGCTGGTCGTGACAAGGATGCGATTGCCGTGTACAAACAGGACTTGCTGAAGATCCCCAACAACGGCTGGGCGCTCAAAGGCCTGCACAATGCGTACGTTGCACTGGGCCTCGAAGATCAGGCAAGCACCACATCAGCACGTTTCGACGCGGCGTGGGTCGAAGCGGATACCGAGATCGATGGATCCCGGATCTGGTAAGACGATCTGCGGGTTCAGTTGAAGGTGTAACCGACCTGGAAGTTGAACACTTCATGTCGCTGGTTGGCCGTCAGGTAGAGTGGAGCCCCAAACGGCCCGGGAACGGCCTGCAGCGCCGAGTTGGGGGCGTGGTCATAATAGATGGTGTAGTCAATGCGAATGCTGAACTGGCTGCTCAGCATCACTTCGAGAATGATAGGTGCCTCGATGCGATAGTCAACGACGCGCTCGCCTGCGACATCGATCTTCCATTCCCAGGGCATCGGGAGTTTAAAATAAGGACGTGCACGGATGATAGCGCGTTCAGACAACCTGACGTCAAACGTGGGCCGGACCTCCCAGCGAAAGTGATTGGTGGTGGCAAAATCTTCCTTGACAAATTGCATCCCATTTTGTGTGAGGAGGCTGTCAGAAAAGGAGATGCTTTCGACTTCAAGAAATGGTCCGACGAGCAGGCCGATGCGCATTGGTGAGCGCTTACGGATCACCGCGTTGGCAATGCGCTGCTGGGTCGAATGCAACACGTCGAAATCCGAGGTATCAATACCTGGCAAGGCGATCGGAACGCATTTTTCCACATCGCAGATCACCACGTTGTCCTGCATGGAGTTGAAGGTGAGTTTCTTGGTGGCGTAGCGATCGTACCGCGCTTGTGAATCGTCGAACAACCGCTTCTGCCAAAAAGCGAGGATCAGCCCCGCCCCGATCTCATACCGTTGGTTGACGCCCAGGAATTGGTCGCTGCGCCGATTGATGAAGGCATATCCTTCCAGCAAGAATGGATCTCCTTTCAACTCGAGAAACCGGTCGTACGAGATGCGCAGGTTCGATAAGTTCTCCTGCAGTTTGCCGTTGTCGATGAGGATATTCAAACTCGTCGAGAACTCAAGCTCATAAGGATACGAACCCTTGGTAAGGGTAATGCCGCCATTGATCTTGAAGATCTCCTGATCTTCCGAGGTATTGCCGTTGAACCCAAACAGCGCCGTACCGGTCAGTCTGTCAAGCTCGATCTCGGCATCGCGGATGTCTTTGAATATCCGCCAGAATTCACGAATGGAGCTTGCCTGCTCAGGACTGACGTCCCGTACGGCCGGATCAGGTGACAAGCCGATCAGCTTGTCCTGAAGCTTGATGAGTTCCGTTTGGGCGGAAGCACTGATCACACAGCACATCCAAATGATCGTCAGACAGGTACGTAGCATGGCTTCATGTCTCGATGCAGCTCAAGATACAGGCTGCCGTGCAGTCCTGCAACGCGAGGATCAGGCTGTCGCCGGTTTGGGCGCCGTTCTGAGCACCAGATATCCGATCAGGCCGGAGAGCACGGAGCCTGCCAGAATGCCCACCTTGGCCGAATCGATCAACAATGATTCTCCCGGAAACGCCAGATTGGCAATAAAGATGGACATGGTGAATCCGACTCCGGCAAGGATCGCAACACCAACGACCTGACGATACGACACCCCTGCCGGCAGCTCGGCAAAACCGAGCCGGATACCAAGCAACGACAAAGCCGTTATGCCAACGCATTTACCGACGATCATAGCCAAAGCAATGTGCATGATGAGTGTTGGATCGAGTTGCAGGTCGGTGCTGATCACCACCCCGGCATTGGCCAGGGCAAACACCGGGATGATAAAGTAGGCGACCAGATCGTGCAATTTATACTCGAGGTGTTGCAACGGTGAATAGACTCTTTCCGTGAGGCTTTCCAACTCATCGACCTGTTGCAACTGCTCCCTGGTCATGATAGGCTTTGAGGTGCCGGGAGCCGTTGAAATCCGCTGGATGACGACCGACAACTTGTCGATGAATACCGATACAGACATGCGCTGTCGGATCGGGATCGTGAATGCCAGCAGGACCCCTGCAATGGTCGGATGTACACCCGCTTTGAGGAAGAGGTACCAGATGATGGCCCCCACAGCAACGATGAAATAGCGCAGATATACGCCACGTGACGCGAGAAAGGCAAGGATCAGGAGGAGACCAAAGGCGATGGCAATCAGGCCAAATTTGATCCCCGAACTATAGAAGAAGGCGATCACGAGGACCGCACCCAGGTCGTCGACGATCGCAAAGGCCGTCAGAAAGATCTTGAGATTGAGGGGCACCCGGTCACCGAGCATCTTGATGATCGCCAGCGTGAAGGCGATGTCGGTGGCCATCGGTATGCCCCAACCGGCCCGCGCTTCCGGGTTGTTGTTCAACAGCAGGAAAATAGCGACCGGCACGAGTGCACCGCCCACGGCGGCAAACATGGGCAGGGCCGCTTTGCGCATCGTATTCAGCTCGCCGAGAAGCAGTTCACGTTTGATCTCGAGGCCGATCAGGAAGAAGAAGATGGCCATAAGCCCGTCATTGATCCAGAGGATCAGCGGCTTGGTCAGGGAGAAGTGCTCCGAGTTGATACCAATCTGGTACTCCCAGAGTGCCGTATAGCTCTCCGACCAGGGTGAATTAGCCCATAGCATGGCCAGCACAGTAGCGCCCAGCAGCAGGATGCCACTGAGGCTTTCGATACGGATAAATTTCTGAAAGGGTGTGAGAAGTACTTCTTTGATCATGGGCGATGCATCATTGCATTATATGCAGAACGCCAAATGCCAAAGTTGGTTGAGTGAAAGCAACGATTCGTTGACCTATCCAATACCCGAACTTGTACAGAGCGTCAAACTGCGCTCAAAGATCGCGATCAGACGAGAGAAACTCAGGTTAATCTTTCCGGAACGCGTACGGATATTCTCCGTTGTAGTCTTCATAGAACCCATCGAGCACAATCAGGCCTTCCTGGCGGTTGATGCCGCGCACGAGCTCATCAATACTGGTCACGCTGCGGCCATTGAGCTGGGTGATGATGTACCCCTCCTTCATATTGGTTTCGGCGATGGTGCTCCCTCGGCGGATCCGCTCCACATAGACGCCTTCGGTGCGATTCTCACGTTTTTCTTCGCTGGTGAGTTCACGCACGGTCAGCCCGAGGTCCTCGAGCACCTGGGTGTCGTCAAGGTCGGTATATCTGGCGCGCGCATTGCGTCGGTCACTCAGGATCACAGTTGTGGTGCGCCGGGTGCCATTACGCAGGTAGGCGATCTCCACGCGGTCGCCCGGGCGCAGCTGTCCGACAAATTCCATGAATTCGGGGGTGCCGTTGGTTGGTCGGCCGTCCACCTCCAGGATCACATCACCTGAGCGCAGGCCTGCCGCTTCCGCAGCACTTTCGGCGTTGACGGCGTCGAGGTAGACCCCGGCCACCTTCTTCAGTTCGAGGG
The DNA here is from genome assembly GCA_033720735.1 of Saprospiraceae bacterium. GTDB lineage: Bacteria > Bacteroidota > Bacteroidia > Chitinophagales > Saprospiraceae > B8-G4. The sequence continues at coordinate 17,631 of JAWWBX010000008.1, forward strand.
CGTCTGCAATTTCGGCATCCACCGAACGAATGGAGATGCCCAGCCAGCCGCGCTGGACGGTACCATAGTCACGCAGATCGAACAGCACCTTGCGCGCCAGGTTGGAGGGTACCGCAAAGGAAAAGCCCTCGTATTGACCTGAGTAAGTGATGATAGCCGTATTGATCCCGATCAGTTCTCCTCGGGTATTGACCAGCGCTCCGCCGGAGTTGCCCGGATTGACAGCTGCATCGGTTTGAATGAACGACTCGATGCCCGACTGGTCAAGGATGCTGATGTTGCGGCCTTTGGCGCTTACAATACCAGCAGTGACGGTCGATTGCAGTCGGAAGGGGTTGCCGATCGCCAACACCCATTCACCGACAAAGACAGAATCGGAATTGCCGAATGGTACACTCGGCAGGCCATCGGCTTCGATCTTGAGCAGGGCCAGATCGGTGGCCGGGTCCTTGCCCACGATGCGTGCCTTGTATTCGCGTTGATCGTTAAGGATCACCCGGATATCAGAGCCTTCTTCCACCACATGATTATTGGTGGCGATATAGCCGTCGGTGGAGATGATCACTCCGGAGCCGGTACTTGACCCGAAGTTGTCGTTGCGCCAGAAGCTGCCGGAACTGCGCGCCTGGATCGACACCACCGCTCGCCGGGCTTCATTGGCTGCAGCGATGAAACTGGTCGGTGCCACGGTTGGCACCGGACTGGCCGAAGCTGGCGACAGGTTATTATTGCGATCGCTGACATATGATACCGGGAGCGTCTCGCGCACCACGATCGTGTCAGGCGTGTGGACCTTTTGGTAAATCATCACCGCCAGAAAAGCACTCAGCAATGAGGCGATGAGAACCGGAGCGACGCGTTTCATAGGCCTGAGAATTTGCAGAAGGAGCGATTTGCCTTGTCCAATTTAAACCGCACAGGGCAATTAAACATTGTCAAAACGATGAAGTTTTTTCAATCTAAACGATGAACTTTGTCGATCCATCGACTGGAATGAAACAGGAAAACAAACAAAACGTTGAGCCGCCCTTCTCGGACGCGCCTTATGCCGGCAACATCTGGGGATGGAAATGGTCATGGATCTCGCTCATCCTGATCCTCATTTTCATGGGAATTGCCGTCTGCCGATACATTGTCATCCAGCCGGAAAGGCTCATCATCCCGGAAAAAGTGGAAGAGTTTGGATAAGGCTCGATCGATTGACTTCTACAAGTATGAAGGGACCGGCAATGACTTCGTGATCCTGCATGATCCCTCCGGTCAATGGCGACCACCTCCGGACAGGATCCGGGCATGGTGTGATCGCCGGTTTGGGATCGGCGCCGATGGATTGATCGTCATTCGTCCCGCCCGGGATGCTGATTACCGGATGGACTATTACAATGCCGATGGCAACATCGGTTCCATGTGCGGCAACGGAGCGCGTTGCGCCTTTCATCTGGCACAGCAGGTCGGTCTGTCCGGGGCGACAGCCCGTTTTGCGGCGTATGATGGCTTGCATACGGCACATCAGTTGCCTGACGGAAGGATCCGTATCTCCATGCAGGACGTGGACCGGATGACGATGTCGGGCGATGCATTTGTGCTCGACACGGGCTCGCCGCATTACGTGCGATTTGTGGATGTGATCGACAACGTGGACGTATTGAGTGAGGGCCGCACCATCCGCCATAGCCCACCTTTCGGGAAGGAGGGGATCAATGTCAATTTTGTGCAGGTGGACGCCGAAGGCCTGATTCTGCGCACGTATGAGCGCGGCGTGGAGGATATCACCCTGTCCTGCGGAACCGGTGCGACGGCCGCAGTTTTGGCCTTCGCCACTCTGAGGGAGCTGGCGCGTGGACCGGTCGCCGTGCATGTGCTCGGGGGCTCTCTGGAAGTCGGCTTTGTGCGGAAAGCGGACGGGGGATATGGTGAGATCACGCTGTCGGGCCCTGCCCGTTGTGTGTTTACCGGTTCACTGCTGCTCACGGAGTAGAGCGAGCACACCTTCCAGTTCCTGCCTGGCATGTTGATCTCCTTGCTCCTGCGCCTGGAGAATGCCTGCCCGGTAGGTCGCTCTGGCCTGTTCGCGCAATCCCTGGTACTCTTCGAGTTGCCCGAGGTGGTAGTAGAGGCCGACATACCCTGGATGTAACTTCTGCAAATGATAGTAGGTCTTGAGGGCCTCCGAAGGCTCACCAGCCCGCGTCAGCTCACGTGCCAGGGCGAAGAGGAGGAAGGCATCCTCAGGATCCTCTTTCAGAAACTTCCTGAGCTGATCAATCCGATTCACAAGATTAAATAATTATTAATTAACTGATTATAAATATAAATTAGTTATATGTGTAACAGGCGATCGTGTGGTTTGGCCGTCTCGGGGGAGGTCGGAATTTCTCTATATTTGCGACAAATTTTCAGGATTGATGAAGCTTCTAGTCTGTATCAGCCGGACACCAGAGACTACGGCAAAGATCAGCTTTACCGCCGACAATACCGCCTTTGCCAGTGATGGGGTGCAGTATATTATGAATCCGTATGACGAGTGGTATGCGCTCGTGCGTGCCATTGAACTCAAGGAGCAGTTGGGTGGCTCCGTGACGGTGATCAACGTCGGTCTGCCCGTCAATGATATCATCATCCGCAAGGCACTGGCGATCGGTGCTGATGAGGCTGTGCGTGTGAGCACCGAGCCTGCCGATGCCTTCGTAACAGCCACGCAGATCGCCGCGCATGCCCGGTCACAAGACTATGATATCATCTTCCTGGGCAAGGAAACGATCGACTTCAACGGTTCTGAAGTGGGTGGCATGCTCGCCGAGCTCCTTGAAGTGCCGTTTGTATCCTATGCCAGTGCATTGGAAACCGATGGAACGACTTTGCAGGTCACCCGTGACATTGAAGGCGGGGTTGAAGTTGTAGAAGTCAGCACACGCTGTGTGATCAGTGCCGCCAAGGGTCTCGCGGAGCAACGCATCCCGAACATGCGCGGGATCATGATGGCCAAGCGCAAGCCCCTCACGCCTGTGGACCCCGTAGATGCGGAGCCACGGACCACAGTGGCAACGTTCGAACTGCCGCCACCCAAATCGACGGTCAAGCTGGTCGATCCGGAAGATATGGACGAACTGGTGCGCCTCCTGCATGAAGAAGCCAAAGTGATTTAAGACGATCCCGTAACACGACAGTATCATGATATTAGTTCTTGCAGAGACCCTCGATGGGAAGTTGAAGAAATCAGCGTTTGAAGCTGTCACCTTTGGTGCTGCAGCTGCAGCAGCGCTCAGCACCCAGTGCAAAGCCCTGGTACTCGGTACTGCCGCCAATCCCTCCGCATTGGGCAAGGCGGGCGCCAGCGAAGTGCTCCATCTTGCCGACCCGGCGTTGGATCAGTTTGATGACCAGGTATTTACCAGTGTGATCGCGGATGTTGCTACAGAGCAGAATGCCCGCTGTGTCGTACTGTATCATTCATCTAATGGGAAAGCACTCGTTGGTCGCCTGGCAATTCGCCTGAAGGCGTCCTCCGCGTCAAGTGTGCAGGAGATCACCCCGGCCGACCAGGGTATCCGGATCAAGCGGCCGGCATTTTCCGGAAAGGCGATCGCCTGGTATCATCTGCATGGTGAACGGCATGTCGTGACACTGATGCCCAACGCCGTTCAGGCAGATCTGAGCGGGGGTGAGGCCAGCGTGGTGCCAGTGAGTGTGGCCATCCCTGAGCGACAGGTGAAGGTCCTCGAGGTGAGACGGGTTGAAGGCACCGTGCCGCTACCGGAAGCAGAACTTGTGGTTTCGGCAGGCCGTGGTATGAAGGATCCGTCGAACTGGGGGATCATTGAAGACCTGGCCGCAGCACTTGGTGCAAGTACTGCATGTTCGCGGCCTGTCTCTGATTCGGGATGGCGACCGCATCATGAGCATGTCGGACAGACTGGTCTGGCCATCCGTCCGAATCTTTACATTGCCATCGGGATTTCCGGTGCGATCCAGCATCTGGCGGGGGTGAACAATTCAAAAGTGATCGTGGTTATCAATAAAGATCCGGAGGCGCCGTTCTTCAAGGCGGCCGACTATGGCGTACAGGCCGATCTTTTCGACGTTGTTCCGCGCCTGACAGAGGCTGTCAAACGATTCAAGAACTCCCAGTAGACTCCCCCGGCGAGGCCGGAACCCGTGCCAGGATTTTGTTTAACTTGTACGGAACCCGCACGTTGAATACAGAGGATGGAAAAGATAGAACTGAACATCGTAGCGCTTTCCCATAGCGTCACCCACTCACATAATTATGCCGTCGTGTTGGGTGAAGTTGAGGGCAACCGGCGGCTGCCAATCGTGATTGGAGGCTTTGAGGCGCAAGCGATCGCGGTGGCGATGGAAGAAATGATCCCTACTCGCCCGCTGACCCACGACCTGTTCAAAAATACATTGGATACGTTCGAGATACAGGTGATTGAGGTCGTGATCAACAACCTGCTCGACGGCGTGTTCCATGCGCGCCTGGTGTGTGAACGGAATGGTCAGACGTTCGAGATCGATTCGCGGACCTCCGATGCCATCGCCATGGCCGTGCGTTGTGAGTGTCCGATCTATACTTATGAATTCATTCTTGAAGCCGCGGGTGTTGTCATTGAGGATAGCGATGACGAAGGTGCCGAACCCTCACAGGGACGTCGTGCTCGTCCGCGGCGCCGTCGCAAGTCATATCGTGAGATCCCCATGGAAGAGCTGGAGCAACTGCTCGAGCGGGTGATCAGCGAGGAGGACTATGAGAAGGCCGCCAAGATCCGGGACGAGATCAACCGGCGCAACCAGGGTGAAGAACAGGCCGAAGACGACTAGAGTCGTGTCACGGGCAAAGCTTCACGCTGCCCGCCTGCCGTCCGGAACTCCAGAAAATATTGGCCCTGGCTCAGTCGGCTCAAGTCCGTGCGCACCTGGTCAGCTTGGCCGGTCGTATGCGACCACACCCGCCGTCCCATGGCATCATAGAGTGCGAGAGATCCTGCTTTGAAGGCATTGATTGTGACGAAACCAGTCGTCGCCGTGGGAAAGGCTTCCAACAGCCTCTCAGATGACAACTGTACACTGCGGATCTCGGTCAATTTCTCCGAATTGTCGCGCAATTTCGCACGGATCCGGTAAAAGTGCGTGCCAGGCCCGATCTGTTCGTGCAAGTAGGAATAGCCGAGCCGTTCGCGCTGCGCCGGTAATGTGGCCAATGTCTTGAAGACACCACCATCCCGGCTGTGCTCCACATAGAAAACATCGCCTTCATCCGGTACCGAACTTTTCCATTGCAGCAACGCATGGCGACCTGCAGGAGCGACGATAAAATCCAGGAAATCCAGCGGGAGCACTCCGCCTGTCAGGGTGATGATGTAGAGCCCGGTCGAGATGTCGGAAACCAGGATCCGCCCACTGGGGAGAAAAGGATAAACGCCCCAGGCTCCCTCGAATCCGTTGTAGTTGGTGTTGTTCGGGTAGGTATCATAGTACCCGACATTGACAATGTTGTTCGAATCTGAAATGTCAAACACCTGAAGTCCGTCGTGGTAGTACGCGATGAAGGCAAGATCATCCAGAATGAATGGGTTGTGCCCGATGCTGTTCGCGTTGTTGGGCAGGAGTTGTGATTTGAACAGGTGGAAATTGGTCGTTTGAAAGTCGTTCAGTGTCGGGTTGACCAGTTTGAGGCTTTGCCCGTGCGTTTCGTCGGCAAAGACCAGGCGCGTGCCGGACGCATCCACCCAGGCGCTGTGATTGTAGCCTGGCTCGGGATAGCCGTCGATGTCCTTGAGCCAGACCGGGCTGCCTGGTGTGGTGAAGTCATAAATGCTGAGCGCCTGATCACTCCCGTGCGAGCAATACCCGATATGGTTTACGACATGGATATCGTGAATGTAGCCCAGAGTGAGGGTTGGACTGGCCAGCTCGGTGGGATTCTCCGGATCTACTGTAAGGTCCAGGATCTTGGTACCGCTCGTGTGCGTGTTCGCTCCAGCGGTGTACAACCGGCCGTGCTGTGTATCGATGTAAATGTTGTGCGAGCGGTTGAAGAAATCATTGGTCTGGGTTACGAGCACTACGCTGTCCGGCACGTAGCTCAGATCGAAGATCATCAGCCCGGAGCTTCCCTGATCTGCGCAGGCGTATGCATAATCACCGTAAGTCTTGAAGTCCCGCCAGACCGAATTATTGACTGTTCCACTGACAATATTGTAGACCTCAAATTCATTGATCACCACAATGTTGGCCGGGTCCGTAACATCCAGAAAGAAGATCTCTTCGCGACCACCCAGAATGGCTACTTCGGTCCCGTTCGGGGCAGCGTAGCCCCAGATGTCACTATACTCAATGACACCTGCTCCGTCGAACTGACCTTCGAGAAGGGTGTTCATGGACTGACTGTCCGCCAGGGTGACCAGGCACATCAGGGTCGAAAACAGGAGAAGACGCATATCGAATAATTCAGCCGTATCACTTTACCAAATTGTTGCGGGGTGTTTGCTGGCCAGGGGATGCCTAAAAATACGAAAGTCAGTCCGGCGCGGCTGGCCCGAACCCTTCTTCGCCACCGATTTTGTCAAGTACTTGCTCGAGATGACGCATCATCCGCTCCGTAATGTCGAGGTGGAACACGAAACGGATCGTATCATGTGACATCGGTGCTGCCGTGATGCCGTGGACTTTCAGCCGATCCAGCATCCTGGGCACGTCATGGTCAGCCGTCACTTTGAAGATCACGATGTTGGTATGGACGGGAAGGACTTCCGAGACATAAGGTTGTGTGGCCAGAATCTGTCCGATCTGCCGTGCGCGCATGTTATCCTCGCGGAGCCGGTCGATGTGGTGCTCCAGTGCATACAATCCGGCAGCGGCAAGGTATCCGGCCTGCCGCATCCCGCCCCCCATGACCTTGCGCACCTTGCGCGCCCGCCGGATCAGGGACTCTGATCCGATCAGGATCGAGCCGACCGGCGCGCCAAGCCCTTTGGACAGGCAGATCGAGATGGTGTCGAAAAGCGGGCCAACGTGTGCGGGCGCATCGCCCGTTTCGACCAGCACATTGAACAGCCGGGCTCCGTCAAGGTGCAGGGCCAGATTCGCTGAAGCACAGGTCTCACTGATGGCACGCATTTCCTCCAACGTGTAATAGGTGCCACCGGCACGGTTGCAGGAGTTTTCGATCGTCACGAGCCGGCTGCGGGGGTACCAGTCTGCCTCTGGCCTGATCGCATCGACAATTTGCGCCGGAGTGATCTTCCCGTCCGTGCCCCGGACGACACTGATAGAAACCCCGGAGTTGACACTGTACCCGCCGAGTTCATACAGATACACGTGCGACCATTCGTCACAGATCAACTCATCCAGCGGGCGCGTATGAATGCGGATCGCAATTTGATTGGTCATGGTGCCCGAAGGGCAGAACAGCGCACGTTCGTGCCCGAACATGGCCGCCACTTGCGCCTCCAGGGCATTGACCGTGGGATCCTGGCCAAACACGTCGTCTCCGACATCTGCGCGCAGCATGGCGTCGAGCATCCCTGGGGTAGGGCGAGTGATCGTATCGCTGATCAGGTTGACTTGCACGACAGCAGGTATGCCGCAAGTTTACAAAACTGTCAAGCAACCTGCATGAAAAGCTGTGCGGCTACAGGGATTTGCCGTGCCAGGTCGTGCACTCGATCGATATGGTATTCCCGTGCGCAGTCCGGAAGTCATCGATGATCTCCTGCAAGGCGGACAATTGCCCGTTGAGCGTACAGATGAACGGATAGTTGTATGTGGCGACAACAGACGGAGTCAGCTGGACGTCCGCATCGAGCACGCGGAAATGACCATAGTAACCTGAGGGCAGGTCGGCGGGATCGCTGACAGATGTCAGTTCGTCAAGAAATATTTCATTGATTTCAGCGACATTCTGATCGCTGGTGATACGTCCCCAAATGGTCCCGGGCGGGATGTCGTACAATTCATCATGCCCGATCAAAAGGCCATCGGAGGTGTCCATTGAGAGCCGGTACACCTGGCCGTCGAAGGTGAGGATGCCACGATTCGAAACGGATGTACCCAGCTGAATCGTCACTGCGAATGCACCCGGTGATACGTGCGCGGGAACCGCGCTTTGCAGGAATGCCGATCCACCCTGGCACTCCGGTTGTTCTGCGAGACCTTCAATGGTCACTTGCAGCGAAGAGCCCGTCTGCTGATGGGTGGTCAGGATCTGAGATGTGACGCACTTTGGTTCCAGGGTCTGCAGACGCAGTTCCAGCGGATGGGATTGGTCGAGCGGGTTCCACAGGTCAAGGCGAAGCTCCTCGTCAATCGAGGTGACGACTGCGGGATCTGTGGTCGATACTAACCCGCAGGCACTCAAACAACACATTACAAGTAAGGCACATACATACCTCATAAGGATTACCACATTGTTGCAAGGGGATAACGGCCCTGGTGGGTGAATGCTGCCTTGACGAACTAAAAACTACAGGTCGATCTTGTGGGCGATGGATGCCGGGACCGCATTGCGATGCACCATGATCGCCACTGTCTTCATGCGGAAGTAGGCCTCCGACATGTAAAGGAAACCTTCGCTAGGCCCTACTGCACCCCAACTGTTCTTGACAAGGTAGTACCTGGTACCATTTTGGTCGTGAGCAATGCCGGTAATGTGCATCAGGTGATCGTCGGTGGTGCTGTACGACTCGAAAGCCCGCTGTCGTGCCGAGGCGTCAACCATGAGCTCGGCTCCCGGTTGCAAGAACAGGTCTTCGCGCGCCGGGTCGGCGGGCAGCACGGCAAGGCTTTGCTTTTGGCTAAACCCCTTCTCGCTCACATCACCGTCCCAGGCCACTGTGAACCCCTGCCGCAGAGCATGGTCAGTGATCTGCACCAGCTCGTCTAGGCGGACATTGTAGTACCGCCCGTTCGAGTAATTGTCGGGAATTTCCAAGATAAATTGCTCGTAATACGGATGATGCGTAAACGAAGTGATGCTGACATACTCACCACCTTGCACCCCGACCGATTGTGCAAACGATTTCGCGGTGTGGACCTGACCATCGTAAAGGAAGTCTTGTGGGACAGTGCCAAGGTAGATGTCGAGGATGCTGTTGACCACTGCCGGCCAGTTGTCCGAGATCTTGCCGCGGGCAATCAGCGCATCCAGTGCACCCTTCAGGACGGCCACCAACTCACCATGATCGTGCGGCTGCGTCATCTCTTCGCGCCCCGGATAGACCCGCTCCGGCACGAAACCAAAGCGATCGATCGTGCGGATCACGTCATGCGACAACGAACCTTCCGAAAAGTTGGCTTTCCCCTGCCTCAACAAGTAGTTGCGCGCTTTGTCGAAATAGACCTGGCGTACGATCAGCATCTCGGAAATGTCATGTTCGGCAAGTCCGCGTCGCATCATCTCAGACTCGATGAACGAACTGGTCGCAAAGCTCCAGCAGGTACCGGTCCTTTGTTGATTCTTGACCGGCGTGCAGGCCAGCGATTTCTCGACATCGAAGGTATACTGCGCTCCTGCCGGAGAGAACAACATGACGGAAAGGCCACAGATCAGGATGATGGAGAGACGTGCCATTTTTTGTTGATTTGAGGTTGAAATTACGGAGAATGTCAAAGAGTGCTGAGTATGCGCTGCTGCAGGCGGCTTGCCTGATCGGACTGCTGGGGGTGCTGCAATATGTGGGTGTGACGACCTGGCTCATGGAGATCTATCCCGGCGGCAACTTGCTGGACCGGGGCAGCACCGACGGTTACAGCTTTACGCACAACTTCCTGAGCGACCTCGGCAGAACGACCGTCTTCCGGCGCGGTCCCAACCCGACCGCTACTGGCTACATGTTGTCGCTGGCGGCAGCCGGCATTTCCACCATGATCTTCTTTGCCGGGCTTTGTCACTTCCTCTGGAAGTTTCATCGGACCCCGCTGATCATTCTGTGCTTGATTTGCGGGATCGGGGCAGGAGCCGGGTATGTCGGCATCGCCCTGCATCCGATCAACGTCGATTACCGCGGCCACATCCGCTACGTGCAACTTGGCTTTATTGCCTTCTGGTGGATGACGGTATTTTGTGCTGCCTGTATTTTCCAGAACAAGCGTTTTCACAACAACTATGCGCGCATCCTGCTGGGATTTGCCCTTGTCCTCGGGGTGCAGATTGTGATCATGCTGTTTGGTCCGCGGTCCTGGAGTTCTGGTGAGGCACTTTTGTTGCAGGTGATTGCGCAGAAGGTGGTGGTGTACAGTGAGATCCTGTCGATGACCGTGTTGATTGGTGGTACGATGGTGACGATTCGGCGATATTATCGCGAGGAGGATGCGTTAGCGGAAGAAGGTGATTGATGATAACAGTTGATTTTCAGATGGAAACGTATTAACAATTATGAAATGTCATCGTATATCTACGATATACTCTGAGTCCCCGAGCCTGCGGTCGTTGATGCTGATGCCACGCACCCGTGCCATACTTCTCAATTCATCTATCATCGCCGCTTGGTCTGAATACTGACGCTGCAACTCCATCATCTGCTCCAGAATTGCACAGGTGAAAGGCATATCACGGTTCAGGCGGTAATATGTGTCAGGAGGCTCCTCGCGGATTCTGACGAGCTGAGAGTCCCGTAACATTCTCAGATGTTGGGAAACCGTATTCTGCTGAAGCGGGATGCCTGCCCTGAGGTGTTTGAAGCTACACTCATCCATGCTCAGCAACTTCTCGAGCATGATCTCACGCGCCGGGTGGCTCAACGCGTAATGGACAATAGAGAAATGATATGCGATCGGATCAAACCGATGTGCTTTCGAGCAAGCCATAAACTTCGGATTACGTAGTGTTGCAAATTTAGCAGGGCGGTCACAGGACGCACGGGGAATTTGTGGAGAAATCCTGCACGCATACAATAAGTTTTGACATATGTTACACAATCACAATGTCATCGTATATCTACGATATACTCTGATTCGACTGGTTACTGTTCACTTCTTTCCAACAACTGCCGGCTTTTTGCCGATTGAGCCTGCGTCCCGGGCGGGTGCGTTGAGCCATTCTCCACCATACTGATTTGCCCTGCGTGTGTATCTTTGAATCAACAAAGTCACACATATGCACCGCTTGCTCATTGCTTCGATGATGCTCTGGATGATAGCCCTGGCAGCCTGTTCCGGGGATGGCACCACCACGATCACCATTGATCCCGTGAGCGACCAGCAAGACTTCCGGATTGAAGCACCCGCGGGTACGGTCCGTGCGTCACTTGAGGTACAGGGTGAAAGCTCGCACCCGTTTAGCCTTTTTGTCTCGGACGGCCTCTTTACCAGCCAGTTCAACTTTGCTGCGGGTCCCATCGAGGACGTCAAGTCTTTCGACTGGTACGACAGCCCGCTCTTGCTCAACTATGTGCCCGACACAGCTGTTACAGTGACGGGACAGTTAACGATAGCCTGTTCGTTTCAGACAGGCAATTGATCCTGAATCCATCGGCTGCACACGTGGCGTGCAGGTGAAAACGCTATCTTTGCGCGCTCTATGAAGCACATCAGGAATTTCTGCGTCATTGCGCATATCGATCACGGGAAGAGTACCCTCTCCGACAGATTGCTGGAGCAGACCGGTACCATTTCCGAGCGTGAGATGCAGGACCAGGCCCTCGACGATATGGACCTGGAGCGGGAGCGAGGTATTACGATCAAGAGCCACGCCATCCAGATGCGCTATCAGCATTCCGACGGCCAGGAATACACACTCAACTTGATCGACACGCCGGGACACGTCGATTTCTCGTACGAGGTGTCACGGTCGATCGCCGCCTGTGAAGGCGCACTCCTCCTGGTCGATGCGACCCAGGGGATCCAGGCGCAGACCATTTCCAATCTGTACCTGGCCATCGAGCACGACCTTGAGATCATCCCCATCGTCAACAAGGTAGACATGCCCAGCGCCATGCCCGACGAGGCAGCCGATCAGATCGTGGACCTGCTGGGTTGCAAGCGCGAGGAGATCGTACAGGCGAGTGGCAAAACAGGCATCGGCGTCGACGCCATCCTGACCGCCATTGTAGAGCGCATCCCGGCACCGAAAGGTGACCTGGAAGCGCCACTGCAGGCCCTCGTTTTTGATTCTGTTTTCAACGCGTATCGCGGAGTAATCGCCTACATCCGGCTCTTCAACGGATCGCTGAAAAAGGGAGATGAGGTGCGGTTTATGGCAACAGACAAGGAGTACGAGGCCGATGAGATCGGCGTTCTCAAACTTAAGCAGGTGCCCCAGGACACGCTGGGACCCGGGAATGTCGGGTACATCATTACCGGCATCAAGGAATCCAAGGAGATCAAGGTAGGAGATACGCTCACGCATGTCGCGAATCCCTGTACTTCACCGATCATAGGGTTTGAGGATGTCAAGCCGATGGTCTTCGCAGGGATCTACCCGGTAGATAATGACGACTATGAAGACCTGCGGGACAGCCTGGAGAAACTGCAACTGAATGACGCTTCCCTGGTCTTCGAACCGGAAACGTCTGCAGCCCTGGGATTTGGCTTCCGCTGTGGATTTCTGGGTATGTTGCACCTGGAAATCGTTCAGGAGCGCCTGTCGCGTGAATTCGACCAGGAGGTGATCACCACTGTACCCAATGTCTCCTATGTGGCGTATACCAAGCGCGATGAAAGGATCATCGTCAATACCCCTAACGATCTGCCGGAGTTGACGATCCTGGATTATGTCGAGGAACCGTATATCGAAGCACAGATCATCACCAAGCCGGAGTTTATCGGACCAATCATGAACCTCTGTCTCGAGAAGCGCGGTATCATGGTCAAGCAGCACTACCTGACCACTGAGCGCGTGGAGATGACCTTTGAACTGCCGCTGGCCGAGATCGTGTTCGATTTCTACGACCGCCTTAAGTCGATCTCACGCGGGTATGCCTCCTTCGACTACGCACCGACGGACTACCGCCAGTCGGACCTGGTGAAGCTGGACATCCGCCTCAACAGTGAACCGGTCGACGCGCTCTCCGCCCTGGTGCACCGCAGTAAAGCCGAGGCATTCGGCCGGCAGATCTGCAAACGGCTCAAGGAGCTCTTGCCCCGCCAGCAGTTCATGATCGCGATCCAGGCAGCCATTGGCGCCAAGATCATCGCCCGTGAAACGATCTCCGCCCTGCGCAAGGACGTGACCGCCAAGTGCTACGGTGGTGATATCACCCGCAAGCGCAAGCTCCTCGAGAAGCAGAAGAAGGGCAAGAAGAAGATGCGCCAGGTGGGGAGTGTGCAGGTGCCGCAGAAGGCATTTCTGGAGGTGCTGAAGCTGGAGTGATTTCTCGACTGCGCTCGAAATGACAAGGTTGTCGACTGACTGCGCTTGAAATGACAAGGTTGTCGACTGACTGCGCTCGAAATGACAAGATTGTCGACTGACTGCGCTCGAAATGACAAGGCCGGCTTCGCTCGCAATGACAAAGTACGACCAGCACCGTTGGACCATCGTCAAACCAGATCAAGCCAGGTTCTTTCGATGTTTTACAAAAGACGCAACCCTGTGGTTGTGTGGAATAGTTGTATACGGAAAATGGGGAAGTTCTGAGGGATCTCGACAACGCCAATTAATCGAAGCAGTTACCGACCCACCAGTACTTTTTTTGAATGTGTTTTGCCGTTCCAAACGACGCTGGTCACATATATTCCAGGCAACAGTACAGAAGCGTCAATTTGCTCAGTATCCCACCCACGGCCTCTCGCCACATCCCGTCCAAGAACATCGAAAAGCCAATATTCAAACTGGCCATTCGCCTCGATGGTGATCACATCCGATGCCGGATTAGGGAATACCGTGACTTGCACAGGATCTTCAAGGGCTGTTGTGCTGAGAACCGGGTCAAGCGTATCACATGGGCTTCCTTCCCATGTACCAAGTCTGTAATGCGGGAAATTGGGTGTGGCAAAAGCATGGAGGGTCGGCAGATCAACACCATGCTGTTCGACATTGCATGCCTCACCATGAAGGTTGGGATTGTGGATAACGTGTAATCGATCAACGCTAGCCGGTGCGGTAAGATAGATCTTCCCGTTTGGCGCAAGCATCGCATGATAGAATGCCGTACTAAGTGGCGACTGAAAGCCGTCGTACACCGCCACCAGCTCATGACTGCCGGCTATATCCGCTGCCCACATATCGTATTGATAGAGTTTCAGCGTGGTGCTGATGTACAAATACCGCCCGTTTGGCGAAAATGCTGCACCTCCGGAAAATACCGTATCAGTCGGGAATCCAAAGCCTAAATGATTGGATAGCTCGCCAGAACATCTGTCGAAATCGTAGATGTGCACGCCATTGTCAGGGTTCATGCGTACATATCGTGATCCATCCGGGCTGAACGTTACCTGGCCCGCATCATCAATAAAGCTCCAGGCTGGCCCAATTTGCTGTACGTGCACTTTCTCAACTCCTGAAGGTTCTGAAAGGAATATGTGCGCGTTATTTGAAGCATACTCAAAAAGTAATATCCACCAGTCTCGTCCATTGGCGTGGCGGACGGCAGATACATTTCGCGCAAAGCTTGAGGAATCGATCACTACGTCTGGTTGGGTTACAACCAATTTGTCATCGACAGATTCAATTTGTGTGTAGCGTAGTTGCTCATAGATTCCGGCTTGACTAAGCCAGATATGAATGAGTCTGTATGTCTTGGTAAGTCCATTGTCAACGGGAACAAATATAATTCCCTGAGATGCAGGATAACCACCTTCGCAATACAGGTCGTGAATGAACCCGGGATTAATGGAGTCTCCTCCCTCGATGATCTGGTGATCCGCCCCTACAATCACACATCCGTTGGAGTAAAGACGCAGTTCACCTTGCGCACTTGAAATGCTTGCAATCGCCCGAAAATCCAGCGGGATCTCAAAGAAACTGACGATGGGTGTATCAGTGCTAAAGTCGATCATGGATCCGCCAAATCCATTGATCTGGTCATTGGGATCATATCCCAACAACCAGACCTGATCATGACTCTGACAGATGCCGGTTTGTGTCGCAACAAAGAGCATCAGCGAAGCCAGGATCATAGAATGTAATCCCTTCTTTCGAGTCATTCAGTTAGAATTAACTTTTGTGAGCTCGTTATCCCTGTTGTGTTTCTAAAGATAACAAAATAGGTGCCTGCCGGCAGACCCTGCAAACTGAACCTTTGGGTCAAGGCATCGCGCACCGGACGGTTCGCAACCGCTTTACCATTAACGTCAGTAATTAAAAGATAGCCACTTGCTCTCTGGTCCCAAACAATGGAGCACTCTCCACTTGTCGGATTGCTGACGACACTCCATTCATTACTGGTAACATCTGCCGTTTCGGATGAAGTAATTGCAGACTGTCCAGCTGACACTGTATCTGCCCCGTCAAGGAAACCCGGATCTGAGCAAGGATATATGAATGCGCGGGCCAGTAGAACAGTTCGCCCAAACTCGCCGGCGTCCCGACTGGCAATACTCTTCAAAGTATCATATTGCACGGATGTTATTGAATCGTTCAGTGCGCGTTTGAGTCTAATCTGCAGGAGCCAATAGTTATCTTCCTCATGTTGCTCGTTCTTTGGCAAATCTGTTAATGAGTCAATTGCACTAGACAACAGATCATCTTGCAATCTGGTTATTTCGGAATGGTGGTTGTCCAGTGAGTCAGAAAGAACCTTTATTGAGTCAATCCACGTAGTAGCTGAGTTGAGTGCCGTTGAATCCAGGTTGAGGGTGTCGATGGTTTTGGTCTGAGACGTATCAACTAATAGCAGCTCTTCCAAGGCATCTTGAATCAAATCATGGGTGCTATCAACAAGAGTCTGTAGAGAATCAGACAATTCCATTGCCTCGAAGTACAACAGCTCAACTGCCGCATGTTTGGCGTAAGAAGAATCGATATGATCATTGTAAAACGTGTCCATTTTGGAGTTCGTTGGCCGAAGCGAATCAATTCGCATCAGCTTATACATAAACTCCTTTTTAGCTATCCACTGCGAGGCATCGGAATATGTAGTATCAAACAGCTCGTCATCCATCAATAGCGTGTCCCAGGCGGTGATACGCCCATCTATGGGCGTCGCCGGAGTTTGGCATGCATTAATAGTTCCAGTTTCAACCTTGAACCACAGATCCAGAAGTGGATCTCGATTGGGAGGGAGAATATCAGTATTGCTGTTCTGTACCCAAAAGAAATTATTCTCCGAGTTGCTCTCACATTCGGCAGCATGTTCTGAATAGTGAGATTGATTGGTAGACCAGCGATTGTCAAACCTTCGTTGATCTCCGTTCCACGGCATAGGGCTACCAACCGATCCGGTTAGATACAGACCACGCTCGTGTACGTCGATGTCCGAGCTCCGCATTTCTAATGGCATATTATTTCCGGCTAAATGCACTCCACGTTTTGACAAGTCAGTATGATTGTCACAAAGTGATACATTTGGTGAGTCTTCAATGTGAATAGCACACTGGAGGGTTTGTCCTGTAGTAGTGCCATCCACGTCGTTGTGGTTGACTTCATGTCCAATTCCATTGACAACACTTTCAAGAGCAATGCCATATCTTCCTTGCGCGAAGCTTGACGAACTTGTTTCAATTGTGTTTTTGGTAACCTTAAAATTATCTTGTTGATCTGCAAGGATATGTATTTGCACACCGGCCCCTGTCATTTCGGACTCAATGTGATTACTATCAATGAGCATTTTATCGATTGCGGGAAATTCAGATACCGTCAATACCCCAAATGTTGCGCTAACCGCGTCAATGATCACTGTATCTTTTTGTATGATGTAGTGTGGGTCCTCGCCAGACCCCACTCCTCAGCTCACCAGGATTGCCCCAATTGAAGCGTTTTCAGTCAGTTCGATATGACAGTTACAGATTTCCATTGTTTGGCCTTCCTGGTTGTTGTCCACATAAATGGCGGCGAGCATTTCACCCGTAAATTCAGCACCTTCGACATAGAGATTAGCACCCCTTGTTTGAATGGCGTTCCACTGGCAGTCATTGAACGTGGAGCGACCTTTCCATTCATCATTGACCCAAAGTGTCTGTACTTCAACATTGCCGCCCAAGGCGTTTATTCCAAATCCGCCTTCTTCTCCAGATCCGTTAGGATCATACATGCGGTCAAAGTGGCAGTTCGTTATAACAACTGTGCCTTTTTCGACAAGGAATCCATTTTGCAGGTCTTCGAAGAAGTTGCCCTCAAATGGAAAGCCAAAGTATCCTACCCCCTGTGTGATATGAACTCCCGCATATGTAATGTCAGAGAGAGTCGTTTCATTTAGCTCAGCAGTGCACGAGAATGTATTACCACGAAACAGGTTGACATTAATTCCCTCATGATCGGCACTACTATTTCCATTCCGAATGACAATGTGATTGCGGTCAAAGGTGTTGTCCATCAAGCTAAGGATTCCTCCATCGTCACAAGTCATTAGGTACTTGGCGTCCTCGTACTCCGACACAAAGGATCTTAAGCTCCCACCTTCCCTAACTTCAATGCCCTCCCACATGTGAGTGCACGCGAACCAACTGCTGAAGTACGAGAATAGGTACTCTCCATCCAGGATCACGATTTTGGCATCGTCACCCATCTTAATACGGCAGTTATAAAATCCGGCAGGATCATCTAAAATTAGAGTCCCATTAATAACAATGTCTTCGTTGCTCACACCCCATGGAGAAGGAAATCCAATACCGGTATTGGACCAATATGTTGTGCTCGACGAACTTTCGCCAATCCTTCGTGGTGTCTGGTCGAAATCCGTAATTGACTCACACAGGGTCGTTTCATTAGGTATCGTCCAATCTTCGAGATTTACACATTCCTGAAAAACCTGGGCGTTCAATTTTCCAGAAAGTAACAACCCTATCGACAATAGAAGACAGGTCAGTACTCGCAGGTTTTTTACTGAGCAATAAAAAAGGTGATTAAATAATTCACACATGACAGGAGGGTTTAGAGTTACCAAAATAGGGGGGAAGAACACCTATGCCAGGGCTCTGACTTATATGATATGCTTGGGCAAATGTGGGGTGAGAAGCCTTATCAAGTTGGGGGTATTCCAGTCAACATGTCAAGTCATGGCCATGACTTTAACAGAAAAATCCGGGTAAACCCTGAGTTCAGCGTGATCGGTCGACTTTTGTCAGGAAAGTGCTGATCCGTTCAGAATTCCTGGACAGTGGTTGATGTCGATTCATCTCCCATCCGCATATGGTGTTAGTGGAAACATTGAGTAATTGGCCAACCACAGACTGCGAGAGTTTTCGATCAAGTCGTGCCTTCCTCAACTGATCACCAATCGTTTTTAAGTGCCTTGAATAAGCCGGATGGAGTG
>JAWWBX010000009.1:0-35160 GCA_033720735.1 Saprospiraceae bacterium
AAAAATGGTCACTGGTGCGCTCCACACAACGGGTAATCGTCATGTCGTAGGAGAATTCCTGAGGTTGCCCAGTGGCGTCGGTTTGCCAATAACACACCATGTTGTTGTCCTGCACAGGAACGAGTACGACTTCGTCTTCAGCCGACATATCGCTCATACCGGTGTTCTTGTTCTCGTCGACGAAGACCTCATAAGCACCGTTGCATACAGTCACCGTGAGGTGGCGTTCGACAGTAATCCCGTTGGTCAGGTTTTCCGTGACTTTGCCATCATACGTGGAGATCATTTCGTCGCGTTTGGCGCCTTCGAAGACCTTCCACAATTTGCTGTAGCGCTGGCGCGCCGGCAGATAGCCCCGCTGCGGTCCCCAATTGGAACTCTTTGGCTTCACGTCCATCACCTTGGTGGCCGCCCCACGCTGGATCAGCGGAAGTCCGTCCGGGTTGACCGGCCGGGCAATGACGATCGCGTTCTGCTCGTCGGCGACGCGGGCAAACGCTTTGGCATGCGCCGGTACCATGCCGGACCGACAGATGGCGGCCGGCCCTGTCACTGGTATCTTGAACAGCTCGCTGACGTGCTCGGGATAGTACAAGAGCTGGCCATCGTCGACAGGCGGGAAACCGTCGGCATGGAATTGCTCCATCCCATCTTTCAACAGCGCCGTGAGCCCTTGCTGTACTGCGGGATAGCGGGGAGCAAAACCATGCAGGACGTTGTCGTAGTGCGTTACGCAATCTGCGCACTCATCTTCAAGCTCTCCACTTTGGCTCTCCACGCGGACCACCCCGTCGTTCTTGTCGTTGTTGAAAATGAGCGCCCGCAGCGCTTCCATGTTTTCGTCGTACACCGACAAATACGACTCCCGGGCATCATCGGCATTGGGCATCAGGGCATCCCGAAAATATTTGCTCACCACCCCGGCGGGGTCCGACCCAAATTGATAGATCTGGAGGAGCGGATCGGCAATGTCTCCCATCCCCGTTTCGGACATCACCCAATGCAGGATCTCGATATCGGAGGGCAGTTCAAACGTGCCGTCCAGGATCGACATAAGCTGACCCGCGTACCGCAAACCATCCTCGATCATCTGTTTGAACAGCATAATGTCGTCGTAGCCGGGGAACAGTTCCTGGGGGTCACCGCCGTCCAGGGTCGTGGATGCCTTGTACCCCATTTCCGCCAGCGTGAGTTTGTAGTCGAGATACAAGTCGCGGAGGTCGTCGTTGTGGTAGAGCAAAAGAGCGATGTACCAATAGAGGTCAAAGTACTCCTCATGGGGGTCAAAGACGGCGTTCTTCAGTTGACCACGATCCACGCTGAGGGTGATGGCGTGAGAGGGTATATCAGTCCGGCCAATCTTCGCCAGTGCCTCATTGCCGGGCGGCGGCAACTGATCACGCACGGCCGGTGAGGCGGGCGTACCGGCAAACCATGACGTGATGAACGCCTGGGCCTGCGCTACGATCCACTCCCAAGGCCCGATTTGAAAGATCGGAACATCCTCCAGGAAGACCTGCAATTCACCCAGATGCGACCCGAAATGCGTGGCGCCCAGGGTGATCAGACGGTTGACATCCCCTTCGAAAAAGTTCTCCGACCTGATATAAGATGGATTGTACTGCCCGGAGGCATACACCCGCGGCAGTATCCCTCCCAGACTGTGGCCGACCACATCGACCTGGGTCACTGCGGCGCTCATTTCATTGCGATAATGGTCCAACGCGTCCTTGATGCCGCCGGAGTTCTCCCAGATGACCATCTTGTTGTCTTCGAATGAAGAAGGTCCACTGTCACTGTCCCCGTTGGAGGATTTGAAATCTACGGTAAACACTTTCAGCCCCGCATTGGTGAGGGCCTGGTACATGGACTGCCCGCCTTCTGCGGCAGTATGCCATGCTGTCTGGGGATCGGAATACGTGCCGTGCACCAGTACGACGGGAGGACGCAGGATGGTAAGATCTGTACTGGCTGTGGTGGGCTCTGCCCCGGTATATTCGATAGAAATGGCAACAACGGATGATTCCACACCCTGGTACCACACAGGTGTTTCAGTCCTGGCGACCTGGCTATTGAATTCATCAGGAGCCACGAAGATGGCAAATGCATAATGAACCCCCGAGGATTCGATCGTCTCTGAGCCCCACGGCTGCTCCAGCGTCATCCCGGCACTGGAAAAGGTGACGGTTCCCGGTTCATTAAACTCGGCGATGACCACCAGTTCTGATATGCCATCGGCAGCCACGGCCGTACGTGTCAGATCAACCCCGATCAGTTGGCTGGCTTCCAGGTTGCGCACATCGTCAATCGGAGAGACCTGCTTGCTGAGCAGAGCAGGATTGGCGTCGATGATCCGCACACCGTCGAATGGAGAATCGCAGGCATCCCGGAGGTTGGCTTCGGAGTAGCACGGCGTGCCGAATGCTCCATTTCCGAGAATGCGAAAATCCCCGGCGGTGCCGTTTTCAAGATAATTGCAAAGGGCAAGACAGTCGTTGAGCGACTGGTTGAAGGAAATGTAGAAGTCTTCAGCGACCGTTTCAAGGGAGGCAAACGCATTCAGCACCGTCATGGCGTCATTCTCGCGGATCTCCACTTCACCACCGACGCTGACGAGGCTGTTAAAAGCATTAATCTCTTGCAGCCCGTTTTGATGCACGAAGTAAATGCTTCCACCGATAGACGTCAATGCCTCCATGCTATTAAACTGGATCATCGCATCTCGTGAGTCAGATGTGAAGTCGCCACCAATCGTGTGCAAAGATGGAAACGCAGGCGATTCAGACATTGATGAACTCAACAGAAACCCCGCCCCTACCGATTGCAATGCGTCTCCACCCACAAATTCGATGAGGGAGGTTCGCAGGCCGATATAGATGTATTCTTCAACAGTTTCAAGCGCAGAGAGATCCAGTTTGGTGATCCCCCCGGCACCGCCCATCCAGAGGTCTTGGGCATGCTGCAAGACCGGCAATTCGAAGGTGCCGGTGTTGGAATTGCTGGTCACCTCTCCGACGGTGACCAGGCCCGGAAAAAGAATTTGCTCGGTCGCGTAGTTGAATGAAACGTTTAGCTCCTCCGGGATAACCGCCAGATTTGCCGGTCCGACAATCGAGGTCATAGCCGGATTCGTACTGATCCGGAATTTGGTGCCCACACTAATCAGGTTGGTCAGACCATCGATCGATGTCATCAACGCATTGTTGAAGATGTACACCTGGCCTCCGACAGTCTCCACACCACCGAGCCCTTCCATCGATGGGATCAATGCGTTGTTGATCACTTCCAGATCCTCGCCAACTGTCGCGACACCATCCAGGCCTTGCAGAGACGCGAGTGCGCTGTTGTTGTTGATCCTGAGATCAGTGCCGACCGATGTGATCCCTTCCAACCCTGCGAGAGAAGTGAGCTGCGTGGTGTTGTGAATGCTCATGTAGGTGCCTACAGACGTCAGATTGGATAAAAGGGAGAGATCGGTGACATCATCACGGATGATCAGGTAGCCCGGGATGTCCTGGCAGTCGGGGTAGTCAGCCATCAGGTTCTCCAGTTGCTCCTGGGATGAGAGGCTGATGTTGGTCGGACACTGAGCGTCCAGGCCGGCAGTACGGAACAAGAACAGCAGAAGGAGCAAAGCAATGCGTGGAATGATGTGACCCATGGCAAGCGCGTTGTGGAAATTGAAACAGAGCCTTTGCATCTACGATCCATCGGGCCGGGCGATTCCATGTGGCCGGCAGAAAAAAAGAGGAGCGCGCTATCTTGCCGGTCATGCTGGATACGGAACAATTGAATGACCTGCTGGCAACTTACCGCGCATCGCGCGATATCCAGATCCTGGGGCAGATCTACAAACCCTTCCTTCCCAGGGTCTTCCGGCTCTGCATGCATTACCTCAAACACGAGCAAGACAGCGAAGATGCCGCAGTCGATATCTTCCTTGAACTCAGGGGCAAGCTCCTCAAGCATGAGGTGCAGCATTTCCCTGCCTGGCTGCACACCCTGGCCAGAAATCATTGCTTGAAGAAACTGCGTGGCAAAGGGCGGATTCTGCTCACCTCCACGTTTTCTGATCCCGAGCGCGTGGAATCGCAACCTGAGACGGATCATCTTGATGAGTATCTGGAACGCTTGCCCGACGTGATCGAAATGTTAGAGGACCGTCAGCGTCGGTGTATCGTTCTGTTTTATCTGCAGGGCCGGTCGTACAAGGAGATCGCGTCACTGACCGGATATTCAGCGATGGAAGTGAAAAGCGGGATCCAGAACGGACGCATCAAACTCAAAAAAATGCTGGACAGCCATGCAAGGTGATCCATTTGAACGTTACCAGCCATCGTCTCCTTACCACACAGGTGAGCAGGGCGAACAAGCGAGTCTGCGGCGTGTGCAGCAACGGATCGATGACATCGTTCAGGCGGCCACGCGCCCGCGTGCAGGACACCTGTGGCGCATCATCGCCCTGACGGGTATCGCCGCAACAGTGCTTGCTGTGGTCCTGATCGGACCATTCGACAACAGTGGGGACGGACAACTTGCAGAGGTGTACTTCACAGCGTATCCCAATTATGTGACGCCCGCAGAACGCGGTGATCGAAGCGAATCGCACACGGAACGCGCAGCAGCCTTCGAGGCGTACGATGCCGGGCAATTCAACCAGGCGGTCGGCATGTTTCGTGAACTTGACACCGCCACTGCCACTGACATGTTCTACCTCGCGCAGGCCCTGCAGGCCACAGGGGAGTGGGAAGCAGCACTTGAAGTCCTGCTCACCCTGGGAGACATCGATCCTGAATACAGGCCGGCCGTGCGCTGGCATACGGCCCTCTCGCGACTGGCAACCGGGGAGAAAGAGCTGGCGCGTGCGATCCTGATCCCACTGGTGACCACCAACACGGCGTTTTCATCGAGAGCCCGGGAGTTGCTGGACGCATTCTGATCATTGTGCAGGACGCGCTTGTGGCCATCCAACCATAAGCATGGCGGCCACCAGCAAGAAGATACTGGCGATCCGAATCCATGGATGTTGGCGCGCGGCAAAGATCCGCGGATGCCCCCGGTAGATCCAGTTAGCCCAGTAGTATGGGTGCCTGGCGGGAAGGGGGGCTGCTTCCAGGTGAAGTATCTTGGCGTGCTGCAATGCCGCGTCGGTGGTCATGCCCTGCGCGACGGCACGGTAGTATGCGGCAAACAAACCCGATGCCTCGCGATCGGTGACATTCCACAGCGAAGACAAGATATTGGGTGTCCCGGCAAGGGCAAATCCGTAGGCCAGGCTGACGTGCCCGTCACGTGATGCGACTCCGGTTGCCGAGCGACAGGAACCCAGCACCACCAACTCCGTGGCTGATCTTGTG
This sequence comes from Saprospiraceae bacterium, assembly GCA_033720735.1. Taxonomy (GTDB): domain Bacteria; phylum Bacteroidota; class Bacteroidia; order Chitinophagales; family Saprospiraceae; genus B8-G4. The sequence continues at coordinate 5,358 of JAWWBX010000009.1, forward strand.
GCAAACAGTGTACGCAGGTACAGGGTATCATCGCCGTTGCCCATCAACAGAAAAATGCTGTCCAGGTCTGCGTGATGGCTGAAGGAGTGACCCGCAAAGTGGATCAGGTCTGATCGTCGGAGCGCCTCGAGCATGACTTCCTGACCGGGTGCACCGCGGTACAAACGACCGTTGAGCTGTTTGCTGCCGGCCTCGACCTCCTGGTGCGCATAGGCCAGTTCGACCTCCCGGAGATAATCAGGTGAGATAAACGTGCTCGACCGCAGCGTCCCCTCATCACTACAGCTCACCAGACCAAACGTACCGGACTGGACCAGTGCAATACTGTAATCCCGGACCAGATAGATCTGTGAGAAGGACTCCAGCATGGTCGGGGGGTCGCTTTCTCCGTTCTGCCGTACGGGCTGACGAATGAGAACGTCGAACGGGATCTCGTCGAGCAATCCACCTGATGAGATGAGGAGCGAGCCGGGTTGCAGAGCATACTCAACTGGAGCGACAAGCTGTTGGAATAACGTATAGGCTTCCTGATGAAAGGACCAGGTGCGCTGCTCGATGAGTTGACGCAAATTGCGGGCATTCTGCTTGATCTCATCGTAGTCGTCAAGAAGATGGCAAACCGTAGTGTCAGGTGTGCACAGGATCAGTCCGAAGTGGGCACGGGATACCTGGAAATAATGCAGCCATTGCTGGTCACGCGCGGCACAAAAACGCTCCACCGAATCAAGGGAGGCCAGCGGTGCGGCATAGAGATACCGGAAGTATTCAGGATAGCGGCGTCGTAGTTGCTCCGCCAGCACGCTGATCAGTTGTTGGATCGAGTCAGACCGTTGGCCGCTGCGGATCCCGTGCTCATCAGGTAGTGCGTCGCGCAGGGCTTCCATTTGTTGCAAAATGCCGGCATCAAGCACCTGATCGTGCATTTGTGAATTGAGATATTGCTCCAGCATGCGCCAGTTGCGGGACTTCTCAACAAAATGGAAGGTCTGTTCCAGCGCACTGCGCAACCCGGTCTTTTGATAGAGCATGATCGCCGACCGGGTCGCATTCACGTAGTAGTCGTACGCCTGGTCGATGAGCCTGGATCGCGAATCTCCGTGCAGCAGGCGGGCCCTCAGGATGTCAATCAATGAGTCGCCGGTGGAGAAGGTCTGCACCGACGCTTCCAGGAAGGTCAGGTTTCCCGTGATGATGAAGCACTCGTACAGGTAATACGCTTTGTTTTCCAGGAGCCGCATGTCATCGAATCCGGTGCCCTCTCCGATCATGGCCAGTGATGGTGTTGCTACCCGTCGTGGATCTGAAAAACCGGGATAGGCCGCCCGGAGGGCGAGATGTAAAAAGCGCAGGGCAGTGAGGTAGTCGCCCTGGTCGGCGAGTGTAAAGGCGAAGTTGTTATATGCATTGCGCAGTGCTGCATGCGTCGAGTCCAGCGTGTTGACTCCTGTCGTGATGGTGGCACGTTCGTAATTGGCGATACTTACTGCTGAGAATTGTTCGGGAAAGGTCTTCATATGACTGGCAATTTCGTTGCGGGCGGCGATGACGCCGGCAGCATTGCCGAGTTCAGACCGGATGGCCCGTGCCTCTTCCAAATGTGCGATGGAACGTGCCTGATCCTTCAGGTTCTTATAGGCAATGCCCAAATTGAGGTATACATCGGCAGTGCGGCTGTTGAGCCGGCCAACGGTCTTGAGATAGATCTCTTTGCTGAGTTCCTGCACTGCGATCTGCTCCGGCAAACGTCCGAGATTGGCGTATACCTGACCGATGTTGTTGTTGATGACGGCAATGTAGACGTGATCCGGGCCCAGCAGCGCGCGGAAAATATCACGGGCCTTCAGATAGTTGGGCAGTGCGCTTCCCGGGTCATTCCGGCCATTGAACACTGCCCCGAGATTGTTGTGGGCAACGCCGAGTTCCTCATCGACAATATCAGGAGGCAGGATGCTGACCACGCGCAGGAACTGGGCCTGGGCACTGTCGCGCAGTCCGGCCCGAAAGAGCTCCTCCCCTAAGTAGTTGAGTGTACGCGTCAGGTGCAATGTATCAGGCGGTTTCCGGCTCCCGATCAAATGCACGGCATGGTGCCATGTGGTCAGCTTCTCTGCCTGCGGAACGGTTGCAGCGTGCGCCTGGGCAAAGGCAAAGATGTTGGCTGCTGTAGTTGCCGGCAGATGCTGTCTCAAAAAGCTGAAGCAGGTATCGCGTTCTTCAGCGCTCAATGCGTCCTGGCGGCTGAAGAACAGCGCAAACGCTGAATCAGGATCGGACAAAGTAGCAAGTGTATCAACCAGTGATTGGGCAGATGCCGGGGCCACGGCCATCATCCAGACGCACAGCAGAGCCAGCCTCCGCGCCGGCCAGCTACGGATCTTTACGAATGGGCACATGCAGAGAAAAATACTCACAAACAACGGAGACGTTGGTGCGTGGGCACCACAAAAAATCCGTTCGACTGCCATGAACGCAGGCAACCACTGCGCTCATGGATCCACAAGATCACTGTTATCCTGGGGCGACGTAGCGGGATTTGTTTTATCTTTTAGGTAGGACGCAACCATCCGGCTGGCGATCTGCGTACTAAAGGATACGGTGCCGGACGTTCCTTATTTGACAACATGCTCAAGGTCAAATGCATATTGTTCCCGATTGCCTGGGTATTGCTCAGCAGTCCACCAGCTGTCAGCCAGTCACCGTATGTTCTGGATGAGCGGCGCGAACTGGCGTTACTGGGCATCGGGGCTGGCCTGCATATTACGAGTATCATGCTCAAGGAGGAGGTCGACCCCTTCACCGCAGAGCAGATCGGTCACCTCGATCGCCGGGCGATCTCACCGTTTGATCGTGGTGCGACTTATGAATATTCGGAGCGCGCGCGCCAATCGAGCGATCTGACCCGCAATCTTTGTATTGCCATGCCATTCCTGCTGGCGGCTGGCCGCCCGCGGAGTGAAATTGGCAAGGTCGGGGTGTTGCTGGGCGAGACGTATCTGCTCGTGAGTGGCGTCACGTTCCTTGCCAAGACCGGGTTTCACCGGGCCCGGCCCTACGTCTACAACGAAGAAGTGCCTTATTCGGAGAAGCAAAGGATCAATGCGCAGTTTTCATTTATCTCAGGTCATACCTCACTCTCCAGCGGGTTGAGCTTCTTCACGGCCAAGGTGTTTTCGGACTACTATCCGGAAAGTGTGCTCAAGCCGGTAGTCTGGACAGTCGCCGCTGCCGTCCCTGCGCTGACGGGATACTTCCGGGTAAAAGCAGGCAAGCATTATCCATCTGATGTCATTGCCGGGTATCTGGTAGGTGCCGTCGGTGGTATTCTGGTCCCTGCGATGCACAAGCGCACACGCCGTGCCAGCCATGGGGGGTTCATGCTGCGCGCCTCGGGCAACGACATCGGCATCGTCTATCAGTTCTAGAAATCAGCGTATATTGCCCGATCAATGCAACCCGATCATGATGGTCAGAAAACTGGCGTTTTTGCTCTGCCTTTCGCTCGCATGCAGCATGCAGCTTTTGGCTCAGAATACCGCACCGCAGGCAGTTGTGACTGCTTTCAATCAGATGTTTCCGGCCGCGCAAGACGTGCAATGGGAGTTTGATGACGACCAATGGGAAGCGGAGTTTGCATTGGAAGGAGAAGCCTATGAAGCAGCCTTCAGGGCGGATGGAGCATGGGTTGAAACAGAGCGTGAAATTGACCCGTCTGAGGTGCCGGAGCAGGTACGTACGATCATGATCAAGTTTGACGGCTACGAGATCAAGGAAGCGACCGAATTGCGGACACCAGACCTGCCACTCGCTTACGAACTCCTGGTGAGAAACGGCCAGGATGCGGTTGAACTGACGGTAGATGGGCGCGGCTATGTGCTCAAGATGGAGCCGGCCACCGAGGATGAAGATGACGGAGAAGGCGGAGATCAGTAGACACCCGGCATCTGCTCTGAAAACACACCGAAACATTCTATTCTGAAGACGGCACAAGATCGGAGCAAGCCACTGCTTTTAGCGGTGGTGATCCTGTTCTGTATTGCCGCAGTGTACCGGCTCGGAAGTTGGGGCGTCATCGACACCAGTGAGGCGCGCTACTCAGAGATTCCCCGCCAGATGTATGAAACGGGTGACTATCTGCATCCGGTCTATCTGGGGATCGAGCACTACCACAAGCCCCCGCTGACCTACCATATCACGGCGCTGTCGTACCACATCTTTGGTCCGGGCACCTTTGGAGCGCGCTTTCCCTTGCAGGTTTTCCTCGTCTTCCAGTTGCTGTTTGTCTGGCTGATCGTCAGGGAGATCTACAACGATGTTTACAAGGCCACCATCGGGGCATTGATCTACGCCTCCTTTTTCATTGTCTGGATTGCTTCCCGCAACCTGACCACTGATGCCTATCTGTGCACGTTCCTGTTGGGCGCCATCTGGGCGATCATTGTCTACGCACGGAGGAGTAAACCGGTGATGCTGTATGCCGCCGCCGTCCTGGCCGGCCTGGCTTTTCTCACCAAGATCACCGCTTCACTAGTCATACTGGGACCGGTCGTGCTGGCTGTGTGGTGGATCTATCGCGACACCTGGAAGTGGTCGTGGCAGATGCTGCCCGCCGGTCTCATCTACCTGGCTGTCGGCATGAGCTGGTTTGTACTGCTCGAGCAAGAGGGCAAACCCGTGCTCAGGTATTTGCTTTACGATCATTCAGTCGTGAGATATACGACCGACACCTTCGGGCGCAACAACCCCGCCTACTTTTACCTGCTGGCGGCACCCGTGCTCGGGTTTCCCTGGATCATCATGTTGTTCCAATCCGTGATCCGGCACTGGCGGGCGCGTGATCTGCGCCTCGAAACGGGATTGCTGCTCGCGGTGTGGTGCGCCTTCCCGATCGTCTTCTACAGCATCTCGCATTCCAAGCTGATCCTCTACATCCTTCCGGCATTTGCCGCAGTGGCTGTGCTGACACCGCATCAACTGGCCGTTATGAAACCCAAGGCTCTCAGGGGGTGGCTGGTCGCTCAGCTGATTTTCTATGGGCTGCTGATCATCGCTTTCCTGACCTATCCGCTCTTCAGCGATTACGTCATCGACCTGGTGCCCCAGATGATTTTGGTCGTCCTGCTGGTGGCCATGCTGTCCGTGATCCTGTTGCATGGCAATCTGCGATTGCCCATGCGCATGGCATTGATGTCTGCTGTCTTTGCCTTGTTTGCGGCCATGATCGGTACGCATATCCTGTCAGCTAATGAGCTCAAACACAGCACCGCCAAGCCGGTGGCCGAATGGCTGCAGTCCGCGGAGCTGGACGATCGTCACGTCTTTATCCTCGATCGCCTGGCACCGTCACTCTCCTTTCATTTGCAAGGACCCACCGCCATGATTGCCACCAGTGAAAAACGCGAATTACAGTTTGAGGATGATGACGGATGGCAATCGTATTATTACAACCTGGAACGTGCTGAAGATACCCGGCGGTTGCAGAAAAGGCTGCAGGAACCGTCCGTGCTGGTCGCACGCCGCCGACAGGAGGTGCCGGCCATGTTGCAAGACCACTTCACGCGGGAAACGGAGATCGGAAAATGGCGGGTCTACTATTGATGCGAAATGCACGAGGCGTTTAAGCGGTTCATTCTGCCCAAACTCAAGTTTGCGAGCACTTCAGCGGTGGCAACCGCCGTCGACTACGTGCTGTATCTGACACTGGTCTACACCGGTCTTCCCAAGACCTTGTCGAACGTCATCTCGGCTGGCTGCGGATTCCTGATCAACTTCATCCTCCAGAAGAAGTATGTCTTTGCCCTCAAGCGGAAACTGCGGGCTGCCTTTGCCATCTCCATCAGTGCTTCACTCGTCGGGATTGGGCTGAGCACGTTGTTGATCTATCTGTTCAACAAGATCCCGTTTCTGGACGCACACCAGTATCTCACCAAATTGCTGGTGATCGGGCTCATGTTCTTTTACAACTTCTATACGAAGCGGTTTGCGTTTGAAAAGACGCTTAAAACAGGGGTGGAAGGAAAGTGATCGGCCGGACCAGAACGTATTACATACGAATGCGAAACTTCTTCGATGGGGGCTCCGCCTCCTTGACCACGAGGACTTTTCCCTCCAGCTCATACTCGTTTAGCGCTTCAATCGCTTTGCGGGCCTCATCGTCATTCGGCATCTCGACAAAGCCGAACTTTTTTGACTCTCCGGTATGGCGGTCATAGATCACCTTCGCACTGTCGACCTCGCCGAAGCGGGCGAATAGTGATTCGAGGACGACGCCGTTGACGGAGGCCGGGAGCTTGGCGACAAAGATGGTCATAGCCGTAACACACTGATACGTTGCTAATGTATTTAAATCTATGTGGGATTACCAAATGGATTCAGGAGCCCGAGGTCAGCTGCTGGACATCCTCCCGGTAGTTTCTTGCAACGGGAATGGGATGCCCGCCAATCGTAAGTTGTGTGGGTTCGACCACATCGATATGGCGGATCGCGACAATGTAGGACTTGTGCACCTGCATGAACCCTTCTGAGGGCAACAGCTCCAGAAGTTGCTGGATCGTATGGCGTGTCACGATCTTCTGATCGGCCAGATGAAAGGTGGCGTAGTTGCCGTCCTTCTCGACAAACCGGATCTCGTCGGTGTCGATGCGGTGATGCCGGTTGCCGCTTTTGACAAACAAGGTCGATGAACGGGTGGGTGTTGCAGGACGCGGTTCCGGTCCGGACTGCCCTGGCTGGTGTTGTTGCAAAGTGTGCAACTCCCGGGCGCGTTGTGCGGCCTGCAGAAACCGATCAAATGGAATCGGCTTGACCAGGTAGTCGAGCGCCTTCACCTGATAACTTTCGACGGCGTATTCGGAATAGGCCGTTGTAAACACTACCATGACCTTGTCATCGAGCAATTTGCTCAACTCAATGCCGGACAACCCGGGCATATTAATATCCAGGAAGACCAGGTCGGCCGGGTGTGCCATCAGCCAGTCAAGACCACCGACCGGATCCCGAAAGGTTGCCTCCAGTGAGAGGAAAGGCACTTGCGCACAATACTGGGTGAGCACTTCCAGTGCCCGCGGTTCGTCGTCTATGGCAATCGCGCGCAGCATCTACGTGTGTAAATCTAAATCCAGAACGACAGAGTACACCTCGTCCGTTTCCGAGATCTCCAACTGATAGCGGTCCGGATAGATCAGTTCCAGGCGGCGCCTCACGTTGGCCAGTCCGATCCCGGTGCCCTCCGAAATGGTTTCCACCCCGGGATGGACGGAGTTGGAGATCGTGCAATGCAGTCGCTGCCCGTCGATGCGCATGGCGATCCGGATGAACGATGGGTGGCCGGCGCGCACACCATGTTTGAAAGCATTTTCTACAAACGGGATCAGGATGAGTGGCGCGATCTGTGCGTTGCCTGGATCACCCTGCAGGTCATACGCCACTGCAAAGTCATCTTGCGGGTCGTAGCGCAGGCTTTGAATGTCGATGACACTCTGCAAGCAATCCAGCTCCTTGCGGAGGGGGACCCGCCCGGACTTGCCGTGATCGATCATGTAGCGCATCAGTTGGGAAAGTTGCGCGATACCGTGCGAAAGTTCGGTGTTGCCGCGCACTTCCGCCATGGCAAACAGGTTGTTGAGGGTGTTGAACAGGAAGTGCGGATTGATCTGCGCTTTGAGAAAATTCAATTCCGTCGCCAGTTTTTCCTGTTCGAGCTGGCGCCGCGCACGCTCGGTTTGCTGGTGATGCCGGGCGAAGGCATAGCCAAAGGACAAGCCCAGGGCGATCAGGTTGATCAGCAGATTGAGAGGCAGCGAATTGAGGAAGGTGAAGGTGCGGCGCGGATATTGCCACTGATACAATTCGATCAGCAAAAATTCAAGGCCAAAAGAGACGCCAAAGAGGATGAGCAGGCAGCCGGTGTAGGTGACCCAGTCGCGCTTGAGAAATGCCTTGGGAAACGCCCATAGCGCGTGGCCGTAAGCCAGCACGGCCTTGGCTGCAAGACTGATCAGAATGGGGATCGTGATCAGGTAATTGCGCGAAACGACGCGGCGTTCAACCCCGTTTTCAATGATGATCTCGACGCTTTCAATGGACAGCGACTGGGTCATCACCCACAGCACCATCCCCCAGAACGCCACGTGCAACCAGACTGTCAGGAGCTTTTTCACGGGGTAATATTACACCAAAGCAACACGCCATCCAGCGATTTGGGGCCAACGCCCTAGGGCGTGTGACGAATCGACGCAAACTCGCCAGTGGCGGGAAGATCACGCCGATCGCGGCATCCGTCACATCAACGGCGCAGTTGATCACTTACGGATCGGAAGCTCCTGCAGATGTCGTTGATTTGTATCAACTAAAAACTACAAAACATGAAACGTGTCGCACTGCCACTGTTGATGATCGTGATGTGGTGTACTGCCGCCCCGGGCCAGCAGTTTGGTCCGCAAACGGCTGAACAGCTTTCGAACAGCCCCGCCGGCTCAAGGATTCTGGCTTTCGTGGATATGGTAAATCACGATGAGGCCCCTTCGTCTTCCTGGCTCTCCACAACCTTCACGCCGAGGCTTGTCGACAAGCTCGGGGAGACAAAGTTGCGAGACCTGTTTGACGAGATCAGACAGACCGATGGCGGGCTCATCCTGCACGAGATGGTGCGCAAGGGCATGTTTGCATACGAAGGTATTGCGCGCGGTCAGCGCTCAGGCCAGTGGGTACGCCTGACCTTCAGCTTTGAGAATCAATCGCCCTACCGGCTTGATGCTGTCGGGCTGGAGCCCGGTGCACCATCCGAAGCCCCTGCCCTCTACCCGTCTGACGGCCCGGCTGCTGCCCGTCCGACCCAGCTTCCGGAGATCGTACCCAATGACGCCAAACCCCAGTCACGGTTCCTGGCCGGCCGGATCGATGAGATCAGGACAGCGGTCGACAACTACGTCCAGCAATATCTCGACCTCGACATCTTTTCCGGAGTGGTATTGCTCGCCGACCGCGGCAAGATCTTCTATCACAAAGCGTTCGGGTTGGCAGATCGTGAGCAAGGCATCGGGAATACAACCAACACCCTGTTTAATATCGGATCAATGAACAAAGACTTTACGTCTATCGTGATTGGCCAGCTCATTGCCGAAGGGCGCCTGGCAGGCGACAGCAGGCTGGTGGATATCCTCCCGGGGTTTAATCAGGATGGCGTGGAAGCTGTGACCATCGACCACCTGCTGGCACACACCTCGGGGTTTGGTGACTATTTTTCGATGGAGTTTATGGACAAGCGCGACCAGATGAATGACCCCGAGGTGTTGCTTGACTACATCCGCACCTTGCCCCTCCAGTTTTCGCCGGGTCAGCGCCAGAGGTATTCCAATGCGGGTTATGTGATCCTGGGAGGGGTCATCGCGGCATTGACCGGCAAGTCCTATGCTGACAACGTGCGTGAGCGGATCCTTCAACCACTCGGGCTGCAGAGCACCCATTTTGCAGGCATCAAATCCCTCCCCCATCGCTCGGTCGGATATATGAAGTCCACAACCGGAGATGTCTTTGACAACCGCCGGTGGTACCACGATCCCAACCCGGCCGGTGCAGCCTGGTCCACGGCTGAGGACATACTGCACTTTTATCAAAGCTTCTTCTATGGTGAAACCCTGCTTTCCAACAAAGACAAGGCCCGCTTACCCTTGTTTCGCATGATCGCACCGTACTACGATGACGACCGCGCCGCCATCCCGCTGGCCGGTGGATCGAACGGTCTCAATACCGTGATCTGCGAAATGCTGGGCGAGCGCATCTCGATCATCGTTTTCGCCAATATGGACGAGCCGGTTGCCGAGCATGTTGGTCTGGGCATCCTGGATATTGTCCGTCAGGAGCAACCTGAAAAGCCATCGCTTCCGGCGCATATGAATGTGTATCGTGCATATCGTGATCACGGCGTCGCCCATGTCAAATCACATTTTGATGAACTGACAGTCAATTTTCATCCGAGCGACCCCAAAGACCTGATCATCAACAGGATCGGGTACGACCTGATGGAACAGGGCTTGTACCGGGAGGCGATTGAGTTGCTCACCCTGAATACCGAGCTGTTTCCGGAAGTGGCCAACTGCTACGACAGTCTGGGAGAGGCCTACTACCGTGCCGGGGACCATGAGCAAGCGCGCGCCAACTACAAACGGGCACTGGCCCTGCAGCCCGGACTGCCTTCGGCCGTCGAAATGCTCGAGAAACTGAACAAATGATACCAGGCAAGCATTGGCTGATCATGGCCGTTACCAGCGTGCTCCTGGTTTGCGTGATCCCCGGAGAGGCGATCATTGTCCGGCATGACACCCCTGAAGCAGATCATCAGGCCTTGGCCGCCAGATACCCGGCGACCTGCCACTTTGCAGATGGCTCGGGTACGCTCATCGCGGATACGTGGGTGCTCACGGCAGCGCATGTGGCGCAGGGATTGCAGCGGAGCATCGAGCGTGGGGAGACCGTGCAGGTGGAGTGTTCCAATGCCAGCTTCATCGCCGACAGTATCGTGATCCATCCGGCATTCAGGCCGGTGGTGCATGACATTGCCCTGGTGAGACTGTCGACACCTGTGCAGCACGTCACGCCCGTACCACTGTTCGACGACGATGAAACAGGAGCACTCATCACCATTGTTGGCCGCGGGGACCACGGTACCGGGCTCACGGGCCCGGTCAGGCAGGACCGGATCGACCGGGCTGCAACCAACCTGGTGGATGGCGTGGATGCACACTGGCTCTGGTTTGATTTCGACAATCCATTTGCATCAGATGTTACACCACTGGAAGGCGTAAGTGGTCCCGGGGATAGCGGCGGACCTGCGTATGTCGATGTGAACGGGACAACGCACCTCATCGGGGTGAGTTCGCATCAGCGCAGCGAAAGTCGACCCGGGCGGTATGGCGCGGTCGAGTACTATGCACGGGTCAGCCAGTACGTGACCTGGATCCGGAACGTCGTACATTAAGCCGGTTTGACCCAATGCAGCAGGTATCGCCAAAAGAGCATACGCCGTATCACAGCGCCCGGGATAACCTCATCTGCAATTTGCCGGATCTCCCGGAGTCGTTGGAAGGTGTCATGCTCGTGGTGCGTCCGCCATGCAGCAAGATAATCTGGTGAGGGGCGAAGCCGCCCATTGTGCCATAGCCGGCGCGCAGCAGACAGGGGCCACAACATCGCGTTGAGTATCCATTCCCAACGGGTCTGGTCGTACAGATCGAGAATGATCAGTTGACCACCTGGAGCTAAATCCCGGGAAGCCTTGCACAGAAACGTGTGCAGATCCATATGATGCACTGTCGCCACTGAGACGATCGCATCCCAGGCGTGTTCCGGTGTCGTTGTGAGATAATCGGCCTGCACGAAGTGCACATGATCCCGTTGACCGAAACGAGACCGGGCTTGTGTGATCATCCTTGGAGAAAGGTCGATGCCGGTGACTATGGGTGAGAATTCTGCAATCTTGCCTGTCAATCTTCCGGCACCACAGCCCACTTCAAGCACATTTCTTGACCCTGCAGTCTGTAACATGGCCAGGATGGTCCTGTGATAATGGGTATTGTGTGTCCAGGGGGGCTCTGGAACCATGGCGATGCGATCAAAGTCGGCCGCGATCCGAACGAGTTTGTCAGGAGTCATAGGATGCGCCATCGGCTGAGAATCACTTACTCAGAGCCGGTCAGCCACTTCTTGAATTTTGGAGAGCGTTCGGTGCTGACGATGACATCGACATGTGAGGGTGGCTTCAAATTCATTTTCACACGGGACTTCGAGTAGCTGTACATGTCCTGGATCGCATCAACGTTGACAATGAACTGGCGGTTGATACGGAAAAACTTGCTGTCATTGAGCAGTCCGTCGAGATGGTCAAGGCTATATTCAACGGGGTAGCGTTTGGCATCCGGCATGACGGCAAACGTGATCTTGTCTTCGGTGTAGAAGTAAGCGGCAGCATTCAGGTCCACGAGTTTGATATTTTGCCCGATACGGACCAGCACGCGATTTTCCCGTGGGATCACACCACTCTGCCGCAGTTGATCGATCAATTCATCGAATGACTGGCGTGGTGCTGCGGAACGAACACGGCTGAGTGCTTGTTCGAGTTCTACCTTTTTGATGGGTTTCATGAGATAATCAATAGCGTTGACCCTGAACGCCTGGACGGCATATTCGTCGTATGCAGTAACGAAAATAACCGGACAGGTGACCTCCACATGGTCGAAGATCTTGAAGCTTGAGCCATCGGCCAGATGGATATCGAGCAGCAACACATCCGGCAGATCATGCTTCGAGAACCATTCAATGGCCGCCTCAATGCTGTCGAGGATATCGACGATCTCATACCCACCGTCAATTTCTGAAATGAGCTTGGTGAGGCGACGCGCGGCCGCGTTTTCATCTTCGATAATGAGAATTTTCATGACTCCTTTTTAAGTACGGGTACACTCACCTTGAAATGATAGTCATCCTCTTCGATGATCACCTTCTTGTCACTCAGCAGTTGATAGCGATTTACAATGCTTTGCAAGCCAAAATGTGTCGACGAGACAGGGCCTTGCTTCTTCTGTTTATTATTGCGCACACTAATGTAGTTGCCGGCATCAAGGCTGATCTCAATATTGAGGGGCCTGGACTTGGAAATGATATTGTGTTTGACGGCATTTTCTACAAGCATTTGCAGGGTGAGGGGTGGGATATTGGATTTTTGGCCGTTGATGTGCACATCCAGGCGGAGGTTATTGCCGAATCGTTTTTGCAATAAAAACCAATAATTGCGTACAACCTCAATCTCCTCTTGTAATGAAATGGTTTCCTTTTCCCGGAATTGAAGGATACTGCGATAGAAGTCCGACAGTTTCTCTACGTATTCTACTGCAATGTCGGGGCTCTCATCGATGATCGTAACGAGGGTGTTAAAGCTGTTGAACAGGAAATGTGGATTGATCTGTGCTTTCAGTGCCATAAACTGAGACTCGATCTTTTCCTTGGTCATCAGTGCCTGACGTTCCGAGCGTTTTTCACGAAAGCGCATAAACAAATAAAAGAGACCGCCTACCAGCAATGCGGCGATAGCCAGAAACCATGCCTTGGCCCAAAACGGCCGACTGATGGTAAAGCGGTACTCGGCGATCGGTTCGTCATGGAAAAATCTGTTTTCCGAGGCCTTGACCATGAAGGTATAGGTCCCGGGCCCCACGTTGGAGTACGAGGCGAGATGATCCTTGGACTCCTTCCAGTTGATGTCATAGCCATCGAGTTTGTACTGATACTTGACAGACTTGGGAGAAGTGTACCACAGGCCGACATAGTCAAAGGAAATGTAGTTCTGATTGTATTTGAAATGATTTTCCTGATAGAAATCAATGGGATCAAGAAAGATTGAAACCTGCTTGAGCTGCGTGCGGGGATGAATACTGAGAGATTCGGAGAGTGCGGGATATTTAATGATCCGGTTTTTGGTGCCGAGCCACAATGCGTTGAACCGATCAGTGCAGATCGCATTGAGGCCGGGATCGAGTTTTTCAATGCCGATTTCGTCATCGAAATACATAAAGTGACGCTCCGCAGGCTTCATGACATCGATCCCGTCGGGATGCACAATGAGAATGTCACCGCGATGGTCCGTGGCCAGGCTGGCGATTTCCAGGTTGCTGAGACCATCGCGGAGACCGAGATGCCGGTAGCTTTGACCATCGAATTCCACGAGTCCGAGCTTTGGAGTGCTCATCCAGAAGTGCCCGCGGTGATCCTGTGTAATGGAATAGACGGTACGGAGCTGGAGCGAATCGTTACCCTTGAATTGAACCAAAGTGCCATCACGAATGGTAAAGACACCGTCGCCGTTGCTGGCAAACCATGGATCACCTTGCCGGTCGATATATACCTGATATATAAAATTCGAACTGAGGTACGGCGTCTGATGGATGGCATGTCCCCTGGCAGGTAAATCGAAAATATTCTGTCGCAAATCAAACTCTGCCACCCCGCCGAGTGTGGCGATCCACAAGGTATGGTGGCTGATGTCAAAAGACATGATCGAATTATTGATCAGGCCGTTCCCCTTTTCGAGCTGCAGAACACGTTGGGTGCTCTCATTATAAATAAAGATGCCCTGGTCGAGTGTGCCGATCCAGATATTGCCAAACGGATCATCTTTGATCGCGCTGATGTTCAGATCCATCAGTTTGGCATGCGTTGCGATCTGCGGCCCTTCAATGCCTTGTTCTTCCAGGGTATAAAGCCCCTGATTGGTGCCAATCCAGAGCCGGTCAGTGGCACACGTGTGCAACGCCTGGATATCACCACATGCCAGGTCGATGATCTCAAACTGCCGGAAGGCGCTGTAGATATCATTCGCATTGGCAGTAATCCACAAGTTGCCCTCCACGTCTTTATAGAGGTCAGTGACCCGGGCTGCTTCCAGTTCCTCCTCACCGGCGATCTTGTTGAGGTTGCCGGTTTGCATATTGTAGCGCCAAACGCCTGAGCCGTCAGTACCGATCCAGACCTCGAGATCGTCAAACAACTCGAGTGCATTAACCGCTGACATGGCCGGATGAAGATGATAGTCGTATACTGAATCGGCTTTCACGTCGTAAAAGCAAATGCCGGCATCATACGTGCCAATCCACATATTGCCCGAGGGGTCGCGACGCAGTGACTTGATGATCTGATCGGGCAGACCGTGCGCACGGGTGATGGAGCGGATGGACTTGTGCTCGCCGTCAAATGAGCAGATATTGATGCCACCATCGGTTGCCGCCCAGATATTGCCATCCAGATCTTTGGTCAGGTCGTAGATATCGTCGCCGAGCATGCCGTCGTCCGTGTTGAAGTTGTACATGTAGGTGCCATCATAGCAGTACAGACCCTCGCCATAGGTGCCAAACCAGATCCACCCATTCGGATCCTGCTGGAAACCCGTGATCCGGACCACCGGCCAGCCCTCCTCAAAGATGCGAGGGGACAGGCCCTTGCCTTCCTGGTATTGATAGATACTTCCGTCGTCGCACCCGATCCACATCCGGCCAGTGGCGTCCTCAAACATGGCCGTGACCGACCGCTCACCTGTGGTGTCGGTAAAGGGCGTACTGCGCATGTCGAAGCCGTTATAACTGATCAAACCCTCGGAAGTGCCCATCCAGATCAGACAATTGCGATCCTGGTAAAGCAGGTTGACACGGGCATTGACGAAAGGTTCAGAGATCTCGTGCTCGACAAAATGCGGCTCCTGCCCGACTCCGGAAGTCAGGTAACACAACATGCCAATGATGAGCAATCCCCGCGTTTTGATCACTGCTTTTTAAGTTGTCTATCTACATGAACGTAAAATGGTCTGATCACCGCCTGCCCTGCCGCGTCAAAATGCACAGGTGCAATGATCTTTCGTGTAAAGGTAGCGGTTGGAAAGGTTTCGGCCTCCAGGTAGTTTTCCATGAATGCATGCGTTGCTGATGACTGTTGGAGCCATAGCATGCCCAGAAGTTAGGGTGAACTCATGGTTCGGGACATTCTATCTCACCCGTTCAGAAAAATAGCAGGTTGAACGGGGTAATCGCCGTGTCGAGCCGGAGGCCATCGGGTTTGTGACTGTTGGCCTGGACCTGGACACTCCATTTCGCATTCAACCGGTGAATTCCGCAATTGAGTGCCGGGATTACCCTGTTCAGAAGAAATGAATTGGATTGCCAAATTAAATATTAAAACATTGATGAAGCAATGAATGATGAAACATTGCTTGAAGGTCCGCCGCGCGGAATGAATTGCAAGCCGGGGATCGAAAAGCGTCACTTACAAATCTTGCAGCTATGAATCAGCAAATGTCAGCAAGGCTCGTGCGAACGGGCCACGCCTCTCCAGCAAGTTTGCAACAGAAGGCGCTCGACCTGCTATGCGTGCTACACGCCCTGCCGATGCTGCGTGGCGCTGCACGCACCCCGCTATAGCCCGGATGAAATAAGTACGGGTGATCTCTCGCAAGAGTACAGAACTGCAGTACTCAGAAGTGGATAGAACAAGTGCATCCGGCCATGTGTCAATGACCATGGTGAGAAGAAGCCTCGAGGAAACAGTCAGGGTAAGGTGATCCCATCGTGGAGAAGGTCGGCGCCGGAAGGGGCCGACCTTTTTTTGCGGGCCGGGACAATCGTTGCACTGCTTTCTATTTGATAAATTGCCCGGATGCCTGGAATCGGAGAAAAAGCTGCAGCGCAACTCCTTGCGGAACAATTCGGGATCGAGGGACAACTGCGTCCGTTGCCAAGTGAATGGGGTGGCACCTTCCAGGTGGCAGCGGAGCAGAAGTATCTACTCAAGATTGCACCGGAACATGTTCCGGTGGCGAGACTGGATGCGGAGATCGCCTGTATCTTATTCCTGAATAAGCGTCCGGGCGTCACCTGGATCCCGCAGCTGATACCTCCCTTGCGGAATGTGGAGGCGACTTCACGTGTTCGATTGTATCGCTGGATTGATGGCGTATCGCTACGCAACGTGACTCCGCATGGCCCACCACTTCTTCGCGATATCGGGCAGATACTGGGTCTGCTCAGGACCGCGTTGGCGGAGTTTGATCACCCGGGAGCGCATTTCGACTTTACATGGGCCCCGCACAACTGGCGTTGGGTGCCCCAGGCCATCCATGTTTTCGATACGCCTGAGAGAAATGAGATCGCAGAATGGACCTCCTGGCTTGACAACGTTGATCTCAATCCGGCGGACCTGCCGCACGGAGTCAACTACGGCGATGCCAATGATGACAATATCATTGTCAGGAGGTCCGATTCAGGCCCGCAGATTGCAGGCCTCATTGATTTTGGTGATTTGCATGTCGGTCCGTGTATCAACGACCTGGCGATCTGCCTCACCTACATCATGATGAACAAACGGGATCCGATCGGGGCAGCGGTCAAGGTCATTGAGGGGTATCACGCAGCACACAGCCTGACCGATGCGGAGGCCGCCAGCTTGCTTCCGCTGATCATGGGTAGGCTGCTTATCAGCGTCACCAAGGCACGACAGCGGGCAAAAAAAGATCCGGATAACGTCTACTGGCAGGTGAGCGTGAGAGATGCCTGGGCTTTGATCAGACAGCTCAAAAAGCTGAATCCATACCTTATCACCTGCCATTTCAGGGGGGCGTGCGGGTTTGAACCCGCACCAACCGGACACGCGGTCCGGCAGTGGGTCAAGAACAACAGAGCCGGACTCCATCCGCTTCTGGGTTTCCAGCTTGCCGAAGAGCCGGTCACAGTATTTGACTGGAGTACGGGGAGCCTGGGGCTGGGCGATTTCCAGGATATGGCAGACGTTGCCGGATCAACCCGCCGGGTGTTTACCCAGATGGAGGAGCACGGTACACGCGTGGGCGTTGGGCGCTACAACGAACCCAGGCCCGTTTACACGACTGCCGAATACATGCTGCCTGGCGAAGACGCCGCTCTCGTGCGCACGGTGCATATCGGCCTGGACCTGTTCATGCCGGCCGGGACGCCATTGTATGCACCGCTGGACGGCATCGTCAGGACAATTGTGAACAATCCGGGTGACAAGGAATATGGACCACTGCTCATCCTCGAGCATCAGGTCGACGACCTGACGTTCTATACCCTTTACGGACACAACAGTGTCGAAACCCTCTCGATGTGGCAAGCAGGAGACCGCGTTCGCAAGGGCGACAAGATCGCCGAGATCGGTCCTTATCCGGAGAACGGCAACTGGGTTCCCCATGTCCATTTCCAGGTCATGACCGACATGCTCGACTTCACGGATGATTTCCCGGGGGTGGTGGCGCCGGAACACCGGGAGGTGTGGTTGAGTATTTGCCCTGACCCAAACCTGATGCTGGGAATACAACATCCCGATCTTGAATACCAGGAGGCCGATCCGGACAACTTATTGGCCCGGCGTCGCCGTGTATTGGGGCCAAACCTGAGCACTTCCTATGACCGCCCATTGCATATTGTACGTGGCTGGAAGACTTTCCTTTACGATGCCAGTGGCCGTCCGTACCTGGACACGCGCAACAACATTGCACATGTTGGCCATGAGCATCCCCGTCTCACACGCGTGGCGCGTCAACAGATTGCGCTGCTCAATACCAATACCCGTTACCTGCATGAGGCCCGTCTCGCGTGTGCCGAGGCCTTGCTTCAAACGCTACCCGGCCATCTCTCCTGTGTGTATTTCGTCAACTCGGGAAGCGAAGCCAACGACCTGGCACTCAGGATGGCAAAGGCCGCGACGGAGCACCATTTGGTGGCCACGCTCGATGGCGCCTATCATGGCCATACGCAGGCAACCCTCGACGTAAGTCCATATAAGTTCAATGGTTCGGGCGGGAACGGCTGCCCGGCATCTACGGTTGTGCTGCCAGCCCCGGATACCTGGCGCGTACCGGATGTTTCGGTGACTTTGCGTGCTGCGGAGGCATTGCGCGAGGTGGCTGATGGGCGAGCACCGGTCACCTTGATCCACGAGTCGTTGCCGAGTTGCGCGGGACAATTGGTGCCCCCGGCAGATTTTTTCCAGGTGCTGTATGCGATCGTGCGAGAAGCAGGCGGCGTGTGTATTGCCGATGAAGTCCAAACCGGTCTGGGCAGGGTGGGGAAGGCAATGTGGGCCTTTGAGCTCTATGATGTCCTGCCTGACATCGTCACCATTGGCAAACCGCTGGGCAACGGGCACCCTGTCGCGGCAGTGGCTGTGACCGAAAAAGTGGCACGTGCCTTCGACAATGGCATGGAGTACTTCAATTCATTTGGAGGCAACCCGGTCTCGTGCATCATTGCCCGTGAAGTGCTCAGGATCGTCCATGAGGATGGTCTCCAGCGTCATGCGCTGGATGCCGGAGAAAGGTGGATGGCCGCGCTCAGACATCTGCAAGCCTCCCATCCCGCGATCGGGGATGTCCGTGGTTATGGGCTGTTTATCGGGCTGGAGTTCAGTCAGCCAGGCACGTGCCGGCCGGCCCCCGACAAAGCCGCATATATCGTGCGGAGAATGCTGGATCACCGTATCCTGACCTCCCTGGATGGCCCGGATGAAAACGTCATGAAGCTCAAACCGCCGATGTCCATCACCGATGCAGAGATCAACACATTTGTAGATGTTCTGGAAAAGATCCTTGGCGAGACCATGATGCAGGTGTGACGGCAACGTTACCTGTCACTCTTTTCCATAGAGCGCATTGCCACCCTCAGGAGCAGGCTGTCCGAGGTGATGTACAAATGGCGGTAGCCAGCATCGAATGCACAATTGGCACTGGCCTGGGCAGTCCTGATCTTGCCCAGCACGTTGCCTTCGGGCGAAAAGATCCAGACTCCGCCTGGCCCGGTTGCGAAGATCCGGCCACTCGGATGGACCTTCAATCCGTCGGGAAGCCCGGATTCTGAAGCAGCCTCTTCCGACGCATCGTACAACAACGCATCTTCGACCGGAACGCCGTGCTCAAGCCGGAAACGGACCCACCATGCTTTCGCAGGATCGGATTGGGCAACATACATGACCTGGAAGTCGGGACTGAAGGCAATGCCATTGGGTCGTGTCAAGGTGTCGATCAGGAGCTCAACCTGGTTGCTATCAGTAATGCGATAGACCCCGGCATAGGGCAGCTCTTTGGCCGGATCATCGTCCTGCCTGTCAAGTCCGTACGGAGGGTCTGTAAAATAGATGAGACCATCTGGCAACGCAGCCAGATCATTCGGACTGTTGAGTCGCCGCCCGTTGTAGCGATCAGCCATGGTGCGAAACTGCGGCACCGGATCGGAAACAGGACCATCCATCACGGCTACCCGCCGGTCCCCGTGCTGACAGAGAATGAGTTGACCCGAAGCGTCGAGCAGCAGTCCATTCGAACCACCCTCCTGAAGCGTGTCCGCACCGGTATATCCCGATGGAGCAAGGTATTGTGCCAGGCCGTCCCGTTCCGACCATTGATAGATCTTGTTTGCCGGAACATCAGAGAAGAGGAGCATATTTGCTTCGGGCACCCATACCGGCCCTTCGGCCCAGGCAAAGCCGCGCGCGAGGATCTCTACCGGGGTTTCACTGCTCAAAAGTTCTTCCAGTCCCGGATCGTAGATCTCGATGCGCTGAACCGCTCCTTCTTCTGTCGTCCTGCATTGGAACAGGCAGAGACACAGCAACAGGATCAGGCATGGTCTGAACATATTGGACAGATCAAAAAAGTGAAACACCCTTGGCTAACACGCTTTCCCGGAAGGGCGCCAGGTGTTCGTTTAAGAACTGTTGCCAGTCCCGGGTGAAGCGGGCACACGCTTGTGCCTGCTGCTCGAGCTGCAATGCCTGGTTATGGCTGAACGGCTGCAGAACCCCATCCAGCAGATACTCGGTTTGGCCAAGAATGCTGACGATCACATCGGGCTGGCGATAGATCCCCTGTACCTCGCGGCCGAGCAGCTGCTCCTTCATGGCCTTGAGACTCGGAGCAAACTGTTTGAGTTCTTTCGTCAGATCGACCTCCTGCTCCCCGGCCCGGTGTTTCAGCCAGTCGAGGGCTTTCTCAATGCTGCGTATCTCGTCGGCGATCGCCGTCATTGCTTCCACCTGTGCGTAGTGCTGACGGATCACTTGGTCCTTGGCAGTCATTTCCTCCATTGAGCGCTTTAGTCGCGGGTCGGGCAGGACCGTCACCCTGGTTTCAGCGTGATGACCTTGGCAGGAAAACGAAATCGAATAGGTCCCTGGGAGGACCGCTTTGCCTCGATAGTAGCGCGGCCCGTCGGGCCTGGACACATTCGGGGCGCGCGGCGCATCACGACTCAGATCCCAGTCCAGACGCTGCACCCCTGCTGATGTGGCAATGTGCGCGAGATGACGGACAACGTTGCCCTGATCATCGGTGATGACAATATCGATGGTGTCCTGGTCTCCTTCTACTGCCTGCAGGTAGCAGGAAAGCAGCGCGCCGTAGGGTCGGTTCTCGCCGTTGTAAAGGACTTCACCAACTTTACCATCGCGATATCCGTGCGACTCACCAACAATTGCCAGGATGGCGTCGGGGGCCGCAAAGGCATACAAGGGTTTGGCCAGAAGTTCCGGCTCGGCGGCGATTTGCCGCAGTGGGCCAATGTCATCAAGGATCCAGATCGCCCGGCCAAACGTCCCGATCACGAGGTCCCCGTCACGGGGGTGCACGACCAGATCGCGTGTCGGTGTGGTGGGATAACCGTGGCGCCAGCGATCCCAGGTGGTACCATTGTCAAAGCTGACAAACAGTCCGACATCGGTCCCGCAAAACATCAGATCAGGTTGAACGGGATCCTGGATCGCGACATATGCAAATCCTTCGACATCGTCCTCATCGACGATCCGCGTCCAGGACTTTCCATAGTCAGTCGTGCGGTAAACGTATGGGATCCAGTTGTTGCGGCGGTGATCGTCAAACACGACCAGCGCTTCACCCGCCCGGTGTGAGGAGGCATGGATGTGCGGGACCCAGGTGGTTGCCGGGATGCCCTTGATCCCGTCATTACACAACTTCCAGGTTGCTCCGCCGTCGCGCGTGACCTGCACGTTGCCGTCGTCCGTGCCAACCCAGATCACGCCCTGTTCGAGCGGACTGGGAGCGATAGCCAGGATCGTCGTATGAAACTCGGCGCCGGTCACGTCATAGGTCAGTCCGCCCGATTCAAGGAATTGTTGTTTTTCCGGGTCATTGGTGGTCAGGTCGGGTGAGATGATCTCCCAGCTTTGCCCGTAGTCACGGCTTCGGTGCAGGTACTGGCTCCCGTAGTACAGGGTGCGTTTGTCGATGGGGTCGACAGCAATCCCCGCATTCCAGTTGAAGCGGAGATATTCCCCGGTGGGATGGATGGGTTTGATGCGCTGGAGTTGTCCGGAAGGGCAATGGTAGCGCACCAGGTTGCCGGCCTGCCCCATGGCATATCCGTAGTCAGCATTTTCGGGATCCGGGACGACATCAAACCCGTCTCCGACGCTGAGGCGCTGCCAGTACATATTGCGGATGCCTCCTTTCCACCAGGTGCGACTGGGTCCGCGCCACGAACCGTTGTCCTGTAGCCCACCATAGACGTTGTAGGGCACTTCGTTGTCGACGCGGATATGATAGAATTGTGCCAATGGCAGGTTCTCAGCGAAGAACCAGTTTGCACCGCGGTCATGGGTGATAAAAAGCCCGCCGTCGTTGCCATTGATCAGATGCTCCGGGTCATCGGGGTGCCCCCACCAGGCATGGTGGTCGGTATGGATCCGGTTGCCCGGGGCAAAAGTGGACCAGGTGACCCCGCCATCTTCACTGACCGTCACCGCCGTGGCAATACTGTATACGCGGTTTTCATTGCGCACATCTACATAGAGATCGGCATAGTAAAACGGACGGTCGCCGATGAGCCGGTCGCCTTTGCGCGACCGACGTTCCCATGAATGTCCGCCATCGGTCGACCTGTAGATGGCGTTATCTTTCGACTCGACAAAGGCGTAAACGTACTGATGGTTGGATGGCGCAAAAGCCAGGCCAATCCGGCCGAGATCGGAGCACGGGAGACCATGTTCGCAACCGACACGCTCCCACCGCTCGCCACCATCATAACTGATATAGATGCCACCGTTCTTTCCTCCGGACGTAAAGAACCAGGGAAGCCGCTGATGCTCCCACATGGCACAGATAAGTTTTTCCGGATTCTGCGGGTCGGACCGCAGGTCGGCGACTCCGGTGAGATCATCGAGGTAGAGCACCTTGCGCCAGGTCTTGCCGCCATCCGTGGATTTATAGACGCCCCGCTCGCGGTTTGGTGCCCAGGTTGAGCCTGAGCTGCCCGCCCACACGACATCCGGATTGGTGGGGTGTACGATCACCCGGTGGATCTGGCGGGTGCGGTCGAGACCGATATGCTGCCAGGTACGGCCGCCATCGATACTCTTGTACATCCCTGTTCCACTATTGTGGCTGTTGCGCGGGTTGCCCTCACCGGTGCCCACATAGATGATGTTTGGATTAGCCTGGTAGATCGCGATATCGCCGATCGAAGCGGTTGTCGCCTCATCGAAGATCGGCGTCCACGTGTACCCGGCATTTTCCGAGCGCCAGATCCCGCCTGCAGCCGTGCCGATGTAAATGACATCGGGATCTTTCAACACCACTTCGATGTCGGTGACGCGTCCGCTCATCCCGGCAGGACCAATATTGCGCGGCTGCATGGCTGAAAACAGATCCATATCGGGCGTCAGTGGTTGGGTCCATCCCGAAAATGAAAGGAGAAGACACCACAGCGTGCAGAGGATTTTCATGGCAACTGGTTTTACCCGCCTAAGATAACCAGCCATGGGTGCGCATCAAATGCACACCTTGCAAACTGCAACGCGAGTCCTGCTATTCCGGTTCCTGTTGGATGAGGTAGCGTACGCCCAGGTAGATCTTGCGGCCAAAGATCGGCCCCCAGACAATGCTGCTGTCAAAGTATGGCCCAAAGGGATCGTCTGCGGCGAGGATGGCATGGTCCTGGCGGAAGTCGGTCAGGTTCTCACTGCCGAGGTACACATCGAGGTGGCGTCCGAATTTGCGGGTAACCTGCGCGTGGATCGTTGTGAAGGAGGGTGAGTACGTGCTCAGCTGCAAGCCTTCCGGATTGGCCGCGGTCGTTGGCAGCCGCTTGGCGCCGGTCCACTGCAGTGTCATATCAAAGACCCAGTGTCCGGCCCTGCTTCGTGAGGTGGTGTAGGCCATGTTGAAAAAGCCACGGTGCCGGGCGACCAGCGGGGCTTCCAGTAAGCCGGCGGCGTAATCCGTTTTGACATCCAGCAACCGATAGGCCGCCTTGATGTCAAAGCGTTTCAGTAATTCGTAAGCGACTTCGGCCTGGAAACTGTTTGAATAGGACTTGCCGGTCAGATTGCGGAACACCGCTTGCTGGGGATGTACGTCCAGATCAACAATGACCTGATCCTGAAAGGTGGTTCTGAAGAAATCCACGATGATCATCCCGGGTCGGTAATCCAGCAAAAACTCCTGCGACAGGCTCCCCCCAACATTCCAGGCCGATTCCATCTTCAGACCGAATGGATAGCGTTCGTCTGGTTCGCTGAACACTAACGTGCGTGAGGTGGCGAGCAGGCTCAGGTTTTCTGCAATCACATTGGCCGATCGGTAGCCCTTGCCGGCGGATGCGCGCAACACGGTCTTTTCGCCAAGAGCGTAACGCAAGTGTGCGCGTGGCGTCACCTTCAACCCGTAGATGCTGTTGTGATCAGCCCTGATACCGAACACGCCGGTGAAGCGATCAAGATGGGTGTAGGTGTATTCAAAGAACATTCCCGGCACCGTTTCTTCCCGGACCCATGCCATGGCATCAGCCGCCTCGTCAAACTTGTCATAAAGCAAACTGCCCCCCACCTTGAACTTGTGATCAGTGGTTCCAATAATGGACTGGTAGAGGACATTCAAATAACCGGTGTGCTGTGTCCCCACATATGGCCGGCTGCCAAACTGCATCTCCTGGTGATGGCGGAGCAGTGACCACTGAACACCGATACTCTGGTATCGTTTATTCGGGAAAATGAAACCGGACTTGCCCCAGAATTCCACGCGCTCGGTACGGCGCTGGACACCGTAGGCATCAGGTTGTTGGTCCTCCACGAATCCCAGCTGACCACCTGTTTTGTCATCGGTGGTATACTTGATCCCGAGCTGGCCGCGGTACCCTTTCTGATTGTCAAACTTCCAGCGATTGATGAACGTGTACAGTTCTCCTTCCGGCTGATCAGCAAACCCGTCATGATTGTGATCGAAGACTTTGGGATAGACACTCCCGTGCGCGAGGATGGCTGTCTTGACCTTCGGGGAGATCTCGAGTGAGGTCGTGGCATTCAGCTCCAGGCGGGTAGCTTCATTGACAAAGGCATTGAGAAAGATGGGGATGCCGTCCTCGGGTTTTTGTAATTCTACATTGATCTGCCCGGCAATACTTTCATAACCATTGACGACAGATCCCGCGCCCTTGGTGACCTGCATGGACTGGATCCAGGTGCCGGGTGTGTACAACAACCCGTACGGGATGGCCATTCCCCTGATCCCTGGCATGAATTCACGCGAGATCATGGTGTATTTACCGGCAAGCCCTAACATCTGGATCTCCTTTGCACCGGTGATCGCATCGCTGAAGGACACGTCCACTGAGGCATTGGTTTCGAAGCTCTCCGACAGATTACAGCAGGCCGCCTTAAACAGTTCGTCCTGCGAAATACTTTGCACCAGGAGCGGATCAAGGAAGGAAACCTCAGTCGTCCGTTTGCGATAGACCACCTGCACTTCGTCCAGGGTCGTGTATCCACTCAGTGTGATGCTCATGTACAACTCCGACCCAACGGTAATGGTGTCAGGGTCATACCCAACATAGCTGACCACCAGATCGCGCGTCTCTGGAGAAAGTCCGATCTCGAAATAACCGGTTGAATCCGTGTAGACTCCCTGGGTGGCCCCTTCCCAAAACACATGTACAAACTCCAACGGAGAGAGTCTCCCGTTGCTGCTCTCCTCCATGATAACGCCACGAACAAGATCCGGGGAAGTCTGAGCAAACAAGACTGAGAAGGATACCAGGCACGGTACCCACAGCCAATGTCGGAGGCCTTTCATCACTAGTGCCCTCCTCCTCCGTGCTTTTTCACACCATCGTTGTACTTGCAGCAGCCCGGCAGCTCCTGGTAGGCAGTAGTGTCTGCCTTGACCAGTTCATTGTCATGGCCGCGTTCTGCAAGCTTTTGAGCGATCTCCTGCCTGGTTACTTTCTTCGGGTGGATGACTGCTGTGAGCACGTCCGTCTCGAGATCCCAGGAAGCTGTTTTGACACCCTTCAGGTCATACACGGCGGTTTCGATCCGCGACTTGCACATGCCGCAGACGCCTTTGACTTTGAGTTCGATGGTTTCGTACTTGGAGGATTTGGCCTGGTCGTTCTCCGCCTGAGCAGAGGCGACAGTCGCCAGGCCCATGAAGAACATTACAAAAAGAGCTGATAGTAAGTATTTCATGATCTGTTGTTCGATGAGTAAATCCGTGATTCCGTCAACCCAACGCTGCGTAAACAGGACGCTGAGTACGATTGTTCCGCAAAAATACACGTTCCGGATGCCCCTAAACGGGCTTGGGCCGCCCGTTAACAAAGCTTTAAAGATTAGCCTCCGTAATGCAGTCTTACTGTTGTCACCTGGCCATCAGCTGGCCGATAAAGAATGTAGAGACGGTCAAACTCCGTGGCATCGTCGATCGGTTCGCCCGGTTCGCCCCCCAATAATCTGACCAGTTCCGGGGTGGTATTGCTGTGGCCAACCACCAGGATGCGGCCGGATTGTTGTGTGAGATGTCCGGCGAAATCCTGGAGATCTGCCGGGTTGTAGCTCTGAACGGATAGCCCTTGCTGTCCGGCGAGCGGAGCGACTGTTTCCTGTGTCCGTCGGTATTCCGAGCTGAAGATGTCCGTGAGGCTTGCATGCTCAAGGAGTTTGGCCAGTTGCGCTGCACGTGCATGCCCTTTCACAGAAAGATGGGGATCGCCCGGAGCATCAGCGGGAGGCTCAGCCTTCTCAGCGTGGCGCAATACATAATAGACAGTGGCATCTGCGGACTCCTGGGCACATCCTGTAGTGGGTGCGACCAGTCCTGTCAGCAAAATGATCAGGACGCTTGTTTTCAACATCGACAGTAGTTTGAATGAAGGTAAGGACCAGGCATCAAGTTCGCACTAGCGGATCAGGGTTACATCGCCGGCGATCATCTGTGCTTCGGCGCCGGCAGGCCGCACCACGGCGACATAGACATAAACCCCCGCAGGGGCATCCTGGCCTGAGAAGCGTCCGTCCCATCCCAGCAGGGGCTGCGCTGCAGGAAATCCTCGTCGCCCGAATACCTGATTGCCCCATCGGTCAAAGATGTTCAACTCGATGATCTCACCGTCCGTGTAGATCGTAAAACGGTCGTTGACCTGGTCGCCATTCGGAGAGAACACATTCGGGACATAGAGGCCTGTCTCCTCCGGGCGTTCGAATACAGTCAGCACAAGGGAGTCGCGGTATGTGCATCCGGCATCATCAGCCACCTGCACGGAGATCCCAAGCTCCGACACCGGTGCAAACCAACGGGATATGGTCAGGCTGTCAGTCCACGGCGGTTCCCAATGGATCCAGGCGGGTGCAAAGTCGGAGATCAGGGTGACCAGGACGCTGTCACCCAGAGGGATTTCCTGGTCAGGCCCAAGTTCAATAGACCCGCCGGTGGCCGGCAAGATGTCAAATTCGAAGCTCGCCGAGCATCCCAGGGAGTCGGCTAGCTCCAGGGAGTAGCTGCCAGGCGACAACGGAGCAATCGTATACGGTAAGGTGTCGATTTCGACTGCAGCACCGTTATTCAGTGCTAATTGTAATGCGCCGACCGCACCCGCTACGGATTCAATTGTCAGTGCACCGTCATTCTCGCCCGGACAATTCGGATCAAGCGGTACGATGACAGCGTCCAGGTTGCCGGCGATCACCACCTCGACCGTATCGGATGCCAGGCATCCCAGCAGGTCATTGATCACCACGACGTAGGTGCCGGACGTGTTCACCGAGATACTTTCAGAGAAGACGGTGTCAGGACTGATCAGCCAGAACATATTCGCAGGATCCCCCTGGGTCACCTCTGCACTGAGCACAACGCTGTCACCGGCGCAGATGGTAACGTCTCCGCTGGCGGCGACCTCAAGGGCGCAACTGCAATCCACGGGTCCGACGGTGTAGGTATTGATGCAGACGCCGTTGGCCAACTCGAAGGTCAGCGCCATGGAGTCCGGGATCTCTTCAACCAGGTAGCTGGTGCCGCCCAAAAATGTCAGCATACCCGCACCAGCCGTCACGTCCAGGGCCAGGACCTCAAGCGTCACGGAGTAAGTATCTGGGCCGGAACACTCGGCAAGCGTGGAGATGGTATCAGGAAAGGCCTCCACCTGTACCGTTGCGAAAGCTGAATCCGGACAGCCATCTTCCGGTGCCGCCAGAACGAATACCAGGGTATAAAGACCCGAGTCGGCCCCCGCCACATTCAGGAGTGAATCGTCTTCAATCACCGCTGGTGCACTTCCCGAAGGCGCCGCGAACACCGACCAAACTCCCGGCTCACTGCTGAGCACCAGATCGGCAAGAGCAAGGCCCCCCATATTACAAACCGGGCCGGCAGTCGGTGTAACGGAGAGGTCCGGGCAGGTACAGTCTTCTACCACGACTTCGATAGTGTAAGTGGCTTCTGAGCAGGGTGCCACAGCCGACTGGGTCGTATACGTGAAGGAATACGTACCTGCAGGGATGCCATCAAAATCAACAAAATCGGGATTGATCAGGTCTACACCAGCAGAGTCGGTGTCGGCCCAGATCCCGTTCTGATCTCCCTCAATAACGAATTGCATCAGATCCAGTACAGAGCCGTCGGCGGAGGTGTTGCAAATCACCGCAGGGCCCGGGCTGAGAAGAGCGTAGGGCGAGGAGTTGATGCCCAGTGTCCAGAATGCGGTGTCCGATGGACACACCCCGGTCCCATCAATGGCTACCAATGACCATTGCACAACTCCATCGCTGACATCCTCGCTGCCGGGAATGTAAACTGTCGTGAGGACACCGTCGTCGCTCCATTGTCCGTCGCCTGCTGTGATCCAGAGGACAGAGCTCACCGAACCCGAGATCTGGCCGGACACCAGTACGGGGGCGGCATCACAGATCGCAGTGTCAGCAAGAATGCTTACCTGCGGTGGTGGTCGCACCGTCACTTCGGCAAGCGCAGTGTCCGGACATCCCGGCATCGGGACGGAATCAAGCTGGAACCGCAAGATGTAGGTGCCAGCGGCGGCGTCGGCGAACGTAAACAGTGTATCGTCGATCATGCCTGGATTTGACGGAGACGGTTGCATGATGATCGACCAGGTACCACTCAGAGAGTCGGCCACCAGCGTACTGAGATCAAGGGCCGTATCGGACTGACACACCCAGTGCGGCGTCAGCACCTCAATGCCGGGGCATGAGCAATCCTCGACGGTGATATACAGCATAAAGGTCTTCTCCGTGCATGGCAACACGGCTGAATTGGTGGTGTAGGTAAACGTATAAACCCCGGGATCAATACCCTGAAAATTGACAGAAGATGGGTCGCTGATGTCCACCCCCGAGCTGGTCAACTCGATCCAGGTTCCGACGGTGTCGGAACCCACAATCAGATCCGTCAGACTGACGGGAATGGCATTGGTCGGATCCTGACAGGTTGAGAGTGTCGAATCACTCAGTTCTACCAGCGGGGGAGGGATGATGGTCAGAACGGTCGAGTCCAGGACCGGGGTGCAAACGCCGGCGGAGTCTGATGCGAGAATGTACACGGTCACCTGACCGGCCAGGGTATCTTCAAAACTTGGGATGTAGTCGGCTGTGAGTGTTCCGGAAGCCTCCAGGACACCGGTGCCGTTTGTCCACCAATCCAGGATCGGCGAACTGTCGGTGAAGGCGGTGATGACCACGTTGTTGCCGACACACGCATTCGCATCCGGGCCTGCGAGCAAGGAGGGTGGAGCCACGACCGTGACAATCTCCTCCGCAAATTCCGGACATCCGGGAACGATCGAATCAAGGGTGTAGCGCAGGATGTAGTCTCCGGGGTCCGCCCCGTTCCCGCCGAAAAAATTACCGTCGATAACGGCTGGATTGCTCCCGGCCGGGTCACTCACCACTGACCAGGTGCCCGGGTCGGCATTGCCAAGGAGGTTGTCCAGATCCAGCAATGTGCCATCTCCACACAACGGGTCGG
>JAWWBX010000010.1:0-32730 GCA_033720735.1 Saprospiraceae bacterium
AACCATGAAGCGTGTGCGCAGCAGTCTGCTTTATGGTAGCGTGGGGGAGACTTGAACTCCCGACCTCAGGATTATGAATCCTGCGCTCTAACCAGCTGAGCTACCACGCCATGAATGTCAATGAACGGTGTGGTAGCGAAGCTGCCTGCCCAGTACCAGCTTCGGTACCGGGCCTGTCCCGCCCGAGGTACGAGCGGCGGGAAGCTACCACGCCAAGAACAATGAACAATGAACACCCCTCGAAAGGGATCGCAAATATACAGAGATTCACCAGAGAAAAGACAGGATGGATGTGGTGCTGTGAAAGGGTTGTGGGTTACCGCAAAAATCAAAACCCGGCCAGAAACCCCTTGCGTTTCTGACCGGGCAACGAACTATCGGACTAACTGATTGGCATGACTGGCGGTGGCACCACGTTCTGCACGGGTGGCAGCGACTGCAGGTAACTCCAGATGGCCCGCATGTCCTGATCATTCAGGTGTTGGAACATCTCCCAGGGCATCGGAGGCAGCAGGCTACGCCCCGACATCATGCCCTTGAATTTGCCATGGCGCAGCGCGGTTTCAAAGTGCTCGTAGGTCCAGTTCCCCAGACCGGTCTGATCGGGTGTCAGGTTGGCGGCGTAGGAAGTGCCCCACGGACCGACGGCGGCGGTAAAGCCCATGCTGAACAACACATAGTCTTGCAGAATGGACGAGTCCGCGATCGCCGGCAGGACCTCACCGGCCGGGTGGCCTGACAGCAGGCGCTTGGGGTCCGGGAGGATGCTCTGCCCTTCCATCATTTTCGGGGAGTGGCAGTCGTTACACAGCATCACGGTGACCAGGTATGACCCCCGTTCTACCTGAGCAGGGTCCAGTGGCAGCCCATCGGCATCCACGCCGTGGACCGTCAGGTCGGGGTCATGATTGCGTTGACAACTCACCAGGACACAGAGTGTCACCAGGGTCGTCAGAAGAAAACTGTTGCGTTTCATTTTGATGAAGCGTTGTGAAATCAATGAATGTTACTGCCGGATGATGTTTCCCGTGGCCACGGTTTTGCCGAGGCTGGTCATCATGGCGACATACACGCCGCCGGGCAGCTGCGAAAGGTCAACCGGGTTGGGGCCCGGGTTAAGGAGTTGCTGCGACATAATCCTGCCAGACAGGTCATAGATCGCCATCTGGCCGCCCTGATCGACGAAGACATAGGTCTCGGACGATGCCGGGTTGGGCGCAAACAGAAGTTTGTTGACCAGTGCCTTCACAGGTCTCACCGATGACGCCGGCTCGTAGTAGTAAACACGCCGGGTATTCAACACGTACATGGCTTGATCGAAATCGTAGATATCGTAGTTGATGTACCCGAGGTAAGTGCCGGTGTAGTACTGATAGGTAGTGCGTGATCTTGATTCCATTTCTCCTTGTACATACGTTGAATAAATCTCAGTCGCAGGACGCTCTTCAGTGTCGTAGGTGTAGTCTGTCGAGGTGTACAGGATCCAGGTGTCATTGCCGAGGTCATATGAGAAATTACGGACGAGCATGACCTGCCCAAAGGGTGTATAGGCGTACGTAGTACGGGAGTCGGGAATATATCCACCAAACCCGTCGGGCGTGCTGAATACTTCCTCGATGAGCAGATTGCCGGAATACTGCATTGTCCATTGGCCGGCATGATACTCTTCACCCTCGTCCAGTAAGAACTGGTCGATCAGAATGTTGTTGCCGGCACCGTCGTAAGTATAGATGTCACGAAACTTCAGCTGATATCCGGCGCCATCGAGGGTCGTTACCGTTTCGGTGAGACGGTCCTCATTGTCGAATTTGTTACGGACCGTCATAATCGAAACCCAGAACCCTGACTCGTGGACCCAGGCATCGATCCTGAACGAATCCAGCAGGGTAAGCGAGGTGCCGTGGAAATAAGACCACAGGCGTGAGTCAGGTTGCCATTGACCTGATTCCTCATCGAACCGCTCGGCATCAATCAGGCGCACGCGCTCGAGTTCATCAAAAGTCAGCGTGCTCTGTGAGAGGTAGAGCCATGCATCGCCTGCACGCTCCGACTCACGGATGACATGCTGATCGGGTGCGGGGTAGAAGTATTCAGTTCTCTCCAGTGGTGTGCTGAAGAAGGTGCCGCCCAGGTCGGTAATGTGGTACAAGACCGTGGAGTCCAGGGTCAGTTCCGCCAATGATGACAGATCGAGATCCGACCAGCGGGCCAGATTGTCGAACTGAGCGGGTAGTGGGGTCGTGCGTTGGCGCACCTGCTTCATCGTGGCCTGCTGCCCATAGGCATATCCTGCAGGCATCGCGAGAAGCGCAAAGAACAGGAGTTGTTTCATTTGGAGATAGAAAGGTTGTGTTCGTTAGTCAAATCCGGCAGAGCGATGCGTTCATTTTCCTGCCAGAAAATTCCCGTAAATATGCAGGCAGACGATGCGTCGCGCCAGCAGATCTGCCCTAAAACCGCCAAAATTTGACTTCAAGTGCACCGGGTGCGGCGTGAAATCCCGGTCGTATTTTGTGGACGGAAATCGATGAGCATACGGCAAATGAGCACTCCGAAAATGACCGCTTTACTTGTGGGCTTGACTGAGCAGGAAGCCGGTATCCTCCGGGGCATGCTGACCGAGCAAGGCATTGAGGTGCCGGGAGATGTGTGCACGGTCCAGAATGCAAGTAAAGCAATCGGTCAGGCCGGCATACCTGATCTGCTCTTTCTGGATGTGCAGGCGGTCGCCGAAGCGATGTCCACCTTGTTTGTTGATCAGCGCATCACCTGCCCGGTCGTGCTGATCGGCAAACCCGAGGACAATTTGAGCGTGACAATGCGAGCGCAGGGCTTCCGGTTCCTGCCCAGGACATACGACGCCGATTTGCTACAGGCCCTGGTAAGCGGCGCAGGAACCCGGGAGTCAAACGGGTCGGTACATCACGGGTCACGCCCCGGACCTCATTATCGCCGCCGTTTCCTGGTACGGCAAGGCCAGCGCTGGATACGCGTCGATGTCGCCCAGATCGCCTGGTTCCGTGCAGAGGGCAAGCTTTGTTTCCTGCGCACGTGGGACAACAAGCGCTATCTGGTGGATTACACGCTTGAGGAACTCGGCCGCATGCTCAATCCCGATACCTTCTTCCGGGTAAACCGCAGCTACAGCGTGCACATCAACGCGATTGCCTCGGTGGCACCTTATTTCGGTGGCAAACTCGTCCTTGAAATGACCCTGCAGGTGGAGGGCGATCCAGTCCTTGTGAGCAAGGAACGTGCTTCGGAATTCAAGGAGTGGCTGGGGAAGTAGAGACGTTAGACCTTAGATATTAGATACCAGATACCAGATGCCAGATACCAGACCGAGATTGAGAGCCAGAATGTGAGATCAGGAGAACTCTGACAGAAATTGAATTCATTGTTTCCTGAACACCTGAACACTAGTCCTTCAGGAACACATTATCAATCAGCCTCACATCACCTGCCCACACGGCACAACACGCGACGACTTCTTCGTCATCTTCGAACGCATCGACCGGTTGCAGCGTCGTGGCATCCACGATCTCGACATACTCGGGCCGGAAGCCGGGGATGTCCAGGGCACGCATGGCCCAGCGCTGCAGATCGGCAGGGGTGTACCGGTCAGTGAGGTCACGGAGCGTGTCAAGCGTGAGGTAGATGACGCGCGCCCGGTCACGCAGATCATCCGGTAGCAGTAGGTTGCGTGAGCTCATCGCCAATCCGTGCGGTTCCCGGATGGTGGGACACATTACAAACCTGATGGGCAGTTTGAGCGACCTGATCAGATGCCGGATGATCACCGTCTGCTGAAAATCCTTCTGGCCCATGTACAGATCGTCGGGTTCGACAAGGCGCAGCAACCGCTCCATCACCTGGGCGACACCGTCAAAATGGCCCGGCCGGAATTTGCCTTCCATGCGCGCATCAAGCCCTTGTAAGTCAATTGCAGGCGTGCCAGTGCCGCCATCGGGATAGACATCGTCAACATCCGGGATCCATACCACCTCGCACGATTCATCGTGCAACAGCATGATGTCCTTTTGCAGGTCGACCGGGTATTTTTCGAAATCTGTTTGTTCATTAAACTGGGTGGGGTTGACAAAAATGGAGACCACTGTGCAGTCGCTATCCTCCAGGCTGCGCCGGACCAACTCCAGGTGGCCTTCATGGAGCGCACCCATCGTGGGGACAAATCCAACCAAACGGCTTGATTGTCGGACATGTTCGAGGTAGCGCTGCAGGTCGGCAGTCTTGCGAAAGACGAACATGGGGGAAAGGTAGAGGTTAGAAATTAGATGTGAGAGATTTGATCGGTCCAGTCTCCAGTCACCAGTCCGCAGTCCCCAAAAATCTCCATCTGCGTAATCCGCGTAATCTGCGAGCAACGGCTTAAGTCCGCAGTCCGCAGACACCCGGGGATCATAAGTATTTCGTAGAAATACGCTCCGCTCCGCTGCGTGTACAGGGCCCTGAAGTACTTACTGCGCTGCGACTTCAGGGCAAGCCCTGAAGTACTTCACTGCGTTGCGACTTCAGGGCAAGCCCATGTACGACTTCGCCACGCTTCGCATACAGGGCGAGCCCTCAAGTACTTCACTGCGTTACGACTTCAAGGCAAGCATCCTGTACGACTTCGCTACGCTGCGTGTACAGGGCACTTCCTGAACACCTGAACACATGAACACGTGAACACATAGAGAGGATTATCTTTGCCGACCTACAGTATCGCACTTGAACAAACGGCTCAGAACAGCACTTCAGTTTATCATCTTCCTGTCCATCGGGTTTGGGATCCTGTATGTCATCTTTACGCGGCAAAACGCCAGCTTCCAGGAAGACTGTGCACTCAAGGGTATTCCTCCTGAGGCGTGCAGCCTGTGGGACAAGCTCTATGCCGACTTCCTCTCCGTCGATTTCTTCTGGCTCGGGCTGGTGCTGGTCGCATTCATGCTCAGCAATGTGAGCCGGGCCTTGCGCTGGCTCATGCTGATCCGTGCGCTGGGCTTTCGCGCCCGTTTTGGCAATGCCTTCTGGACGATCGTGCTCGGCTACTTTGCCAACCTCGGCCTGCCCAGGATCGGTGAGGTGGTGCGCGGAGCGGTCTTCGCACGCTATGAGAACATTCCGGTAGAACGTGCCCTCGGTACGATTGTCGTTGGCCGGGCGATCGATGTGGTCTGTCTGCTGGTCTGCCTGGGGCTGACCTTTGCGCTTGAGTTCGACGTCATCTATGGATATTTTACAGAGCACTTCGAGTCATCACGTCTCGTCCGACTGATCATCTACGCTGTGGCGTTCGGCATACTGGCTGTCCTGGCGCTCTGGATCTTTCGCAGGCGGGTCAAGCGGTTTGCGTTGTATCAGCGTCTGAGCAAGGTGATCACGGGCTTTCTGGACGGGATCAGGAGTGTGCGTTCGGTGCACAATATTCCGCTCTTTCTGTTTCACACCCTCTCAATCTGGGTTCTCTATTACCTAATGATGTACCTGTGTTTCCAGGCGTTCGGGCCGACCGAACAGTTGTCGGGAGCGGCGGCATTGCTGACATTCGTATTCGGCAGTCTGGGGATTGTTTTTCCCTCCCCGGGGGGCATGGGCACCTATCACGCGATGATCATGGCGGCGCTGGCTCTGTACGGGTTGGCCAGTGAAGACGCCTTCAGCTTCGCCAACATCTTGTATTTTTCAGTACAACTGGTTTGTATCATCCTGTTTGGGCTGCTGGCGCTGGCCGTCCTGCCCCTCATCAACAGATCTTCCCGCGCATGAGTATTGCCGACAAGATCCGGACGAAAGAAGCAGCGGTAATGTTGTGCGATGACTGGCGAGAGCAGGATGAACGGATCGTGTTCACCAATGGGTGTTTTGACCTCTTGCACAAAGGACATGTGGTCTACCTCGAACAAGCACGGGCACTCGGCGATCGGCTCGTCGTGGGTCTCAACTCGGATGCGTCGACACGCCGCCTGAAGGGCAATGACAGGCCCATCAACGACGAGGGAGCCCGGGCCTGGATCATTGCAGCTCTGGAGGCAGTCGACATGGTGGTGCTCTTCAACGAGGACACCCCTTTTCAACTGATCGGTGCATTACGCCCGGACGTCCTCGTCAAAGGAGGGGATTACCATGCAGAAGATGTAGTGGGAGGTGATATCGTCAAAGCAGGGGGAGGGACGGTGGTCATCATCCCGTTCCTGGAAGGGTACTCAACGACCGCGATCGAGCGGAAGATCCGGAATCAATAAAAACACGTCATGCAGATCTCTGATATTATCGCCTATCTGGAATCCGTTGCTCCGCTGAGCTTGCAGGAGCACTACGACAATGCCGGCCTCCTGGTCGGTCATGCCCGGACTGAGGTAACAGGAGCCCTGGTGTGCATGGATTCCACCCCGGAAGTGGTGGCGGAAGCAAAAACACAAGGGTGCAACCTGATCATTGCCCATCATCCGATCATTTTCCGTGGACTGAAACGGCTCAACGGGTCGGACTACGTACAGCGTGCGGTGATGGCTGCGATCAAGGAAGACATCGCCATCTACGCGATCCATACCAATCTGGACAATGTGTTGCGGCGCGGGGTCAATGGCCGCATCGCCAAACGGCTGGGCTTGCAGGACATGCGCGTGCTGAGCGCCAGGGAGTCGGACGAAGTGGACGACGAAACAGGCGCCGGGGTGGTGGGCCGGCTCCAGCAGCCTCTGGATGAGTCAGCCTTTCTCGCCCACCTCAAAACAAGCATGGCCCTGCAGGTGATCCGCCACACACCCCTGCTCGGGCGTCAGGTCCGCACTGTGGCCGTATGCGGAGGTGCCGGAAGCTTTCTGCTGCAGGACGCCATCCGCGCTGGTGCGGACGTCTACGTCTCTGCCGATTTCAAGTATCACGAACTCTTTGATGCGGACGGAAAGATCGTGATCACAGACATCGGACACTTTGAAAGTGAACGCTTTACGGTTGATCTGATCATCGATTTGTTACGGGAGAAATTTCCTAAATTTGCAGCCCGTTCGACGGAGGTGAACACGAATCCCGTAACTTATTATCACTGATTATGGCTGAAGTTAAAGTTGAAGATAAATTGAAGCGCCTGTACGCCTTGCAGGAAGTGGATACCAGGATTGACGAGATTCAGATCCTGAAGGGGGAGTTGCCGATCGAGGTGAGTGACCTCGAGGATGAACTCGTCGGCC
This sequence comes from Saprospiraceae bacterium, assembly GCA_033720735.1. GTDB lineage: Bacteria > Bacteroidota > Bacteroidia > Chitinophagales > Saprospiraceae > B8-G4. The sequence continues at coordinate 7,194 of JAWWBX010000010.1, forward strand.
TGGAGACAAGGATGAACAAGCTCAAGGACGCGGTCAAGGAGGTTGAGGACGAGATCAGCAAGCACAAGGCCAATATCAAGGAGGCCGAGACACTGCAGAAACGCTACAAGAAGCAACTTGACGATGTCAAGAACAACCGCGAATACGACGCTCTGAGCAAGGAGATCGAGCTGCAAAGCCTTGAGATCCAGCTTTCAGAGAAGAAGATCAATGACGCACAGACCATTGCCGATGCACGCGGTGAGACGCTGAAAGAGGCCAAGTCCCAGTACAACGCCAAGAAAAAGGATCTCGAAGCCAAGAAGGTAGAGCTGGAAAAGATCATCGAGAAGACCGAGAAAGAAGAGCGGAAGTACAAACGCCAGTCGACGATGGCCCGCAAGGAAGTCGACGATCGCTTGCTGGCGGCCTATGACAAGGTCCGGAGTGCATACCGCAACGGCCTGGCCGTCGTGCCGGTCCTGCGCGATGCCTGTGGTGGATGCTTCAACAAGATCCCGCCCCAGATGCAACTGGAGATCCAGATGCGCAGAAAGATCATCGCCTGCGAGCACTGTGGACGCATCCTGGTTGACCCCGAACTTGCGGGAATCACGGAGGATGCAGAGGTCAGCTAGGGCGCATCACATCCTGCGATTGCTGCGCATTGCCGCGGCCGTGATGCTTCTTTGGTTCAATCCGGCGGATACCACCGCCGAGTTTCGCGTTACCACCCCAATCAGGGCCGCCTATGACCAGATCATGGCGTTAAAGCTGGACGCAGCCCGGCTCCACATCAACGCAATCCGTGAGGCTGATCCGTCAAACCTCCTGGCGGTCTATCTCGAAGACTATCTCGATTTCTTCACCTTGTTCATCGGCGAGAACCGCGCGGATTACGAACGCCTGTTGCCCAACCGCTCGACACGTCTCGCAGCACTGAAAGACGGGGACGAGGATTCGCCCTATTACCTGTACACCCAGGCCGAGGTGCACGTACACTGGGCCATGATCAAATTCAAGTTTGAAGAGAATCTCTCTGCCGCGCGGGACATCAACCGCGCCTTTCGCCTGCTCAAGCGCAACGAACGCTGGTTTCCTGATTTTGCCCCCAACCTCAAGACCCTGGGCATGTTGCGGGCAGGGGTAGGAACGATTCCGGACAAATACAAATGGGCAGTGCGGCTGCTGAGTAGTCTCGAAGGAACAATCGGGGAGGGGCTGGCGGATTTGCGTAGGGCACTGGACCTGGGCGAGCGATCAGACACTTTTACACAGAACGAGGCCCACATTTTCTACGCCATGGCCCTCCTGCATTTCGGCAATGATGGTGATGCGGCATGGAAGCACCTGCAGGACGCGCCACTCAGGCCCGCCGCGCGGACGGTCGACTGCTTCGTACTGGCGAATGTGGCGATGAAGACCCGGCGGGTTGACGCTGCGATCGATCTGCTGACCAACCGGCCGCGCGATGCGGGTATCCATCCGTTTCCGTATCTCGACTTTACCCTGGGGCTGGCCAAACTGTACCGTACCGATCCGGATGCAGACGCGCCGCTCAAACGGTATGTGCGCACGTTCAAGGGGATCAACTACATCAAGGAGGCGTATCAGAAGATTGCCTGGCACTACCTGATCCATGGCGACCGGGAAGGTTACCAGCGTAACATGACCCTGTGCCGCACGCAAGGTGCAGCCGTGACCGATGAGGACAAGCATGCACTTGAGGAGGCGCAATCGGGACGCGTACCCCACCCGCAGCTGCTGCGGGCCCGACTGCTCTTCGATGGGGGTGCTTTCGATCGTGCTCTCACCACCGCAACTTCGATCCAGCGCACCGCGCTGTCACCCGATCATGAGCTTGAATACACCTACCGGCTCGGACGTATCTATCACGCCCTCCAACGGCATGAAGAAGCACTGCGCTATTATGACGAGACGATCACCTCGGGATCGAGTGCACAACAATACTATGCCTGCAATGCGGCCCTGCAAGCCGGCCTGATCCACGAAGCCCACCAGCGCTATGATCTGGCGGCCCAATATTACCGCACATGTCTCAGCCTCCGCCCCTCAGATTACCAATCGAGCCTTCACCAGAAAGCGAAGTCGGGGCTCAACCGGATCGGGATCCGGAAGTAGTGCATTTTCTGTACGTCTCGCAGGATTATCGCTGCATCTCTCCCCCGCTTTGCAGGTCGCGACCAAGGATGCGCGAATGGATATTCGCGCCTGTCCAGCATCTTTATGGTACGTCCCGCATCTTTCCTCCATCTCACGAAATCTCTTCCCATCTTTCCGTCATCTCACTGAATCTTTCCCTAATCTCCCCTTCGTCTCCCTTCAATCGTTAAATTTAAAGTGGCACCAGAACGCACGGCACCAGGTTGAGCGGTACGATTAAGAACAAACGTGAATTCCAACAGCTGTTTCAGGACTACTACGCCGTCCTGTGCAACTTTGTTTACCAGTACGTTCAGGATCGCGATACCTGTGAAGATCTGGTGCAGTCCGTGTTTGTGCGTCTTTGGGAAAATCGCAAGACGATCGAGATCTCCGGGTCACTCAAGAGTTACTTGTTTTCGGCTGCGCGCAATGCAGCACTCGATCATCTCCGGTCGCAGAAGCGCCAGGACCAGATGCTGCAAGCCCAGGAGATCAGCGACCGGACAACGCCTGAGGAGATGGACCGAACGCGCCGAGAAATGATCTTCAGGCAAAGGCTGTATGACCAGATCCAGGCCCTGAAGCCCAAGACACGGGAGATCTTCGTATTGCACAAGATGGAAGGACTGACGTATCAGGAGATCGCAGACCATCTCAAGATCCCCAAAAGAACCGTTGAGTACAACATTTATACCGCACTGGCCCAACTCAAGGAGGCACTTGCGGAGGCCTATGATCAATATCTGACCAAACATTGATTGCGTGATGCAGATTGGCAAACGTCATAACACATAGACAGAATACGGGATGCAACCCGGAGATGACATATTGAAATATTTCTCTGAGAATACAGATGAGCAAGGTCGTCAGGCGATCGAGCAACGGCTCGTGGGGACGCTGACGCGCGGCGCGATCTGGCGATGCTCAGCCTGATCTGGGCGGAAGCCGGGCAGGCAGGTTCCTTGCAGCCGTTTGAATCAGCAAGTGCCTGGCAGACCGTCGAAGCGCACATCACCGGAGAAGAGGTGGGCACTGGCTCCGGGTTCACTCTGTGGCCGTATCTCTCGGTGGCGGCGTCGATCGCATTGCTCGTCATGTCAGGGTTGTATTTCCTCAACCGGGATCTGTCCACCTTCGTCTATGCGGAAACCGGCGACGATGAGCATCAGCTCATCAGGCTGTCGGATGGTTCGGAGATCTGGCTTAAACCCAACTCGTCCTTGAGATATCCGAAACAGTTTGGAGACGATGAGCGCCGTGTCCTGCTGCGTGGCGATGCGACCATGCAGGTCGTGACCGATACGGCCTGGCCCTTCTTTGCCGACAATTATGGTGCTGCCGTGCGTGCAATGGGTACCGAGTTTAACGTCGAATCGGACAGCAGTGCTGACGGTCAGTTGAGCATTCTCGAGAATGTGGGAGGGGTAATGCAAATGTTCCAGAGGGACGACCCCGCCAACGAGCAGACGTTGTTCAACCGGGGTGACAAGGCCATTTTTGATGGTGGCCCGATCAGACTCGAACTGGCTCAGCCACCGCCGCCGCCCTTGCCGGACACCTTGAGCCGGGATATGCGCATCGGTGCGATCATCAGTGAGTTGCAATACATGTTTCCGCGGCGGTTTATCGTCATCCCCAACATGCCCCGTGCGGAGGAAGCGATGGTCCGTGTCAACCTTGAGCAGGACCTGCTCTCGATCATGGTCCAGCTTGACACCACCGCCAATATCGACTACGACCCGGTCGGACGCACGGTCACGCTACTGAAATTCTTACCCAGGCGATAGCTGTCCCGGCACGCAATTTTTCCCGGTCAGCCCGTTGGTGATACAGGTCATCGCAGCCCGTACGCGATACTAGCTGAAATCAACTATCTTACGCGGCTGATATGCAAACCTGACCTATGATTCTGGGTGTTCTGAAGGAAACGGATGACCGGCGCGTCGCCGTTGTTCCCCAAGTTGCAAAGAAACTCAAAGACCTCGGACTGGAGCTAATGATCGAAGCCGGCGCTGGCACCGGGGCGGGCTATCGCGATGCCGATTACGCCGATCTGGCGAAAGTGGTAGCGCGTGATACGTTGATCCAGCAGGCCGACATGCTCGCTGTCATCAATCAACCGGATGCCGCGTTGCTGGATCACGTACCAGCCGGAAAATACCTCGTTTCGTCGTTCGCACCGTTCATGGATGATTCGGTCGTCGAGGACCTGAAGCGCCGCTCTCTCCATGCCTTCAGCATGGATATGATCCCGCGCACGACGCTGGCCCAGAGCATGGATGTGCTGTCATCGATGGCTTCCATCGCAGGCTACAAGGCAGTGCTCAAGGCTGCTGACCACCTGCTCAAGTATTTTCCGATGATGATCACCGCTGCCGGCAGCATCAAGCCGGCCAAGGTGCTGGTGATCGGAGCGGGCGTTGCAGGACTCCAGGCCATCGCGACCGCCCGACGTCTGGGGGCCGTGGTCGAGGCGTTCGATACCCGGAGCGCAGTGAAAGAAGAGGTGCAGAGCCTGGGAGCGAGGTTTGTGGAAGTGGAAGGGGCGACCGAGGATGCGGCGGCCGGCGGCTATGCCGTTGCGCAGTCCGAAGAATACATGCGCCGGCAACGTGAGCTGGTCCAGGAACGGGCCCGTTCAGCCAATGTGATCATCACCACCGCTCAGGTCCGCGGGCGCAAGGCACCAGTGATCATCCCTGCAGATACCGTCGAACACATGCAACCGGGATCGGTCATTGTGGATCTGGCAGCATCTACCGGCGGCAACTGCGCACTGACGCAAAACGACCAGGTCATCAACCACAACGGTGTGACCATCATCGGGGACTCCGACCTTGCCGGCGATATGCCGCAGGATGCGAGCTTCCTCTATGCCAACAATTTGCTGAATTTGCTCAAGATCATGATCAAAGACGGTGAGCTGGCCCTTGACCTCGAAAACGAGATCATCAGCTCAGCCTGTATCACGAAATAACTGCACGCGATGGATCAACTCATCCAGTTTTACAACCAGAACGATCTGCTGATCTGGCTGCTGATCTTTACCATCATCCTCGGCTTTGAGGTGATCTCCAAGGTGCCGTCAGTCCTGCATACGCCGCTCATGTCGGGCGCCAACGCGATCAGCGGGATTGTGATCATTGGCGCCATTGTGCTGATCCGGCAAGCCGCACCTGACGACTATGTCACGCTCGGCATCGGCACTCTGGGGATCGTGCTGGGGATGACGAATGTGGTTGGCGGCTTTGCCGTGACCAACCGGATGCTCGAAATGTTTAAGAAGAAGAAATAGCAGTAGAGCATGGAGTTTCAATTCTTTATCGACGTTGCACTGCTGCTGGCAGCCATCATGTTTATCATTGGTCTGCGCCGGCTCAGCTCTCCGGATACGGCGCGTACCGGCAACTTGCTTGCCGCCTTCGGCATGGGGGTGGCCATCATCGCCATGCTGATCTATCCGCTGCATTCGGCCACGAACAATTACTTGTGGATTGCCGGAGGGATGGTGGTCGGGTCGGTGATCGGACAGCAGGCAGCGATGAAAGTCAAGTTGACGGCCATGCCGCAACTTGTCTCATTGTTCAATGGTTTCGGAGGTGCATGTGCCGTTCTGCTCGGGTTCATCGAATTGTACAAGGCCACACATGGGCAGTCGCAGCCGGGGGTCGGTGAGCTGCTGATCGTCGTTTTCACCCTGCTCGTCGGCTCTGTCTCCTTTACAGGCAGCATGCTGGCATTCGCCAAACTGGACGGGCGCGTCAAGGACCGCAAGGTGACCTTTCGCAATCACCAGTACCTTAACATGGCGTTTATCGCCATCACCCTCGGGATGTCAGTCTACATCGCGGTGGCGTACCCGGCGGTCAGCTTTGGACTGGTGATTGCCTTTATTATCGTATCACTTATTTACGGCTTTTCGTTCGTCGCACCCATCGGTGGTGCAGACATGCCGGTGGTCATCTCCCTGCTCAACTCATTCACCGGATTGACGGCTGCGGCTGCCGGCTTGATCTATGACAACCAGATCATGCTGCTGGGTGGGGTCTTTGTGGGGGCTGCCGGCACGATCCTGACCGTACTCATGTGTCAGGCGATGAATCGCAGTTTGCTCAACGTGGTGATCGGAGGGTTTGGAAGCTCGGCCAGCAGTATTGCGCCCGGAGCCACCGGCGACAAAGTCGCCAGATCGATCACCCCCGCTGACGCCGCGATCCTGCTCTACTACTCGAAATCGGTCGTCTTTGTCCCGGGTTACGGACTTGCCGTAGCCCAGGCGCAAAAGGATTGCAAGGAACTTGACGAATTGCTGGAAGCCAACGGGGTTTCCGTCAAGTATGCCATACATCCCGTGGCAGGACGGATGCCCGGCCACATGAACGTTCTGCTGGCCGAAGCCGATGTACCGTATCCCAAACTGCTCGATCTCGACGAAGCGAATCCAATCATGGATCAAACGGACGTTGTCGTAGTAGTCGGCGCCAATGATGTGGTCAATCCGTCAGCCATCGACGAGCCAGGCTCACCGATCTACGGCATGCCGGTGCTTGAAGTTTGGAAGGCAAAGAACGTGATCGTGATGAAACGCAGCCTCAGCGTGGGATATGCAGGGATCGACAACCCGCTCTTCTATCACGAACGCAATCACATGTTGTTTGGTGATGCCAAACAATCCATGCAGGAACTGGCGCGCGAGGTCAAGGAACTCTGACAGGCACGCCGGGTTGTCCAGATCAGTTATCTTCAGGCAGCATGAAGAACATCTACGTCGCGGCAACGAGTCAGCACGTTGGCAAAACGACCTCAACCCTCGGTCTCGTTTCCGCATTTATGAAACGGGGGATCGACGTCGGATACTGCAAACCGGTTGGTCAGAAGTATCTGGATGTTCAGGACATGCGGGTAGACAAGGACACCCTGCTCTTCGCCGACCTGATCCATTTTGATCTCGATCCCAGGATCCACAGCCCGGTCATTATCGGGAAAGGGGCGACCACCATGCTCCTCGACAACCCGGACAAGTACGATCTCCACGCCCTGATCATGGAAGCGGCCAGCGCCCTGGAAGCCTCCAAGCAACTGGTGATCTACGAAGGTACCGGCCATCCCGGTGTCGGAAGTATCGCCGGACTGTCCAACGCGCATGTTGCCAGAATGCTCAACGCAGGGGTGATCATGGTGGTGGAAGGGGGGATCGGAAGCACGATCGATATGCTCAACATGAGCCTGGCCTTGTTCAGGGAAGAAGAGGTGCCCATCATCGGCGTGATCGTCAACAAGGTCATTCCTGAAAAGCGCAACAAGATCCGCTACTACATTCAGAAATGGCTGGATCGCGAAGGCCTGCCGTTGCTCGGGGTGATCCCCTACGATAAGACCCTTGCTTATCCGGTCATGAAGACCGTGGCGGATTCGATCAACGGCATCGTCACCCACAACCGGGACCGCCTCGACAACAAGGTCGAAGACATTCTCGCCGGCTCCCTCATCGACCTGAAAGAACTGAAAAGCTTCAAAGACCTCCTGCTGGTTGCGAGCGTGCGCAGTCTGGACAATGCCATCAAGAAGATCCTGTCGATCTCACAAATGATCAACAAGAAGGAATCACCGCTGGCCGGGATCGTCGCCACCGGACAGGGAACACCAGGACGTGACAGCCTGACGTATATCGAAGAGCACGGCATCCCGCTGGTGCGCACCAATCTCGACACCTACGGCTCAGTGCTCAAGATCAGTCGTATCGAGGTCAAGATCAACCGCAATACCCCCTGGAAAGTGAAGCGGGCAATCGAGCTGATCGGGGAGAATGTCAATATAGAGCTGATCTCTGAGCAATTGGGGATCGAAACCGCATAGGGAATTGCGGAAAATCCCGTAAATTTCAGTTACCGGCGGCCCACAAAGGTTTTAATAACAGAAGAGCTTTGCGTGGCTGCAAAGCTCTTCGAAAAAATAGTCTTGTGAGAGTTAATCTGAATCTTGTGGGCTGCCGTTTTTTATGAAACGCGCAGCTGAGAGGTTCGCTGCCTCAGACAATAACAAAAAAGGCCACGTCCAAACGTGGCCTTTGTGCTTTCCCGGTCTGCAGAACTATTTGTCCTTCAAAACGACCACACCGGTCGCCAGGAAGGCAAAGCTCTCCTCAGGTTCCGTGATCTTGGCGATTTCCTCCTTGGATTTGCCAGCATCCTCCGCATAGTGGCGGAGTTCGTCAACCGGGACGATCGTTTTGTAGGCCTGGCCTTCGACGACAACCGCACGGCCTGATAAGTCTTTGGGTACAAAGAACCCGTAGTCCTTGAAGCGTACCATGACCTGCTGATCGGCCGCTTTGCCGTGCAAGGTCATCCAGCAGCCTTTGGCCTGGCAGACCTCCGATACGGTCGCACGCAGCGTGGTCACCACAGTATCCTGTGCTTCCAGCTGGCTCATCAGGTCCTCGAATCCGATGTACTTCTTGGCGGTCACTCCCGCACCGTAGGTATCCCCTTTGACCGATTGGGTCCAGGCAGTCACCGTCAGGCAGGCGGCGATAAAAGTGAGAATGAGTTTCATATTGTCGATGGTTTTAAACGTCAGGAAATCATTGAGCGCAAAGATAAGCGCATCGGGCGGGCAACAAGGCAAAAGTGACTGTTAAAAAGCAGTCCGTCACTGGTTGCGTGAAAGACCGACATTTCATACCTTTGCCCCGCATTTTTTCAACCGCGCTCGGATCTACTACAGAATGAAACGATTCGGGCCATAAACAAAGTACCATGCGGCAATATGAAGTCACCTTCATCGTAGACCCCGTGCTGGCGAATGACGCCATTGAAAGCACCGCCCGCAACTACGTTGAGCACCTGAAAAGTTCGGATTGCGAGATCGTGCATATCGATGCCATGGGGCTGCGACAGCTGGCCTACCCGATCAACAAGCGCACCTCCGGCGTCTACTACTGTATCGAGTTCAAAGCCCAGGATCACGAGTTGATCGAGCGGCTCGAATTGGCCTTGCGCCGGGATGAGCGCATCATTCGCTTCCTGACAGTCAAGCTGGACAAATACGGCGTCAAGTACAATGACGACAAGCGCAATGGCCGTATCGGTCGTCGCAAGGAGGCCGAAGCGGCATTGGTAGAGGACATGAAAGGCCCCGCCAAACAGCCGCAAGGCCCCAAGCCGGTAGCCGCGGCAACCGCCGCAACTGCCGAGACGGTGGCGACAGCCGTCGAAACCGCTGATGCACCGGAGGCAGATACTGCCACAGGTGCTTCCGAAGAAGAATAATTTGAATCAACTCCAAACGCGAAGACATGGCTTCCAGAGACGAAATAAAATTCCTCAGCAATCCCAACATCGGCAAGAGCCGCAAGAAATACTGCCGCTTTCGCAAGTACGGCATCAAGTATATCGATTACAAAGACCCGGACTTCCTGGTCCAGTTTGTCAACGAGCAGGGCAAGATCCTGCCACGCCGGATCACCGGCAATTCACTCAAGTATCAGCGTAAGGTCGCTCAGGCCGTCAAACGCGCCCGTCATCTGGCGATGCTGCCGTTTGTCACAGACCTTTTGAAATAACCGACTAAAACAGTTGAACGGCATGGAAATTATTCTTCTTCAGGACGTGGAAAACCTTGGCGACAAGCACGAGGTCGTCACTGTCAAGGACGGTTACGGGCGCAACTATCTCATTCCCCAAAAGATGGGCATCATCGCCAACCGGTCAAATATGGCAAGGCTGGCTGAACTCAAGAAGCAGGAAGAAGCACGCGAAGCGAAGATGATCAGCACCTATCAGGAGATCGCCGATCAACTGAAAGCGACCGTGATCCGCATCGGTGCCAAAGCGGGAACTACCGGCAAGATCTTCGGCAGTGTTACGAATGTGCAGCTCGCACAGGCTATCAAGGATCAGTTGGGCATCGAGATCGAGCGCAAGAAGATTGAGGTGCCTGAGGAAGTCAAGGAACTTGGTTCCTATTCCGCAGACCTGCACTTGCACAAAGAGGTAGAAGCCAAGGTCAACTTCGAGGTCGTCGCCGAGTAGGCGACGCGGTTACGCATCTATCAAGGCAAACTTGACATCGCACGTATGACCGTGCTGGCGGAGCCATGTCTCCTTGGCACGATAGCCGGGATCGATTCCTGCAACACGCTGCCAGAATGCAGGTGAGTGATTGAGCACATCAAGGTGGCACAGTTCGTGAAGGATGACATAATCCAGGACTTCCTCGGTGGCAAACAGGAGACGCGTAGACAGGGTGACCCTGCCGTGATGCGAACAACTTCCCCATTTGCTGCTCATCAGCTTCAGACGGACATCCTCGACTGGCTTGCCAAAGGCCCCGCCGTGCAGGGCCTGGACGCGTGCCGTCAGGACATGGCGATAGGCAGCCACCAGCGCTTTGTGGATCAGTCGGTGTGCGCCGGCATTGCGGGCAGTGTGATCCCAGGATGCCGGGAGTTGCAACGCGATGTGCCCACCCCGCAACTTGAAAGCAGGTGATTTGCGGTCATCCCGCGCGACGGTCACCCTGAAGGTGCGGTCAAAGGTCCGGAACGCATGCACACGGTCGATCTCGAAGGGCATGAAATGGGACCGGAATGACTGGTTGGTGCGCCATTGTCCTGTGATCCACTGATCGCACCATTGCTGAAATCGCTGGCGCTCGCGACGGCCGCAAAAACGGGGGATGCGGAGCAGCACAGCGTCTTTGCCCTGGGCCACCCTGACATTCTTCCTCCGCTCATAGAAAATGCGAACGGGGATCTCGCAATCGTCAATGATAAATTTCCTGAACTCCGCTGACCGCGTCGCTGCCATATCCATGTTCCTTGGCGAATGTGTCCATGACGTCGACCAGCACACGGACACTGTCAATGTCCAGGGCATTGTACATCGACGCCCGGAAGCCACCGACCGAGCGGTGTCCTTTGAGCCCGGCGATGCCGGCGTCCTTGCAACGGGCAAGGAAAGCGTCGGTCAGGGATTCATCCGACAGTTTGAAGACAGCGTTCATCACGCTGCGGTCTTCCGGCTGCACCACCCCCACGTAAAGTGGGTTGCGGTCGATACACGCGTACAGCAGCTCGGCCTTGGCCGCATTCCGCCGGCCCATCGCGGCCACTCCGCCCTGATCCCTCAGCCAGCGCATGTTGAGCATGGAGACAAAAATGGGGAAGACGGGAGGGGTGTTAAAGGAAGAATTCTTGGCGATGTGGGTATGATAATCCAGCATTGTGGGCAAGTCATTGTCCTGACGCAGCATGTCTCGCCGGATCACCACCAGCGTCGTACCTGCCGGTCCCATGTTTTTCTGCGCCCCTGCATACAGGATGCCGACATTGGACAGGTCACGCTCCCTTGAAAAGATATCGGACGACATGTCAATGACCATTGGTATGGGCGATTCTGGCCATGCGTGATATTGCGTGCCGTAGACCGTATTGTTGCTGGTGAGATGCAGATAGCGCCCGTCGGCCGGCACCTCGACACCCTTGGGAATATAGGTGTATCCGGCTTCCTTTGAACTGGCAAGAACGGTGATCTCTCCAAAACGGCGGGCCTCCTTGATCGCCTTGTTTGACCAGGTGCCGGTGTCGAGGTAGTACGCCTTCTCGCCGGGTCTGAGCAAATTCATGGCCGTCATGAAAAACTGGGTGCTGGCACCACCGCTCAGGAACAAAACCTCGTAGTTTTCATCAAGACCCAGCAGCTCCCGGACCAGCGCCACCGCTTCCTCAAGTACCGCGGTAAATTGCGGGCTGCGATGCGAGATCTCCAGGATCGAAAGGCCCATGCCATCAAAGTCGATGACTGCGTCGGCGGCTTGCCGGAAGACGGATTGCGGTAAGATGGAAGGACCGGCGCTGAAGTTGTGTTGTTTCATGTTGCGTTTGCGATTTGCCGGGGCAAAAGTAACGGCTTTCCATGATCTGGCACGTTGTTACTCGACCAATTTTCGTGGCAACTAGCCTCCGGCAGGTACCAGGTCAGGCAGCGCAGAAACGAGTATCATACCATCCATCTCATCAGGTACCGGCATTCCCATACACGCCAGGATGGTGGGGGCCACGTCCGCCAGCTTGCCATCATGGACCATGAAGTCGCAGGCGTGCCTGGACACGTAGATGATTGGAACGGGATTCTTCGTATGCGCCGTGTGTACGCTGCCATCCGGGTTGATCATGGTATCCGAATTGCCGTGGTCGGCAATGACCAGAATCCCGTATCCGTGCTCAAGGGCATGGGGCACGAGGTGACTCATACAATGGTCGACAGTCTCGGCGGCACGCACCGCAGCCTCGAACACACCAGTATGACCGACCATATCGGTATTCGCAAAATTCAGGCAAATGAAATCCGGGGATGTTTGCGCGATGTATTGGATGGCGGCTTCCGTCACCTCGGGAGCACTCATCTCAGGTTGCAGATCGTAGGTGGCTACCTTGGGGGAGGGGATCAGGATCCGCTCTTCTCCGGGAAAGGGATCCTCTTCACCACCTGAGAAGAAGTAGGTGACATGCGGATACTTTTCAGTTTCAGCAATCCGCAGCTGGGTCTTGCCGCGTTGAGCCAGCCAGTCACCCAGGGTGTTTGTGATCTTGTCGTTGGTAAAGAGCACGTCGATCCCCGCAAAGGTGTCGTCGTAGGAGGTCATGGTGACGAAGCGCAGATCCAGCTTGCGCATGTCGAAGTCCGGCAGGTCTTCCTGGCTGAGGGCCAGGGTCAGCTGCCGGGGGCGGTCGGTGCGGAAATTGAAGAACAGCACGGTATCTCCATCCTGGATGGTGGCGAGTGGTTCTCCGTGGGCGTCTGTGGCACAGATCGGCTTCAGGAATTCGTCGGTGATGCCTTCGGCGTACATCTGCTCAATGCTGGCCGCAAGATCGGCAGAACGCTCACCCTTGCCGTGGACCAACAGGTCGTACGCCAGTTTGACTCGCTCCCAGCGCTTGTCACGGTCCATCGCGTAATACCGACCAACGATCGAAGCGATGCGCACCTGCCCACCGTTGAGATGCTCCTGGAGTTCCCGGACGAACCGGGCACCACTTTTGGGGTCCACATCGCGGCCGTCGGTAAATGCATGAATGTAAGCCTCCGTCACTTCTGCCTCTTGCGTAATATCGCACAGCGCCTTCAGGTGATCGATATGGCTGTGGACGCCGCCGTCTGATACGAGGCCGATCAGGTGGAGCCGGGTACCGGTCGTTCGCACGTGTTCCAGAGCCTCACGCAGAACCGGGTTTTCATGGAGTGTTTTGTCGGAAATAGCGCGGTTGATGCGGGCGAGCTCCTGGTAAATAATTCGGCCGGCCCCGATATTCAAATGACCGACTTCAGAATTGCCCATTTGCCCGTTGGGCAGCCCTACTGCTTCACCATGCGTTACGAGTTCTGCATGTGGATACTTCTGGTACAATGACCGCATAAAGAAGACCTCGGCGGCATCGATGGCCGAAACGGAGGGATCAGGGCTGTGACCCCAGCCGTCGAGGATCACCAGTAGCATGCGGGCATCCAGCTTGTGCGCATGACGTACAGATCCCTGATTTTCAGCCATGCGCACAATATTGTTAATAATTTTAACATTATAATCTCACAGTTGGCGAACTATGCGCCCCTCACCCCGGGTTAAATCACTGAACAGATTTACAACACCATGAACAGGCTGATCCTGCTGCTTTTTACTTGTCTTCTGACCATACCGGTGCTCGGACAGTCAGACGTTTACAACGCTTTGTCAAAGGGGGATGTGGATGCCATTGCCAATCATCTCGACAACAATGTCGAACTGTGCATCTTCGACCAGGAAGACATCTTTACCCGTCAGAAAGCGATCTCGATGCTCAGGGACTTCTTTGCGCAACACGCTCCAAAGGGCTTCAAGCAAATGCATTCAGGAGCCTCTAAAGGCCGGGACGCCAACTACGCTATCGGCCAGTTGTCGACGGGCACAGGCACCTATCGGGTGTATCTCTATTTCGATACCCGTAATGACAAACAGGTCATCAAAGAACTCCGGATCGAGCACAACCGCTAGGGCAGGGGAGGCTGCTCCAATACACCCATTCCAAACAAGGCAAAATCATAACGCGCCGGATCAGCCGGATCCATTTCCCGCAGCACCGCGGTCAGGAGCTCAACGCTCTTCCAGTCGGCTTGTGTTCGGTGCAGCAGACCCAGCCGCAGGGCAACACGATGCACATGAACGTCCAGCGGGATCATCAGGACAGCGGGATCGATGCGACGCCACAGGCCAAAGTCCACACCCTGGTTGTCACGGCGTACCATCCACCGCAAAAACATGTTCAGGCGTTTGCAGCTCGCACCGCGGACCGGGGTGCTTACGTGCTTGCGCGTGCGCCGGGGTGCCCAGTCCGGTGCAAAAAACGTCTCGTGAAAGTTGGTGAGGGCCGTGAAGATCGTGTCCGGGCCCTGGCCCGCGTGGTCGGTGAATGCCGTTTCCAGTGATGCGTGACGACGGTAGAAATCCTGCAGGAAAGCAAGAAAGTAGAGCGTATCTGTGGGCTGAAACGTACGGTGCCGGAAATCCTCGAAACGGCGTCGGTCACGTTCGCGGTGATTGACAATAAACTCATAGGGCGAAGGCCCCATCCGGGCAAACAGGTCACGCGCCTTGGCAATGATGGTCGTTCGCTGACCCCACGCGAGGATCGCTGTCCAGAATGCCGTGATCTCGATGTCCTGCCGGGTGGAGTACTGGTGTGGAATACAGATTGGATCTGACGCGATAAAAGACGGGCGGTTATAGCGCGCCACCCGCTCCTCCAGTAGATCCTTGAGTGATTCAGGCTTAATCGTCAAGTGTCTGCGCGACCTCTTCGATCTCGTAGGTCTCGATGACATCACCGACCTTGATATCGTTGAAGTTCTTGATGGTGATCCCGCATTCCAGGCCTGCCTTGACCTCACGTACGTCGTCCTTGAAGCGTTTGAGTGACGAGATCTCGCCTACGACACCTTCCTTGGTTGGATAGATGACGATCCCGTCGCGGATCACCCTGATCAGGGAGTTGCGTGTCACCTTGCCATCTTGCACGAAGCACCCGGCGATCGTTCCCACACGCGAGATCTTGTAGGTCTCACGGACCTCGACCTGACCGGTGATCTTTTCTTCTTTGGTCGGTTCGAGCATGCCTTCGATCGCGGCCTTTACCTCTTCGATCGCCTCATAGATGACCGAATAGAGTTTGATCTCGACGCCTTCTTTTTCAGCCAGCTTGCGGGCACCCAGTGAAGGCCGTACCTGGAATCCGATAATGATCGCATCGGAAGCCGAGGCAAGAAGAATATCTGATTCGACAATTTGTCCGACCGCTTTGTGAATTACGTTGACAGCGATGGATTCAATCGACAACTTGATCAGTGAGTCGGAGAGTGCCTCCACCGATCCGTCCACATCACCTTTCACGATCAGGTTGAGTTCCTTGAAGGTGCCCAGGGCCAGTCGCCGTCCGATCTCGTCGAGGCTCACGCGCTTGGCGGCACGGGTCGACTGCTCGCGCGCGATCTGTGCCCGTTGGGTGGCGATCCGTCGTGCATCCTGTTCGTTGCTGGTCTCTTTAAAGAGTTCGCCGGCCTGTGGTGCGCCGTCCATACCGAGCACCAGGACCGGAGTACTTGGCCCGGCCTTCTTGATCTTCTTGCCACGTTCATTAAACATCGCTTTGATCTTACCGGCATGTTCACCAGCGACGATCGTGTCTCCGATGTTGAGCGTTCCGTTCTGGACCAACAGCTTGGTGACGTATCCGCGTCCCTTATCGAGAGACGCTTCCAGCACTGTCCCCGTCGAATTGCGCTCCGGGTTGGCTTTCAACTCGAGTAGTTCGGCTTCCAGCAGGATCTTTTCGAGGAGCAGATCAATATTCTGTCCGCTTTTGGCGGAGATATCCTGTGATTGGTATTTGCCACCCCACTCTTCTACCAGGAAGTTCATATTGGCCAGTTCCTGTTTGATCCGCTCGGGGTCGGCACCGTCCTTGTCAATTTTGTTGATCGCAAAGACCATCGGGACGCCAGCCGCCTGAGCGTGACTGATGGCCTCTTTGGTCTGGGGCATAATGTTGTCGTCTGCAGCGATAATGATCACGACGACGTCAGTCACTTTGGCTCCCCGTGCACGCATGGCCGTAAACGCTTCGTGACCCGGCGTATCGAGGAAGGTGATCTTCTTGCCGTCGCCGACCGCCACCTCGTAGGCACCGATGTGCTGCGTAATCCCTCCTGCCTCGCCGCTCACGACGTTCGCTTCGCGGATGTAGTCGAGCAGTGAGGTTTTTCCGTGGTCCACGTGGCCCATCACGGTCACGATGGGAGAGCGCGGCACCAGATCTGCCGGATCATCTTCTTCCTCTTCGACATCCATGATCTGCTCTTCCGCACTGATGAAGGTGACCTCATGCCCGAATTCTTCGGCGACCATTTCAATCACTTCCGCATCCAGACGCTGATTGATCGACACGATGACACCGATATTCATGCACGTGGTGATCACATCCGATACCGGCACATCCATCAGACTAGCCAGCTCGGACACGGACACAAACTCGGTAAGTTCGAGTGCTTTGCTCTCGGCTTGTGCTTCCAGCATTTCGCGTTGTTCTTGTTTCTTGTCCCGGGAATCCCTCCTGATCTTCTGTCGCTTGCTTTTGCCGGTGCCGGAGATCCTGGCCATGGTGGCCTTGATCTTTTCCTCGATTTCCTTTTTGGAGACTTCGCGTATTTCGTCCTTGCTGCGTTTGTCGCGTGCCCGTTGTTCGCGCATGACGTCCGAGGGCATGATCTTGCGACGTTTGCGCCGACGTCGCTTCTTGGTGTCGTCGCTGCTCTCGGTCTTTGCTTCCTGCTCTTTCTTTTTGGGCTTGGCTTTCTCCAGCTTGGAGGCGTCGATCTTGCCCAGGATCTTGAGTCCTTTGAGTTGCGGGGTTTCCGCACGGACCAGATTCTCATCGGTTTCGGGTTCGGCTTCGTCGGACTCCGCGGCTTCGCCTTCTGCACTCTCCCCTTCAGGTGAAGCGGCTGCAGGCTGTTCTTCTTCGGGCTCTTCTTCTGCTTTTTTCTTGTCCTTGTCCAGGTCGATCTTTCCGACCAGCTTGAGCTTGGGCCGGTCTTCTTCGTCGATCTCGATATTTTCCACCACCGGCTCTTCGGTCTTGGCTGGCGGCGGGGTCTCCGTTTGATCGGTGGCTGGCTCTGGCGGGGTGGGAGGAGCTGGTTTTGCCGGTGCTGCTTCTCCATCTTCCGGTTTTCCCAGCCGGCTGCCCAGGATCAGCTGGTCGGCCTTTTCTTTGACTGCAATGGAACTGCTGAATTGCTTGAGCAACTCGTTGTACATCTCCTCCGAGATCTTCGCTGTCGGCTTGTTCTCTATTTCGAAGCCGGCACCAAGGAGGTGTTCGACGATCGTCGTCGTTCCGACATTGAGCTCTTTGGCAATTTTTACGAGTCGTTTAGTCATGCAATGATTTCTGTTCCAGGTCCTTGATTCTCAGCGCAAAGTTCGCAACTATTGTCATTCTTCAAATTCCGATGCCAGAACTTTCAGCACTTCGTCGACGGTCTCTTCTTCGAGGTCGGTGCGTCTGATCAGTTCTTCCCGGTTGAGTGCCAGCACGCTGCGGGCCGTGTCACAACCGATGCTCTTGAACGCTTCGATGATCCAGCCTTCGATCTCGTCTGCAAACTCGTCCAGGTCGACGTCTTCCATATCGGGATCATCAGAATCGCGATACACATCAATTTCAAAACCGGTCAGCTTGCTGGCCAGTTTGATGTTGGAGCCACCCTTGCCAATGGCCAGGGACACCTGATCTGGCTTCAGGAACACACTTGCCCGCTGGTTGTCGAGGTCGAGTTCGATGCTGGTCACTTTGGCCGGTGTCAGGGCCCGCTGGATAAACAGCGTTGGGTTGCTGGTATAATTGACGATATCGATATTCTCGTTGCGCAGTTCACGCACGATGCCATGGATCCGCGATCCTTTCATACCCACGCAGGCACCGACCGGATCGATCCTGTCGTCGTACGACTCAACGGCAACTTTCGCGCGTTCGCCAGGCAGGCGCACGATCTTTTTGATCGTGATCAGTCCGTCCTCCACCTCGGGGACCTCCTGCTCCATCAGCTTGGCCAGGAATCCCGGGTCGGTCCGGGAGATAATGATCACCGGATTGTTATTGCGCATTTCCACTTTGCGGATCACGGCCCGGACCATGTCCCCCTTGCGGAAGAAGTCGGCCTTGATCATCTCGCCCCGCGGCAGCACCAGTTCGTTGCCGGTGGCATCGTCGAGGATGAGCAATTCGCGCTTCAGGATCTGATGCACTTCTCCCAGAACGATCTCGCCTACACGGTCCATATAGCGCTTGTAGATCTCATCTTTCTCCAGCTCCATGATGCGGCTGATCAGGGTCTGACGGGCCGCCATGATGGCGCGGCGGCCGAAATCCTCTAGTTCGATCTGTTCGTAACACTCTTCACCCACTTCATAGTCCTCATCGATCGACAGAGCTTCCGAGATCGAGATCTGGCTCTGTTCGTCCGTCACCTCGCCATCCTTGACGATTTCGCGCACGCGCCACATTTCCAGGTCTCCGCTGGTCGTATTGACGATCACGTCGAAGTTGTCATCCGACCCGAATTTTTTACGGATCAATGTGCGAAATACGTCCTCCAGGACCCGCACCATGGTCGGGCGGTCAATGTTTTTGCCGGCTTTGAATTCCGCGAAGGTTTCAACCAGGTTCATTTTCTTTTCTTAAAGCTGATTTGAACAAATGATTCTTCAATATTTCCGAACGGGATGTCCTTTTGTGCCTCCCGTTTGCCATCCGGCACGATCAACTGTAACGTATCGCCATCCACTCCGGCCATGACCCCTTCCAGCTTCGACCCGTCGCGCAGGCGAACCGCAAGTGTGCGTCCGACATGCTTGGGGTACTGCCGTTTCATAGCCAGCGGCCTGTCTGCGCCCGGAGAAGAGACTTCCAAAACATACTTACCGTCGAACAGCTGCAGGTCGTCCATTTTGTGCTCGAGTGACCGGCTCAAGGCCTGACATCTGGCGAGCGTCAGGCCCGTATCCGAATCCACATAGAGTATCACACGACCGTCACGGCTGCAATGCAGGTCGATCGTGAAGCAATCGGCGAATGCCTCCTCCTGAAGGCACGCGTCTACGAGCTGTTGTATCTGTTCTCTGACGTCCATATAATCAAAAAGAGGGACCATCGGGTTCCCTCTTTTCCATTAACGCAGCGCAAATATACGGCTTTTCTGCCAAGAATGCCACCGGCTTTTGTCATCATTGATGGGGTATCCGCTAAACCCGAAGAAGCTATCTTTGTTTCTCTGGAAATGGACAAATCACACATCGCGCAGCTGCTGGAGCGGGCCCTCCGCCTGGAGTTCCTGTCGGCCGAGGAGGGGGTGGCCTTGTTTGAACATGCTGCGACCGCCGATCTGATGTACGTGGGCAACCGCCTCCGCCAGCACCATGTGCCCGGAGATGTGGTCAGCTGGATCATCGATCGCAATTCCAACACGACCAACGTTTGCATTGCCAATTGCAAGTTTTGCAACTTCTACCGGCGACCGGGGCATGCCGAAGCATACATCACGACAATCGATGAGTACAAGGAGAAGATTGACGAGATGATGCGGCTTGGCGGTGAGCAATTGCTGTTGCAGGGGGGGCATCATCCCGATTTGGGCCTGGATTTCTACTGCAACTTGTTCAGGGAGCTGAAAGCCCTGTATCCCAATCTGAAACTGCATGCGCTTGGGCCACCAGAGATCGCGCACATCACCAAACTGGAGCGATCGACGCATCTCGAAGTGCTGCGCGCCCTGAAGGAAGCTGGCCTGGACAGTCTGCCTGGCGCGGGAGCCGAGATCCTGAGCGACCGGGTGCGCCGTCTCATCTCCAAAGGCAAATGCGGCGGTCAGGAATGGCTCGACGTAATGCGTGCAGCGCACCAGCTGCGGCTGACGACCTCTGCAACCATGATGTTTGGGCATGTCGAGACCAATCTGGAGCGGATGGAACATTTCGTCGCAATCCGCCAGGTACAGTCCGAGAAGCCGCCAGACGCCAAGGGGTTTCTGGCGTTCATCCCGTGGCCCTTTCAGGATGAGGACACCATCCTGCGCAAATTGAAACGTGCTCGCAACACCTGCACCGGCGACGAGTATGTGCGGATGATCGCCATGTCCCGGATCATGCTCCCCAACGTTATAAATATTCAGGCGTCATGGCTCACGGTCGGTAAGCAAGTTGCGCAGTTGTGCCTCCATGCCGGAGCAAACGATTTCGGTAGTATTATGATTGAGGAGAATGTCGTCTCGGCCGCTGGCGCGGCTTTCCGGTTTACTGCCCAAGGTATACAAAATGCAATAAAAGAAGCTGGTTTCAGACCCCAATTGCGTGACCAGCAGTATGCTTATCGCGACTTGCCGGAACATATCGAGCAGCAGTTATTGGACCACAGTACGATGATCGTTGACTGATTGTCCGGAGGTTGGATGGTCCGGAATCCCGGCATTTACCATTGGTTTTGCAGGAGATGAGAACGGCAATATATTGGAGGCAGACCATGTCTGATTTTCTGGCGCCGAGTATAGATTAATGTTGGTCAAATTCAATAATAGATAGAGTCCGGGGCGAGTGTTCCAACGGGCGTGAAGCCGTGACGGGGAATGACGGGTGAAATCATGATCTTACGCATCCAAAATTGATTTGAATGGCACCGGCAGATTTGTATGACCGCATCCAGGCTGCGGCCAGCTGGCTGCACGAGAAAGGTGTGGACGAGGTAGACGTGGGCATCATTCTGGGTTCAGGCCTTGGTGCCGTTGCTGATCTGGTGGAGGATGCTCTGGTGATCCCATACGCTGAGATCCCGCACTGGGGTGTCGCATCGGTAACGGGCCATCGCGGTGAGCTGCGTTATGGGCGCATTGGAGCTGCGCGGGTGCTCGTGTGTGCGGGTCGGTTGCACTACTATGAAGGGCATCCCATGTGGCAGGTTGGATATGCAACTCGCGTGGTCCACGCCTTGGGTGCATCATTTCTCATTACCACAGGTGCTGCCGGTGGTTTGAATGCACGCTACATGGCCGGTGACGTCGTGCTGATCCGGGATCACATCAGTCTGATGCCCGACAATCCCTTGCGGGGTCAACACGACCCACGGCTTGGGGTACGCTTTCCCGACATGTCCAGGGCCTATCACCGCGGGCTCCGTCATCGGGTCTATCGCATCTGCTCGTCCCTGGGCCAGGAGATTGAGGAAGGGGTGTATGCCGGTTTGCCAGGTCCCAACCTTGAAACGCCGGCAGAATATGCCTTTCTCCAGCAGGCCGGTGCAGACATGGTCGGGATGTCCGTGATCCCGGATGCCATTGTGGCAGCCCAGAGCGGTCTGCCGCTGCTTGGCATCGCCGTGATTTCGAACCAATGCTCAGATCCGTTGCAAACAGACGAAACGACCCTGGAGGAAGTGATCCGGGTGGTGGGCCAATCAGCTGACAAAGTGGCACGAATTGTGCAGGGGTTGTGTGCTCAGGCCAAGCCATAAATCTGGTTCTGAAAATCGTGCTCAGGACACATGAGAAAAAATATCAGATGAAGTGATTCAATCACTTGTTATTCAGCTTAATTCGTGTATCTTGAGGCGTCAACTTTAACCATTAACCCTACTTAGGCCTCGTCCTAGATCAATTAATGCACACGAACCGCCCCTTCACCACCCTAAAAGCTGCGATTGCTATCGTGGTTTTTTCTGTATTGGGATGGCCAAACGCACAGGCTCAATTGGGCTGCCCAACGCCTGAGCCAATCAATGGTTGTGCCGGTCAGGAGGAGATTGATCAGGCTTTCCAGAACTGGGCAAATACGTTCCCGGGCGGAAGTTCAGGGAACTGCGCCCCGGTAATCACCTATCAGGTCAATGGCACAGGACAGTACTCACAGAGCGAACTGGCAGCAGTCGTAGCCGGCGTGACACCGGATGCATGTGCCGGAGGGTTCGTGGAAATCGTGTGCACATCAGTGGACCCCTGTCAGCCTTCCAATCCGCCGGAGATCTGTGTGAGTGTATATGAAGTCTTTCCAGCCACGCCACTGCCGCTGCTATGTCCACCCGTTCAGGTGCTGGAAGCATGCGACGGACAGGCCGCAATCAATGCGGCTTTCATAGGTTGGGCGACCAGCTTTGGAGGGCAGGGTAGTATGACGGGACTTTGCGTGCCGGTGGTCACCTATTCAGTCAATGGATCAGGGACCTTCTCACAGTCAGAACTTGTCGACCTGCTATTGTCCGAACCGCCCAATGCGTGTGACGGTGCGGCCATTGTGGTAGAATGCACAGGTGTGGATGGCTGTGGCGGCGTCCAGACCTGCTTCTCGGAATTCTTCGTGATACCACCGCCGGATATCGTGGCACCTGACTGCCCGGGTTCAGTCTTTGTAGAAGGCTGTGACGGACAGGCGGCAATCAACATTGCTTTTGCGGGATGGTTGAATGGATTCGGTGGCAGCGCCACCGGAGGATGTAATCCTGTCGTGACCTACAGTGTGAACGGTTCGGGATCATTTACTCAGAGCGAGCTGTTTGATGTCGTTGGGCCTCCCGACGCGTGTGCTGGAGGTACCATTGATATTACTTGTACGGTCCAGGACGCATGTGGATCTACCTCATCATGCAGTAGCACGTTTTTCGTGAATCCGGCCGAGGTGACGGGAGCCTCATGTCCTCCATCGCAGATTGTGGATGGGGATGCGGGGCAAGCGCAGGTCGACTTTGCCTTTGCCAACTGGGCGAGTTCGTTTGCGACCAATGCTTCGGGAGGATGTAATCCTGTTATTACATATAGTGTCAACGGTTCTGGTTCCTTCTCACCAGCTCAACTCTTGCAGGTGCTGGTACCACCCAATGCGTGTACCGGAGGTGTGGTGGATGTCGAGTGCACCATCACTGACATCTGTGGAACAGCAACATGTCAGAGCTTCTTTGAAGTGCTGCCGACAAGCCCTCTGGAGATCGAATGCCCGCCATCAGATGTGATTGAATGTGCTGATCAGGCCACCATCAATGCGGCCTTCCTGAATTGGGCTAACAGTTTCGGATCGAATGTGACCGGCAGCACCAGCCCGGTTATTATATATAGTGTCAACGGATCTGGTTCCTTTACCCAAAGCGAACTGGTCGATGTGATTGCCAGTTCGATCCCACAGGCATGTTCCGGTGGTACGATTACCGTGGTATGTACAGCGACCAATGGTTGCGAGACGGCGACTTGCACAAGTTCTTTGACCGTCTTGCCTCCTCCAACGCTCACTGACCCCGGATGTCCGCCCACGCAAGTGCTCGAAGGTTGTATTGGCCAGCCAGCCATCAATCAGGCCTTCGCCAACTGGGCCAACAGTTTTGCAGCAGGAGGGGTGACGGGCAGTTGCGATCCCGTGATCACTTACAGTGTCAACGGGTCCGGTTCCTTCACGCAGAGTGAGTTGGTTGATGTGATCCTGGGATCCATCCCGGGAGCATGTGAGGGTGGCAGTATTACCGTAGTATGCACCGCCTCCAATGGATGTGAGACGGCCAGCTGTTCGAGTACCCTGATCGTTGATCCTGCTACGGCGCCAGCACCGCTGGCATGTCCTCCACCAGTTGATGTGGATGGTTGTGCCGGGCAGGATGCCATCAATAATGCCTTCGCGACCTGGTTAGGTAGTTTCAGTAGCAACGTGACCGGTGGCTGCGATCCGGTGGTGACCTATAGCGTGAATGGGGTTGGCGCCTACAGCCAGAGTGAACTCAGCCAGGTCGTCAATGCACCAGACGCGTGCAGTGGTGGAAGCGTGGTGATTGTCTGTACAGTTGAAGATGTGTGCGGATCTCAGTCGTGCACCAGTACGTTTGACGTGACACCTGTCCCGGCGATTGACGTGAGTTGTCCGCCATCGCAGAGTTTGAGTGGATGCGTAGGACAGCAATTCATAGATATTGCCTTCGCCAACTGGGCCAACAGTTTCAGTAGTAATGTGACCGGCGGCTGCAGCCCCGTTCTTGAATACTTCGTGAATGGCGACGGTCCGTTCTCACCGACGGCGCTGCTCGGCGTGCTGAGTCCGCCAAGTTCGTGCACAGGTGGGGTGGTATCGGTCGTGTGTGTCGTAAGCGATGTTTGCGGAACGCAGACCTGCGAAAGTACCTTCAGCGTAGAAGCTGTCAGCCCTCTGGAGATCGAATGCCCGCCATCAGATGTGATTGAAGGCTGTATCGGACAAGCAGCGGTCGACGCAGCATTTATCAATTGGGCCAGCAGCTTTGGTGGCAATGCCACCGGAGGATGTAATCCGGTCATTACCTATTCCGTGAATGGATCGGGTTCCTACACGCAGAGTGAGCTGGTGGCCGCTGTGGCCGCTGTGATTCCGCCTGCCTGCGAAGGTGGCTCGGTCGTCGTGGTGTGTACCGCAACCAATGGTTGCGAAACACAAACATGCAGCAGTCAGCTGGTGGTCGATGCGACTTCCAGTATTCCACCGCTGGAATGCCCGCCGTCAGAGACGCTGGAATGTGTCGATCAGGCAACCATTAACGCCGCATTCCTCGCCTGGGCCAACAGCTTTGGTGCCGGAATGTCGGGCACATGCGCACCGGTCATCACCTACAGTGTCAACGGCTCCGGCTCGTTCACACAAAGTGAGTTGGTTGGTGTCATTGCCAGCTCGATACCCGACGTATGTACTGGTGGTAGTATCGAGGTGGTCTGCACCGCAACGAATGAATGTGGTGGCACCAGCGTTTGCAGCAGCACGCTGACCGTGGCGCCTCCGCAACCACTCGGAAATATCACCTGTCCCGATTCCGAGATCCATGACGGGTGCATCGGACAAGCCGCGATAGATGCCGCCTTTGAAAGCTGGTACAGCGGATTCGGGTCCAATGTCACGGGAGGTTGTAATCCAGTGATCACTTATAGTGTCAACGGCTCAGGCTCCTTTACGCAGAGTGAGCTGGTCGACGTACTCAGCAGCAATCCTCCATCCGCATGTGATGGTGGTGTGGTCACCGTGACCTGTACTGCGAGTAACGGTTGTACGTCCGTGACCTGCTCAAGCAGTTTTACGGTAACTCCGGCGGACGTCATGACTGCTGAAATAGAATGTCCAGCCAATGTCGATCTTGATGGATGCATTGGCCAGACAGCGATAGACGCCGCCTTTGCGGCCTGGAGCAGTGCATTTACGACCACGGTTACGGGCGGATGTGTGCCGGTCATTACCTATACCCTCAACGGGTCGGGTCCGCTGACACCTGCGGAGTTGCTGGATGCTCTGGTAGCACCCGATGCGTGCGAGGGAGGTA
>JAWWBX010000011.1:0-32140 GCA_033720735.1 Saprospiraceae bacterium
CGGTAGTTGAGCAACCACCACGCCTCGACACCTTGTTCCAGCACCCAGTAGGTAATCCCGTACGCCTTCAGATGATTGCGCTGATCCGGATCCATCGGAATGAGGATATAGGCGGCCGATGCCGTGGTGAACCCAGCGAGGGAAATGAGCAGAACTGTGAGGAGCCGTTTACACATGCGATCTGTAACTTCTTGTCTTGGCAAAAAACGCCCGGGAGGCGGCAAACATTGCGAAGATATTCATTTGAATGAATGCGATGAGACCTGGCGATGTTCACTTACAGGTCGTGCAAATGCCGTTCCATCCCGTGCCCCATTGGTTTGCCAGGTAGCGTGCCTTTGAGGTTACGGTGCTGGCCGGTGGGACGCAAAACGCACCCGATGGACACCTTCGCCGGCCCAACCTTATTCTCGTAAATCGACATAACTATCTGATTATGTGCATATTGCCTCATCAGATGACACCCTGGTCAACGGATTGGATGATTGTGCGTGAGTGTTCGATGTCCTGAACTTACACCGACTGCATACTCCTCTGTCATTCAGCGCCTTACACTTTCTTGCTCCGCACCAACATGCCAATCCATTGCCTGAATTCCGTTTCTCCTCGACTTGGTCAGATACGGTCACCTGCAGCCCCACTCGTTTCTTCAACTCAGGGATTTCCCGCGCAATGCTGCCCGCCATCCGACCGTTGATAGGCTAAACTTCTTGATCAATTATTTGTCATCTTTGTGACCCACTGAAAAACGGCGGAAGCATTGGAATCCCTGCAGTTACAAGTCCCTTCCTGGTATCTCCTGTTGTGTGTGTTGGCGGGCCTGATCTTTGCGGCAGTCCTCTACTTTCGTGACCGGACCTTCCAGGACCAGAAGCCGTTGGTGCGGTGGGCCATGACAGCATTGCGCTTTCTGAGTGTCACCCTGCTGAGTGCGCTTTTGCTCAGTCCCTTTCTCAAGACCTACGAGCAAACCGTTCAGGAGCCGATCGTGATCGTGGCTGAGGACAATTCCTCGTCGGTCATGGACCCCATGGATGCGGCTGACTCTGCGGCATACCGGAGTGCGCTCGACCAACTCGCCGACAACCTCGGTGAAGAGTATGATGTCCGGCGTGTGCGTTTCGGAGAAGCAGTCGAGGAGGATTCCCTTGCTGATTTCACCGACCAGGTCACCGATATTGCCCAGGTGTTGGAGCAGATTGGCGATGTGTACCGTGACCAGAACCTGGGGGCGGTCATCCTCGCCACCGACGGCCTGTACAACCGGGGCAAGAGTCCGCTGTATGTCAATCAAAAGATCGCGGCACCTATTCACACGATTGCTTTGGGTGACACAACGGTCAAGACCGATCTGTGGGTCCAGCGGGTGCTTCACAATCGCATCTCGTTCCTGGGTGACCGGTTTCCGGTTCAGGTCGACATCTCCGCGCGACGCCTCAACGGCCGCACGGCAACACTGACTACGCAAAAGATCGAAGGCGGCAATGCCCGCACTCTTGATCAAAGGGATATCAGGATTGACAGTGATCAGTTTTTCACCACGGTGGAGATCATCCTGGATGCTGACCAGGCCGGTGTCAATCGCTACCGGACGCGGCTTTCAGGCATTGGCGGCGAGTCGCAATACAACAACAATTCGCGTGACTTCTATGTCGAAGTGATCGACGGACGGCTCGAGATCCTGGTGCTGGCCCATGCTCCGCATCCCGATCTGGCCGCTATCCGCGAAATGATCGTCTCCAACGACAATTACAATGTGACAGTGTCCTTGTACAAGGACTTCGTCGGCAACGCGACGGAGTACGATCTGGTGATTCTGCATCAGCTGCCGAGTGCTCAACATGACATCAGCGCACTCATCGCGGAAATGGATGCGGCCAACACGGCACGCCTGTTCATCCTCGGAGAAAGCACCAACCTGCCGCGCTTCAACAATGCTCAGGAATTTCTGGCCATCACCGGAGCGCAGCGCACCCCCAACGAAGTCACTGCGATCGTCGACAAGAGCTTTCAACTGTTTACCGTGCCAGAAAACCTCGAAGGGCAGATCCAGACCTTTGCACCCATGAGCGCTCCGTTTGGGGACTACGGCGTCGACCCGTCCGCCAGTGTGTATCTCTACCAGAAGATCGGCAATGTGGATACACAATACCCGCTCATCCTCTTTGGCGAATCGGGCAGCACCAAGGTCGGCATCCTGGCCGCCGAAGGGATCTGGAAATGGCGGTTGTATGATTTCCTGCAGAACAGCAGCCACGAATTGTCCAATACGCTGCTTTCCAAGTCTGTCCAATTCCTCACCGTCAAAGACGACCGGCGGCGCTTCCGCGCTTCTCCTGAGAAAAACCTTTATACGGACAATGAAGCGATCAGCTTCGAGGCTGAGCTGTACAACCAGAGTTATGAGCTGGTCAATGATCCGGAGGCATTCCTGGTGGTAAGGGACGATGCCGGCAACGAGTATGACTACACGTTCAACAAGACCGACAAGAGCTACGCGATCGACATCGGCAAGTTTGCGGTGGGCGACTACCGCTATACGGCGTACACCGACTATGCGGGGCAGCGACAGCAGGTCAATGGACGGTTTAGTGTCCAGCCCATCCAGCTCGAAAGTTATGTTACCACCGCAGATCACAGCCTGCTGCACGCTCTTTCGCGCAAGTACGGCGGCGACGTATATTACCCGCAGGACCTGGCTGCCCTGGGAGATCGTCTACTCGCCGATGACACGATCAAGCCGGTCCTCTACCAGAGTGCACGCAACCAGCCCTTGCTCCATCTCAAGTGGTTGTTCCTGGTGCTGCTTGGCTTGCTGGGACTGGAATGGTTTATGCGGAGGTATTTCGGGGGATATTGAACACCTTGTCCACTCCATATCAATTGAATGAGACGTAACCCGCGCATCGCTATCAGGTCTCATTGGTCAAGCTACCTTGATTCCATAAGTATGCAATCACTGGGAACGTTTGCGGTGGCTCCCCTTCTCTTGATATCGGGATGCATGTCACTCCAGAAGACTGTCCGGGAGCACTACCCCGATTTGGATGATCTTGATGTCGTCTGGAAGGGAGGAGCCGTCCACAACGCATCTGCCTATGCGAACGAAACCATCTATCTGCTCTCATTGTATGGAGACTCGACCGACCTGCTTGACTATCAATACCTGGTCCTGACCAAGTCCGTTGGACATCGGTCAGACGGACGGCCGATCGAAGTGGTCTGCGATGCATTGAAGCTGCCCAAACAAAGGAATTCTCAATTTAGATTGTGCATGTGCGACGACCGGCAAGATCATGGGCAAAAGACATTTGGTGTCTTCGTGAGCCTGCAGGAAATTCAATCTCATCCCGAATACTTTTACCTGGACAATGCCTACTCCGTCGACACAATCCGGGGGCAGATCATCAGGATCCGAAAACATCAACTCAGGTGCCAGAATGTGGATCATGGCATTTAAATAGAACTGCCCGTCAAATTACCGTGACCCACCTTTCCCCCTTACCGTATGAGATAGACGGTGACAAATCCGATGCTTGAACCAGATCGATCACAGGGCGACAACTATCTCACGCCTTACCCACCTCTGGCAGCCACTTCAACCTGCGTCATCTGACTGCCTTCCGCAAGTCCCACTACCTTGCTAAAATAAGCGCTCGCCTCACTCTCTTTTCCCAGTTGCTGACAGGCTAATCCGGCCCCAAAGTAGGTGTTCAGCCGGTTGGCCGCGCCTTCGAGGGATCGCTCGTAGGCGGCCAACGCCTGCTCGGGATTCTTCATCTCCAGGTAAAGATCTCCCAGCATCTCAAACGCAGGCAGGATCTCACCCGGGGACACGGGGTTCTTGTCAGTCTTACCCTCCAGAGTGGCGCTCTCCTGCATTCTGGCTATTGCGTCATCCGGCTTTCCTTGACCCAGGGCGATCCAGGCGTCAATGGCATCCTTTTTCACGAGGACCTGGTCGGCCCAATATGCATGCTCCGGTTTCTCCAAAAGCCCCTGATAGATCTTGTCAAGCGTATCCCGCAACGAGAGCGCGAGGGGAATATCCTGCGTCCTCGCAGCACCCAGAGCGCGGGCAAAATGATGCAGGGCTTCATACTGAGGATATTTCTCCCACGCGATCTGATCCTGGTGCATCAGTTCCAGTGTTGCTGCCGACTGCCAGTTGCGGGTCTCGAGGGCGATGCGCGCCGGGATAGCTGCCACCGCGTACGCCGAAGCGGCATTATCATTGACATACTCCATTGCCCTGACCTCATCGAGGATGGCTTTGGCGCTCTCCAGCTGCCCTAACTGCAGGTACGCATACACCATGTAGTCCAGGGCGTGCAATTGATGGGCTGAAGACAGGCGGGCTCCTTCAACGACACGCCGGGCTGCCTCTGCTGCCGATCGCGCGTTCCATTCAATAGACTCGTTCCACATCCCCTCCTGGGTGAAGATGTGTGTCGGCATGTGAAGAGCATGCGGAATTGACGGTGCGATCTTTCCGTACTGGTTTGCAACGTCGATCGCCCGTTCGGCAAGCGCCGGCACATCATAGGCATGGATTGCGTAGTGAAACCCACCAGGATGATCAGGGATGACCTCGATGATCTCCTCGGCCATCCTGCCCGCTTCCAGATTACGTGCGTATGTCTTGTCGTCCCTGGGGGCATTGCACACCATGGAGAGCGCGTAGAAAGCCTTTGCCTCCATGTCCTCCGGACGCTGTGCATAGACCTGCCTCCACCCCTCCTCGTAAGATGCCAGGCGCTCAGGTTCAGGCGTTGTTGTGCTTTCGCCATAGTATGCCCCCACAGCATCTGCAAATTGTCGTTCTCTTTTCTTCGAAGCCAACCCACGGGCACGCGCGATCAGGACCTGTCCGTGTTTGAGCTTTTCTTCAGAGGCGCGGTCGGGCCACATCGGATGGAAGTAGGTGAGCGCCTTTCCCCAATGACCCCAGAAGCAGTCGGGGTCACGTGCAATAACCGTATCAAAGACCGACTCTGCCTCCTCATACGTCATGTGATGGACAAGTGCGAGCCCATAAGCGATCAGAGAGTCGATCGCATCGCTGCACCCATCCGAAAACTGCACCGTCCCGCACAACTCTGCGGGTGTGATCGTCGCCAAATTTGTTGATTCACGCTCATTCGCACATCCGAAAGTCATGCCGAGCAATGCCACAATGAAAAGAGAAAGATATTTCATGCCTGAGAAGTTGTGTTCCAAGATAATGATTCAGGAGTCTACTCCGGGATTGATCGGAGCAAGTTGTTTGTTCATCATTGTTTCTCAAACTCCCCGATCAAAACACTCCGGGAGGTCCCTTCACCGCCTATGAGAAACACCTTGTCACCTGACACAGCGATCCCAAAACGTTGCCTGACGAATGGCATGGGCTCCATCCGGAACCATGCATCCTGCTCAGGATCGTACTGTTCGATCGGCCCCCGGTCTGCGGGCACACGGCCTGCGATCGCGTAAACCAACCCTTCGAGGGTCACCAGCCCAAAGAATCCGCGCGCGGTGGGCATGGGCGATCTGGCTGACCAACTGTTACGCACCGGGTCGTACACATCCGCCGTATTGAGGGGGCCTTTATGGTAGCCACCAACAACCAGGATCCGGTGGTCAACCACAACGGCCGCGTGTGCGTGGCGTGCGACCGGCATGCTTGCCCCACTGATCCACTCGTCTCCAGCCGGATCATAGATGTGTACGGCAGCGCTGTTCTCAAAGTTCCTGTCGTCTGCGCCGACCAACCCACCGAAAACGAAGATCTTCCCGTCAAATGCGACTGCCGCCAGCCTGCAGGCACGCGTGGGCAAATCCTGGCGCCGCGTCCAGGTATCGCTGGCAATGTCATACCTGTACACTGATGCAGTATAGTGCTGGGAAGTATCCAATCCGCCGATCAGGTAGAGCGCCTCACCGGTCACCGCCCCGGCAGCAAAGTACCTGGGTAGAGGAGCATCCTGCAATCGCATCCAGGTGCCGGCAGCCGGATCAAATACCTCGAGGCTACCCTGCCGATTACCACCTGTCACATATACGAGGTCGCCCGCAGTCAAAGCGATATTGTATTGATAATCGTTCTGCGGAGCAGGCCCTTCCGTCCATTCCAGTGTCGTATAGGACTGCCTCTCAACCGGCTGAGCATGGCAGGCCAGCAATAGGCTGTACATCAACAGAACGGTGGCGATCCTCATCGTGGAAATAACGCACGTCTGTGGACTTCGCATCTGCATGATCCGCTTCATCAAACTGCCCGGTTCATGTGGAGTTACTTTTTGCTTCAGTACCGGCTTCCGAAACGAGCACCAATCTCCGTCAACAGGACGACATGCTCACATCCCTGATCTCCTCAACTTTCCCGTCCGCCCTTCAGTGTTTCCTGATAGGCTTTCAGCTTCTTCCACTCCCCTTTGGCCGCCATGCGCGCCTGCCTTGGCCAGGTCTTGGGGTTGGCCAATCGATAACGCGGTCCGGCGTCTTCCAGGATCTGGCGAAGATCGGGCAGTCTGGATTGGGCAAGCCTGGCCCAGGTCTTGATGCCTTTCGCGCGCAGGATCTCCTCGATCTTGGGTCCGATCCCTTCCACGATCTTCAGGTCGTTGGCTGCGATCTTGCTTCCCATCACTTCGGCGGCAATTGCCAGTGAGGCTTTGGTGCTTCCCTTGCGCAAGGGCTGCGGCTTGCGCGCTGGAGGTTCCGTGGCCCGCGATGCCTCTTCCTTGTCCTTCTCCGGCGGCGTGACATCGACAGGTGTCCCGGTAGTCACACGCGGGGACGCTGGCACTGCCGGCGGTGGCTTGGGCCTTGCTTTCGCCGGTGGCTCCGCAGATACCGGGTCCGTCACCTCGCTGATCGCTTTGATCTTGTCAATGGCTTGTGCGTATTGCGACTCCTTCATGCGCAACGCGTTCCTGGTGCGATCTGCCTCCTGTTGGAGGGTCTGCAGGCGGGTTTGCAGGTCGGCCATCTGGCTCTCCTTGAGCTGGGCGATGTGGCTTTGTTCTGCCAGTTGGCGTTCCAGCTCTTTCACCCGGCCTTTCACCCATCCCCAGATCAGGTATCCCAGCAGGAGTCCCAGCAGGAGAGTGCCGACCAGCATCAGGAGGACCTCAAGGGTCGAGTGTGCACAGATACCGGAAAACGGACTTTCTTGAAACATATGGTCGCGGTTAATCAGGTTGAATCAGGCGCAGCTCAACACGCCGGTTGCGTTCACGGCCCTCCCGGGTATTGTTGCCGGCCAGCGGTTCGAGCTCGCCTTTGCTTTCCACGGTAATCCGGGCTGCTTCCACGCCTTTCTGCACCAGCGCATCACGCACAGCACTGGCACGCCAGTGTCCCAGATAGTAATTCGAATTGTTCGATCCTTCGTCATCGGTGTGACCGGTGAGGATCACCCGCTCATTGGTCTGTGCCAGTCTTCCGGCCACGGCATCGAGATAGGCATGAATTTCCTGGCTAAACTCGGGTTTGGTTGAATTGAACGGGAAATAGATCAGCGCCCGGTCGTCGATCTCCTGAACATGTTCATTGTTGATCAGGGTCCGGTAGCGCACCGCACTGAAAAAGCGATCGCGGACGTCCCCCGACAAGGCGGCGACCTCACTCCTGACTACCACCCGTTCTGGCGCGATGACCTCCCCCAGAATATCACGCACAGCCTCTGCCCGTGCCTGCCCCAGGTCACGGTCGTCATCAGGCGGTGTCTCATCGCGGTAGTAGAAGCCCGTGATCTCGAGCATCTGCCCTTGTTCGAGCACCGCAGCAAGTGAATCTTTAAGACCGTCGAAGGCGGGTGTGGCCACAGGTTTGGCGTCCGACCACCGAAAGACCACCGGTCGCGGGTCTTCGCGGTCCACCTCGATCAGGCCAATCGGATCAGGGGTCAGACCTTCCGGGCAACACGATGTCTTGATGTGGCACGTATAGGTCCACCACCACATCACCAACCAGAATACCAGAAATATGCTGTACAGGATGAATCGCATTCCCCAGGTTGTACGGGAAATTAACAAATAACCGATGATTGCGCAGTGGTTGCCGACCAGCCCGCGAGGCAGGGTCCGTTAGAGAATTCCTCCACTTTCGCCGGCCTTCCGGCTGGCTGGCGCTCCTTTTTTAGAGGATTCTTCTCATTTTTTTGCGAGGTGTAGAGAAAATTGCAACACTTCTGTGCGGTTGTGGACCTCTGCATCCCCGAATTTTACCGGTCCATGACCGCCCACCATGTGAACCGCCTGCGATGGCAAATGGCGCCATGCGCATTGCTCTGTGTGCCCTTTCTGCTCGGTATGACTGTGCAGTCTGTGCTGGGCGGTCCTGTGCTGATCTGGAGTCTCCTGGTTGGAACAATGGTCATTGCGGGACTCCGGTACCATCGCAAGTTTCACCTTTCACGATTGTCGGTGCTGCTTCTACTCATGGCGCTGATGGGATGCCTGCTTGTGTTGCGGAACCAGCAACCACCAACATGGATGGACGACCAGCCCCATGTCTTCAGGGGAACCATCCAGACCATTGCACCCACGTCCCACGGATGCAAGGCCCGCGTGCTTCTGCATGAGCGGGATGGTAGCGCTCTATCGCAACCACAACAAATCCGTGTCCTGGCTTACCTGCCGCACTGCTCTGCTGAACTTGGGGACACCTTGACATTCGCTGAACCCCTGAGCACCTTTCCCGATCGGGGACCGGCATGGGCGTTCGATGCCGCCAGTTTCTACTGGCGTCAGGGTATTGCAAGAAGGGTCTTTCTGCAGGAAGGTGCCTTCAGCATCAGACCGTGTACCACTTTTCACTTGCGCCGGTGGGGTGCACGGATGCAGGAATCTATTCGAAGTCGACTCAGTACCTCCCTCAAAGACCCGGCCAGCAAGGCCATTGCACTCGCAATGGTGGCCGGCGACCGCACGGAGATCAACGACGCGACCCGCGATGCCTTTGCACGAGCCGGTGCGATCCATATCATGGCCATCTCGGGGTTGCATATCGGCATTGTGGCTTCCCTGCTCATCTGGCTGATCGGACGTCCCCGGCGCGGAGCGCCAGCATGGTCTCTGGCACTCCGCTTTGCGGTCATTCTTGCCGGGATCTGGGGCTTCACTCTGGCCAGTGGTCTGTCGCCTTCTGCGGTACGGGCCGCGTTCATGTTCTCCATGTACGCCATCGGTGTGATCGCCGGGAGAAACAGCTCGGGGCTCAACATTCTCGGATTTTGCTGCATGGTTTCGCTGATCCTGCAGCCCGGACTCCTCTACTCCGTCAGCTTTCAGTTTTCGTATCTGGCGTTGGCAGGCATCCTGATTTTCGGCGGTCCGCTCTTTCGCGCTATCCCGGCCCGCCCCGGTGTGCTCCGCTACCTATGGGGTATCGCTGCCATTTCGATCGCTGCCCAACTGCCCCTGATCCCTGCATCTGTGCACTATTTCAATCAATTTTCGGTGATTTCACCATTGATCAGCCTGGTGGCCATCCCTGCCGCGTTTGGCATTGTCACCGGGGGCATCATCCTCACCGCAGCTGCGTCGATCTGGCCGGCCGCAGGCACTTGGATCGGTGGTATCCTTGACGCAGGTATCGGAGCGCTCAACCGGCTGGTCACAGCGACATCACAACTGGAATGGAGCGCGGCCACTGAACTGTATCTGCCTGCCCACCTCCTGCCAGTGGCATATCTGGTCGTTGCGGGTGTAGCCCTGCGTGTCCTGACCGGACGGAGAGGCTGGACCCGGATCAGTGTCATCGCCATACTCGGGTTTCTCGTCCTGAGTGCACATCACCAAATGACCCAACGCAATACGCAGTCACTGGTCATTTACAATTCCGAAATGGCTTTCCAGGTAGACTGGTGCGCCCGATCCCTGTGTTACTCGACTATCGATGCGGCAGAAACAGGCTTTATCCGCACAGATGTCAGGCGGCACCGATTGTCCCGATTCGTCCGCTCGCGACACGTGCATCAATTGCCATTCAGCCCCGGGCTGAGCACGGTGGCTCAGGTTGGGAGCTGGCGTGTGGGCTACTGGCCTGGCGGTGACCCACCCGATCAACCACTCGACATTCTGCACGTCGGAGCTGGTGTTGCAAAAGAGGTATCCTCCAGATCCAACTGGCCTGATGCACCGACAATTGTTGTGGCCCGCACCTTTCCAGGCTGGGCCTACCGCACCCTGCGCAAGCACTACATCGCATCTGAGACGAGATTTCATCATCTCAGGTACGACGGCCATTTCGAAATCATCAACAAACAAACACCTGTCACATGAAAGATGCCAGCAGATCTGAATTTCGAGCCATCCTCCTCATAACCGCCCTCATCAGTGGTTACCTGATCATCCAGAGAATCACCTCCATCCGGGAGCTACCAGAGACTCCCGTCGTCCAGGTCATGCCGGCCGCCGGGCAAAAAACGGATCAGGACACGGCAAATCCACCGGGACCAGATCACGCCGGCCAAGAGGGACAGCATGCGTCGGACGACCGCCAATCTCCATCGGTCCGAAACACGGAACGCCAGGCCCGACGCACCCCCGCAAACCATTCAGCACAAAGGCCGCGCCAGCGCGCAATACAATGTGCCAGGTTTGATCCAAACACCGTGCACCGGGACACGTTGATTGAATGGGGTGTTCCTTCATTCGTTGTCAGCAATCTGGTGAAATACCGGGAAAAAGGTGGATCCTTCCGCTCAAGCGCGGATATCGGGCGCATCTATGGTATGGACAGTACCATCCTGTCGGCACTACAGCCCTGTATGATTTTCCGCAAGGCATCCACAGCCCGCACAACAGGCACAAGCACGCTGTGCATCAACGCAGCGACCAGGGAAGATTGGGCGGCCTTGCCAGGGATCGGACCGGTATTGTCCGAGCGCATTATCAAGTTTCGAAATGCCCTTGGTGGATTTAGCAGTATCGATCAGGTCGCCCTGACCTATGGTCTTCCTCCTGAAACGTTCGTCAGTATCAGATCGCGCCTCAAACGCTCCAACGAGCACAAAAGGATCCCGGTAAACCTGGCCACCACGGAAATGCTTGCTTCACATCCATATATCAGCCGCAGGGAGGCGCAATCCATGATCAACTATATCAGGCACAATGGGGTATTGCGCTCGCCCGAGGACCTGCGCGGCCTGCACATTCTCTCCGCTGAACAGATTGAAAAAGTGATCGCCTACCTCGACTTCTCCATCAGCGAGGACGCGATTGGCGCAAACACGCATGAGTGATGCTGATGACTAGACCGGGATTACCGCGCTGTAGCGGTTGACAAAGTTTTTCATTTCCTCCACCATCTCGGAAGAGCCCATGGCCACGGTATCACGCTGGTGTAGTTCAGTGACTTCAAGGTCAAGAATCCGTTCCAGACTACAGGTCATCGCCTTGCCGCCAGCCTGTTCGACAATCATGGACATCGGATTGAGTTCGTAGAGTACGCGGAGCTTGCCCTGCGGATACTTGCGGGTATTTGGATACAGGAAGATCCCGCCCTGAAACATGATGCGGTGAATGTCCGATACCATCGAACCGATGTAGCGCAACCGCAGGTTGAGGTCGGAACAATAATCAATGTACCGCCGCATCTCAAGGTCGAACTTCAAGTAGTACCCCTGGTTGACGGAGTAGTAGTTGCCACGTTCCGGCATCTTGATGTCCTGGTGCGACAAGCAGAATTCACCGATCGATGGATCAAGGGTGAATCCGTTGACGCCATTGCCCGTGGTGTACACCAGGATGGTAGAGGTGCCATAGAGGACATATCCCGCTGCCACCAGCTCCGACCCTTTCTGCAGAAAATCTTCGACGGAACACGGACCACCGAGATCGCTCTTGCGCCGGTAGATACCGAATATGGTCCCCACTGACACATTGACGTCGATGTTGCTGGACCCATCGAGCGGGTCGCACACCACTACATACTTGGCTTCCTTGTTGTCAACCCCCGGCAGCTGAATGAAATCGTCAATCTCCTCCGTGGCGATGCCTGCACATTCACCGCTTTGCTTCAGGCATTCGACGATCTTCTCATTGGAGAAGACATCGAGCTTCTGCACCATGTCGCCGGACGTATTTTCGGATCCTTCAACCCCGAGGATGTTGACCAGGCCTGCTTTGTTGACTTCGCGATTGATGATCTTTGCGGCCACCCCGATATCACGCAGGAGATTCGTGAGCTCCCCGGAGGCAAACGGGAAGTCTTTTTGCCGGCGGATGATAAATTCGTCCAGGGTTACGATTCGGTTCATACGTCAGAGTCTTTGCCCCAAAGATAGGGAACGCGCCGTGCTTTCGCGGACCGTACGGCCAGCGTGCACAACCTCGCATGGTAACGACTTGTTAACAACCACGAACTTGATTGTTACATATCTTTAGCGCCTGCTTTGAAACATCTCCGCTACCTCAATAAGTACCTGCTCAAATACAAGTGGCGACTGCTGCTGGGTATCGTCTTCGTAGCGCTCTCCAATTATTTCCGTGCGTGGCAGCCGCAGGTGATCCGTGATGCGCTGGACCACGTGCTCGAACAGGTCAAACTCTACAACTCCAGCACGCCGGAGCAGCAGGAGTTGCTGTACAACGAGATCGGCAAGGCCCTGCTCGAGTTCGGCGGGTTGGTACTGCTGCTGGCCATTGCCATGGGCATATTCATGTACTTCATGCGACAGACCATCATCGTGATGTCGCGACTGATCGAATATGACCTGCGCAAGGAGATCTTTGAGCACTACGAACGTCTGGATCTCGGGTTTTTCCGGCGCAACAAAACCGGCGACCTGATGGCCCGGATCACTGAAGATGTCTCCAAGGTGCGCATGTATCTCGGGCCAGCCATTCTCTACGGGATCAATCTGACGACGCTGTTCGTCATGGTGATCTATTCGATGTTCCGGGTCAACGTGGAGCTGTCCCTCTACACGCTGCTGCCACTCCCCTTTCTCTCGTTGTCGATCTACTATGTGAGTAATATCATCCACAAGAAGAGTTCGGTCATTCAAAATCAGCTGTCGCGGCTCAACAGCATTGCCCAGGAAGTGTACTCGGGGATCCGGGTAGTCAAATCATATGTGCGCGAAAGGCAATTTGCCCGGTTCTTTGCTGACGAGAGCGAGGACTACAAAACGAAAACTCTCGAACTGGCCCGCGTCAACGCCCTGTTCTTCCCGCTGATGCTTGTACTGATCGGCGCCAGCACCATTCTGGTCATCTACGTCGGCGGCATCCAGGTGGCAAAGGGCAATGTCACCCCCGGCAACATCGCCGAATTTGTCATTTACGTGAATATGCTCACGTGGCCGGTCACCTCCATCGGGTGGATCGCCTCGATCATCCAGCAAGCCGAAGCCTCGCAACAGCGGATCAACGAATTTCTGCAGACCAAACCGTCCATTGAAAGTCCGGCGGCGGTTGCGCGACAGCTCGACGGCCACATCGTCTTTGACAAGGTATCATTTACCTATCCGGAAACGGGCATCCAGGCGCTGTCTGACGTATCGTTCGAGATCATGCCCGGTGAACGGGTGGCCATCGTCGGCAAGACGGCTTCCGGCAAGACCACGGTCGCCGACCTGCTGCTCCGGATGTATGACGTGAGTGAGGGGCGCATTCTGCTCGACGGCGAGGATATCCGCAACATCAACCTTGACACCTTGCGTTATCAGATCGGTTACGTTCCCCAGGATGTGTTCCTGTTTTCAGACACGATCGAACACAACATCCTGTTTGGCAGCAAGAACGGGACACCGGAGCAAGCGATCGAGTATGCCCGGCATGCGTCGGTGCATGACGATATCATTGAATTTCCCAAGGGTTACCAGACACTCGTCGGAGAGCGCGGTGTAACGCTTTCAGGTGGCCAGAAGCAGCGCGTCTCGATCGCGCGTGCCTTTGTCAAGAATCCCGACATTCTCATCCTCGACGACTGCTTGTCGGCCGTAGACACCAAAACCGAACAGCGCATCCTCAACTACCTGAATGGTGCGCTGAAAGGCAAGACGGCGATCATTATCACGCATCGCATGATGGGAGCAATGGATTTCGACAAAATCCTGGTACTCGAAAACGGCCGGATTGCCGAACAAGGCACGCACGAACAGCTGATGGAACGGGGCGGTGCGTACTACGAACTGGTCAAGCGTCAAGCCATTGAGGACCAGTACGCTTTGTAATTTTTTTCTAATTTTAGCGACCTCTAATCAGGGACGTTTCTTCTTGTTGATCAAAAAAACGGACGGTGGAACACGAGCATTCTCAGAAGCGGTTTGAAAGTGTCTATTCGACAAAAGTGCGTGCTGGCAAGCGGCGGACGTATTTCTTCGACGTACGGCGAACCAAGGGCGACGACTACTACATCACACTGACCGAGAGCACCCGGCGTTTTAACGGTGATGGCTACGAGCGGCACAAGATCTTCCTGTACAAGGAAGACTTCAACAGGTTCCTTCAGTCCCTGGAGGACGCGGTCAACCACGTGAAGACAGAGTTGATGCCCGACTACGACTACGATGAGTTTACCAAGCGTCAGCAAGAATGGGAAGCACGCCGCGCCGAAGAAGAGAGTAACACACAGCAGGAGAAGGAGAAGGAGAAGGTCACCGCCCCTGTAGCCGAGGATACGGCTCCTGCAATGGATGAGGATGACAGCGAAGACCATGAAGACGATGACTCCGGTGACTCCGGTGACGCCGGTGACGGAGATGAAATAGAGGGCGATGATGACGGCGTAACCGAAGAGGCTGCCAATGAACAGTCAGGCGATCTTGAAGAAGATGAGGATATGAGCTGGTAGGCGCCAGCCACCTGAACGGATAACCAGGGCTGATGCGATGCATCAGCCTTTTCTTTTGTCAGGACCAGAGCTTTTGCGGATAGACGCCCTCCGCGATCAAGCGGTTGATCTGCCGGAGGACAAAGGGTTTGTCTTCCTGATAGGTGACCCCAAACCACGACGACTCACTCGGAAGCACGTGGACATTCAAGACCTGGTTGCGGATCAAGGCATCCACAATGGTCGGGATGTACAACTCGGATTTAGGTTCTTCGATCCGGGTATCGAGAAACGCCCTGAAGGCTTGGTCGGCATGATCGAAATAGGAAGGCAGAAATCCCCAGATATTCATGGAGACAATGGTGTCCTCACTGAGCGTGCCCTCGCGGCCGTTGCCGCCAGGGTACACAATACTACCGGTGTCATTGCGGCGGATCTTGACGACCTCCTCGACCGCCTGTAGTCGCATCGCATCGTCGACATGACATACGCCACGGTTGACAGTACCGTGGTCGGACAAGGTGTTGCGCAGATAGTAACCTACCACGCAGTAATCGTCCCCGTGTTGCGTATCACCCCTGAAGAAGTCACGGATCTGGAAGTAGGCATCGCGCCCGTAAAAGTCGTCCGCATTGATCACCGCAAATGGTGTCTCCACCGCTTCCCGGGCGACCAGTACCGCATGTCCGGTGCCCCAGGGCTTCTCACGGCCTGCAGGCACCTGGTACCCTTCCGG
Source organism: Saprospiraceae bacterium (assembly GCA_033720735.1). GTDB lineage: Bacteria > Bacteroidota > Bacteroidia > Chitinophagales > Saprospiraceae > B8-G4. The sequence goes on from JAWWBX010000011.1 coordinate 15,506, forward strand.
AAGGTCATCAAGCTCCTGCGTCACAAAGGCAACATCGATCAGGTGGTCAAACTTGCCCGAAAAGAACGCAGTGAACTCCGTGCGAAACGCCTCCCGGATCACGAAAACCACTTTGTCAAAACCCGCCTGGATCGCATCGTAGATCGAATAGTCGATAATGTTCTCACCATTCGGCCCGAAAGCGTCCATCTGCTTCAGACCACCGTACCGGCTGCCCATCCCGGCGGCCAGCACGACCAACGTCAGTGCCTGTCCTTGTGTTTTCATCGTGCGCAAATGTCGGGAAATATCTGAATCCGCATGAGGTATGCACGGGCCGGGCTGATCGTGAGATCTGACTGGTGGCTGCAGACGCAGCAATCGTACCGTGCGGGCACGCCATGGTCATCTTCGCAATGTGCGAACCATCATGCATTTACGATGCATCACCTACCTGCAAGGTCGCCCGGCCAGGACCAAAACCCCGATGCCCGCGTGTGCAAATGTTTCCAAATCATTTGTTATACGTGTAACATCTTTCCTGACCTCCTGCCGGGAACAACAATGCCCGGGCACGGTCCCCGGGCATCGGCAGTCATACGTGGATGTCTTGAATCAGAGCTTGATGAGCTTACGGGTCTGCTGCCAGTCCCTGCCTGCAATCCGCACGTGGTAATTGCCCTGCGGCAGCTTGCCGGTATCAAAGGTCACTGTGTGCTTGCCACTGGGGAAAGGCTGGTCGGCGATCAGCTGCACTTCGCGCCCGAGCAGATCATGCAAACTGATCCGCAGGGTCTCCCCGGAGGAGGTCAGGCGAATGGTCCCTGTCCCATTGACCGGATTCGGAAAGATGTTGAACACGTAGGGCTTCTCGCTGATCCCGGGCAAGTTGTCGTCCAGGCTAGTTGTCGAGCATCCGGCAATGATCGGCAAAGGCTCAAAATCACCAAACAGCAATTGCTGTACCTCGGCAGCCTGGGCCCCAAACCAATCCTGAAGGATCGTCGCGTAGACCGACCTGTAATCAAACTGCATGGCGACGCCTTGTTGTGGCTCCACCTGGTTGGGGATCACCGGGTTTTCACCGATAATGCCCGCATTGACACAGGATCCGAAGATGAACAAGGGCGCAGCAGTACCGTGATCCGTCCCCAGGCTGTCGTTGGAACGGATCTGCCGGCCAAACTCCGAGAAGGTCATCCCCAGCACGCGCTCTTCAATGCCCAGTTTGTTCAGATCATCCTGAAACGCCTCAATGGCGTTGCTCAGATTCGCCAGCAAGGTCGCGTGCTGTCCGGACGTGGCATCTCCGGCGAGCACCTGGTTGGCATGTGTGTCGAATCCACCAATGCGCGCGATGTATACCCGAGTTCTCAAACCTCCACTGATCAGGGTCGCAATGGTTTTCATTTGCTGGGCCAGGGGATTGTCGTCGTCGTAGAGCGCAGACAGGCTGTTGCCCGCATTGGCGGCCGCAAGCACGGTGTCGGCGTAGGCGTTGGTTTGTGCGATCGCATCGATCAAGAAGGCCATTTCATTGCCGTAATTGGTATCGGGCAGGCTGTCGAAAGTGGCCTGATCGATCTGTCCCAGGCTGAATGGATCCGTCACTGCCATCGAATAATTGGACGACGGCCCCTGGCAGGTCTCAGAGACGGTAAAGCGCAGGGTGATCGCAAACGGATCCGGCTCGTCCTCGTTGGGATAGCCTTCCGGGTATTCCGGGAAGTTGTCGTAGAAATACCGTCCAAGCCATCCGGTCGTGAGAAATTCGTCGGCGGCCGACCCGGTAGACCAGATATCTGTCGACCGGAAGTGTGACCTGTTCTGGTTGGGATACGCGACACTCTGCACGGCGGTCATCTTGCCGTCGTCAAACAAATTTCTGAATCCCGTGAGCGCCGGATGCAGACCCACCTCGTCATAGATCGGCAGGATCTGATTCTCCGGGATCAACAGGCCCTGGCGGGCCGCGCTCAGATTTGCGTACTGGTCGACGGGGATCAGGGTATTCAGTCCGTCATTGCCCCCGTCGAGCTGGATGAGCACCAATACCCGGTCGCTATGTTCATCGATCATGTTGAAAAAGGCACTCCTGGGCAAAAATCCCAGGTTGAACCCGTTGACGAACACCGGAAGTGAAAAAGCCGAACCTGTGCGAATAAAGTCTCTGCGCTTCATGATATCATGGTTTGAGGTGCTCCTGATTTGCGTTTAGCTGAGGTGATATTCCGGCCGGGCCAGCATCGCCCGCAGCAGGGCCCGGACTTTCGACTGCACGGTAAGCCGGATGCCTTCGTCATTCGGGTTGTCCAGGTACATCTGGTATTCGATCGTCCATTCCTCGTCCGGCAGGCCGGGGATCAATACTTCTTTCAGCTCGTCGATCTGCGGTTGCTCGATCGGTTGCGGGTAAATGACTCCGGCGATACTGCGGATGAGGTCGTTTGGGTTGAGCGGGTTGTCCATGCCGGCGATAAACTCCAGTGCGGGTATGCCCCAGGGCTGGTCAAAGACACTGAACAGCGACAGCGCGATACCGTCAGAGTACTCCTGACGCAGGATCAGCGTGACGGTGTTGATCCACATCTGATTGTAGGTGGGTTCCTGGTGGAATGCCTTCCATCCCGCTACGCTGGGTGGGAAATAGTACACCATCTGCAGCAACTCGGTCGTGCGGAACAAACCTACCCACAGCGCATAGCGCTGATTGATGTTTTGAGGAAACGGAATGTTGAACTGCTTGCTGTTGGCGAGGATAAATTCAATCGGATTCTTGATGATGCAGCCGATGCTGTTGGCATCGTAGAAATGCTCACTCTTGAGCAATGCTTCCAGAACCGGCTTGACGTTAAAATCATTGTCGCGCAGGATCTGGGCCATGGGCTCGATCACGTTCTGCTCGATCGCTTCATCGATCTTGTAATAGACAAACCACCGGTACAGCTTGCGGCAAATAAACCGTGACGCTTCAGGATGCTCAAACAGGACATCAATGAGATCCTTGTATTCCTGATCGCCATTCTCCTGAATGACCGCCTGATCGAACCGGTGCGACAGTTGTTTGGACCCTTCGCTGTGGAAAAACCCATTGAAAAATCCCTGGGGCATGGAACCGTCGTCGGCGATAAAACGGATGCGCCACCCGGTCAGGATCTGTGAGATCGCCTGGACGTCTTCCTCGGTGAAGGTGGTATAGTCACCCGGCCCGGCCAGGTCTCCCTTGCCAAGCACGAACAACTCGAGCAACTCCCGGGCGTAGTTCTCGTTTGGCGCAAACTTGGTGTTCTGCGATCCGTTCAGGTACGCCAGCATGGATGGATTGACCGTGATCTGTTTGGTCAGTTCCCGGAAGTTGCCAAGCGCGTATTCCCGCAACAGGGTAATGTATTGATAGACGGCTTTGGGCAGATTGATCTCGGCTGTCACAAAGTGGTTGTGCCAGAACAGGGTCATCATTTCCCGGATCGAAACACCCTCTTCAAGCATGTTGCCCATTGTCCAGCCATAGAGCGAACGGAAGCGGTAATTCCGGAATTCCTGAGTAAAGGGCTTGTCGATCCAGGTCTCCCCCACGGGTGTGAACGGGTCTTCCTGAAAATAGTAGTTGATGGGCGGCTCGGGCAGCGGCAGGTCTGCCAGCAGTTCGGCCACCGTGGCCTCAGGTCCGTTTTCCACGGCGCTTTCGATCTGCTCCTTGGTGGGGCCGATCATTGCCCGTCGCAGCAGGTGCCCGGCCTGCAGATAGTCCCACTCGCCCGTGTAGGGATCGAGGGTGCCACCAATCGGCGAGCGCTGGCTCACATCTTTGACCGGTGGTCGCTGACCGGTACGCGACTTGACGCGTGTGGTCAGCATCTCAGCGCGTTCTTTGGAGATCAACTCCACGGTATGTGTACTCATGAACCCGGAATTTGCTGTATGACTGATCGGGAGAAGAATCGTTTAATCTACCCGGAAATAAATTACTGCTTCATCTGTTATGATCCATGCAACGTGAAAATGGTTGCCTGTCAGCCACCGGTCAAAGACGTAAATCCTGGAATTGCACAGCACGATTTGTCGTCTGAATTGCGGAATTCATCGACCCGGCATCTCCCTTGGTACGAATCAAGACCGCATGGCATATCCGGCGCCGTACCTTCATGCCATGCAATATCGGGTCGGTTTGGCGGTTCTTTGCCTTCTCATCGTTCTCCCTGCGTGGGGGCAACCCGAACTGCTGCGCAACCCTGCCGATGGTCCTGAACCGATGAAACGATACACCACGGCGCGAACCGATACCCCGCCCGTGATCGATGGCGACCTCTCGGATCCAGCCTGGGAGACGGTGGACTGGGGCTCGGGATTCACGCAACTGCAGCCACACGACGGTGCAAAACCCACCCAGGAAACCAAATTCAAGATCCTCTACGACGATCATCACCTGTACATTGGCTACCGCTGTTATGACACGCATCCGGACAGTATCGTGAGCCGGATGTCGCGGCGGGATGGTTTCGCCGGCGACTGGATCGAGATCAACATCGACAGCTATCACGACAAACGCACGGCATTTTCCTTCACCGCCTCTGTCTCGGGTGTGAAGGGAGACGAGTTCGTCACCAACGACGGACAGAACTGGGACACGTCCTGGGATCCGATCTGGACGACCAGGTCGCAAATTGATGACGAAGGCTGGACCTGCGAAGTGGCGATTCCGCTGAGCCAGTTGCGCTATAGTGGCGAGGAAGAGCAGGTATGGGGCATTCAATTCACCCGCAGAGACTTCCGCAACGAAAGCCGTTCGGTATGGCGCTACGTGCCGCGGAATGCCGGTTACTGGGTGAGTGGTTTCGGAGAACTGCATGGGCTGCGGGGCCTGCAGGCAAAACGCCAGGTGGAGATCCAGCCCTACGTGCTGGCTCAGCTTGAGACCTTCAAAAAGGAACCGGGCAACCCCTTCGCCGATGGATCTGATGGCAACGTTGCCGTCGGCGTGGACGGCAAGATTGGCCTGACCAGTGACATTACGCTCGATTTTACGGTCAACCCCGACTTCGGGCAGGTGGAGGCTGATCCCTCGGCATTGACCCTGGACGGATTCCAGATCTTCTTTAATGAACGCAGGCCCTTCTTCATTGAGAACCGGGGCCTGTTCAGCTACAACATTTCCAACTCCACCGCAGGTGGTCCTTACGACATAGACAACTTGTTTTACTCCAGGCGGATCGGAGCCCGCCCGCACCGGTTTGTCGGTTCCGACCCTGGCTCCGGCTTTTATTCCGATCAACCCGAGTTTACCACGATCCTCGGCGCAGCAAAGGTGAGTGGAAAGACGAAAAGCGGGTTGTCCCTGGGTGTCATGGAGGCCGTGACCGGGCGCGAACATGCTACCATCAATGTATCCGGTGAGGAGTCACGGGAAGTCGTGGAGCCGCAGACAAACTACTTTGTGGGGCGTGTCAGCCAGGACTTCAATGAAGGTAGCACGATCATCGGCGGTATCTTCACGCATGTCGGACGCAAGATCGACGATCCGTCGCTGGAGTTCCTGCACAAATCGGCCCTTTCGGGCGGGATCGACGTCATCCATCGCTGGAAGGATAAGGCCTGGCAATTTCATGCGCGCTTTGTAACGAGCCGTGTGGCGGGCACCGCTGAAGCGATCCGCACAACCCAGACGGCGTTTGAACACGCCTTTACCCGTCCGGGTGCGGACCACCTTGACTATGATCCAACAGTGACCGAACTCATCGGGCATGGTGGCAATATCTCGATCGGTGAACGCAAGGGAGAGTTCAATTTCCAGACCGGGGTCACCTGGCGTTCACCCAAACTGGAACTGAACGACATCGGTTTCATGCGCAACAGCGATGAGATCAACTACTACTACTGGATGGGATTCCGGGAAAACGACCCGGTGGGCAAATTCCGAAGTTACAGCATCAACTACAACCATTGGTGGCGCTGGGATTTCGGCGGTAACAACCTGTTCCGTGCCTTCAACGTCAATATGAATGGCAATCTCAAAAATCACTGGAACTTTGGCACAGGCGTGACATATGAAAACCTCGACATCTCAAACAACTGGCTGCGTGGCGGTCCGTCTTATCGCCGGCCATCCGGAGTCGCCCATTGGTTTTGGGTCAACAGCGACGGGCGCAAGGTGGTCTCTGCATTCGTCAACGTCGTTCAGGCCTACGGGTTTGAAAACAAAGTGCACTATCATTCCTTGAACACCGATCTGCGCATCCAGCCCTCCGACGCGCTCAACTTGTCTTTCGGCCCCTCGTGGACCAGGACCAATCGCGACGACCAGTACGTAACCTCCCGGCGTGATCTGTTTGATCAGCCCGTTTACATTTTGGGGGAAGTGATCCAGGAGACCCTGGGTATTACGTTCCGGGTGAATTATAATATCACTCCTGATCTGACCATCCAGTACTACGGTCAACCCTTCATTTCCCGCGGCACCTATTCCAATTTTAACTTCGTATTGGACCCGTTAGCCAAGGACTTTGACCAGCGGGTGGCCTTCTTCGCTGAAGACCAGGTCAGCTATGAGGATGAAACTTACTCTATCGATACAAACCGCGATGGCCAAATCGACTATACGTTCGGCGACCCGGATTTCAATTTTGTACAGTTCCGTTCCAATCTGGTCGCACGCTGGGAGTACATACCGGGATCCGAGATCTTTGTAGTATGGACGCAAGGCAACACGTTTTTTGGCCGCCCGGAAGACGGTCTCATTGGCAGCCTCACCGACAATATTTTCAGTGATGCATTGCGCAACACCTTTCTCGTCAAATTCACTTATCGGTTCCTGAATCGATGACTCCATGCATCCATCGATCCGGGCCTTTGTCTTTTAGAACAATACAAACATCAACAACCATGAGATTCATTTTTGCCATCGCATTGTGCATCGCGACTACGGCAGCCACTGCCCAGACTTCACTGGATGCCTTTCAGAAGATCTCGGTCAGCGGCAATGTAAAACTGACCCTGAAACACGGCAGCAATACGTCGTACACCGCCACCGGGAATACTTCGGAACTCAAGGTGCGGGTCGAGCAAGGGAAACTGAAGATCACCAACAACAAGGTCTTCAAGGACTGGGACAAGCCGGCTGTGGTCGAAGTGACCTACACTGCACTGCGCGCTCTGTATGCCTCGGCCGGTGCCCAGGTCAACACTGATGGCACGCTCAACGCCGGCGATTTCGACCTGAGCATCGACACGGGTGCCAATGGTGATCTGCTCATCGATGCCCAGTCACTCGACGCCCGCGTGGGTGAAGGGGGTGTGCTGCGCCTCGAAGGATCCGGCCGCGTGCTCGAGGCCTCATCCACCACCGGTGGCGTCCTGAAAGCCCGCGACTTCGTTGCCCAGACCGTCTACGTCAAGGCCAACACCGGGGCGCTGGCCTCCGTCCATGCCTCCGAGAGCATCGAAGCCTCCGCCTCCACCGGTGGCTCCATCACCTACTCCGGCAATCCGCAAAGCGTGAAGTCGAAAGAGAGCCTGGGAGGTTCGATCAGAGGGTAGCGCCCCAACGACATTCTCGCATTGCTTGTTTGCATCAGCACCTGGCTTGGTCCGGTGGATCTGGAACTGCGCCCTCGTATCCCACGGCGACGTGAACCCTATACGACTCCGCTATGCTTCGCGTACAGGGCAGGCACATGAACACATGAACACGTGAACACGTGCACGCATGCACACGATTCCGTAAATTCCACCCTCCTGACCAACCTGAGCGTTCTGCATGTTTCTTTCCAAAGAAGTCAAAGCCAAACTCCGTGCGGGCATCTTTCGTCATCTTGACGGTATCGCAACGGGACCATCTGCAATGGCCCTGCATGAGGCCGGGATCATCGACAAGCTTGTCGACCAGGGTGAAGCACTCCTTTCTGACCTGACGCGGGATTTCAAGGCCAATGAAGGGTATTTGAATGTCGCGCTGCGCGTACTGGCCTCCCAGGGCTGGCTCACGCAGGAGATCCTGGGCCATGGCGAGGATGTGCGCTTTTCGATCACCGACACCGGCAAGATCGCGGCAACGATGCTCGATCAGTATGCCCAGCCCGTCGCATTTATCCCCCATGCCACGCATCTCGGCGAGTACCTCCGCGAGGGATTCCCATCTCAGGCCTATCATGCAATGCAGCGTCTCTTCGCGCATTACAACGAACTGAACCAGGACGATGTCTACGCCGATGCCCTGACCACTCAGGTGCAAAAGCAGATCCTCAAACATGTGGAAGGCCTGATCGTCGGCCCGATCATCGTGGCGTTGGGGATCAACGGCATGTTTCACCAGTATTTCAGCATTGCACCGTTCGAGGTGGAGGAGTTTACACCGCATCACAAGGAGGTGCGGGAGATCATTGAGTTCCTGACCTCGATCGACTGGTTTACGAAAAATGGCAATGTCTACAATTTCACGACGGAGGGGCTCTTCTACGCACGACGTGCCACGGCTTACGGGGTAACGGTCTCCTACCTGCCGGCATTTGCCCGGGTAAGGGAACTGCTGTTTGGGAATCCGCGCATCTTCTGGGACCGGCCGGCCGGCAGCACGGAGATCCACGTCGACCGGCTGATGAATGTCTGGGGCAGTGGTGGTGCGCACACGGCCTATTTCAAGCAGATCGATCAGATCGTCACCGAGTTGTTCAACCGGCCGATCCACGATCAGCCCAAGGGATTTCTGGATATGGGCTGCGGCAACGGGACGCTGCTGGAGCACATCTTTGACGTCATCTGGAAACAGACCGAGCGCGGCAAAATGCTCGAGGAATACCCGCTGTTCATCGTCGGTGCTGACTTTAACGAAAAAGCGCTGCTGGCGACGCGGGAGACGCTCAACCGGGCCGGGATCTGGGCCAAGGTTGTGTTCGGTGACGTTGGCAAGCCGGAACTGCTGGCCGAGTCGCTACAGGAGAAGTACAATATCTTCCTCGGGGACCTGCTCAACGTCCGCTCGTTTCTCGACCACAACCGTGTCTATGCGCCTCCGCAAACGATTGATGAAGCATGGGTGAGCAACTCGTCCGGGGCATTTGCCTTCCGCGGCGAGCGCATTCCCAATCATATCATTGAGCAAAACCTGGTGGATCATTTGAGAAAATGGTCGCCCTATGTGCAGCGCTTCGGACTGCTGGTCATGGAGCTGCATACGATCGATCCAACCCTGACCGCCGCCAATCTCGGCAAGGTCGCGGCGACCGCCTATGACGCCACGCATGGCTATTCCGATCAGTACATCCTTGAACTGGATTGCTTTCTGAAAGCCGCTGAGCTGGCCGGACTCAAGCCCGACCCATCGTTCCGCAAGCGGTACCCGGACTCGGAGTTGGCGACGATCAGCCTGAATCTGTTGAGAGGCTGATCAGCTCTTGTTGATCAACGGTTCAACGGCACCGATAAACTGCTGGACAGATGGCGCATAGCCCGTTTTGCCCAGGGCATTGATCTTGTACTGCCCATTGACATCCTTGTCCATGTTGAACACCCAGATGGTGGGGAATCCACGCACCTTGAATGCCTGCTGCAGATTGGCATTCTGCTGACGATACTGGTCAGGGATCCTGGTCCGACGGGGGAAGTCAAGCTCAAGCAGGATCACGTTGTCCTCCGCCCATGTCTGGAATTCCTTTTTCGAGAAAACCGCAGCGGTCAGCCGCTTGCACCAACCGCACCAGTCGCTGCCGGTGAAATTGGCCATAATGGGCTTGCCCTGCTTTTTGGAAGCCGCATATGCTTCGTCAAGGTCGACCATCCAGCCAGGATTGCCCGCCTTGTAATCGGCCGTTTGGGCCATCGCGCTTCCAGCGAAGAAAACGCATACGATAAGTACCTGGAGAAGTTTCATATTCCGGAAAAGTACAATTTGGGTGCCAAATTAAGGTCTTCAGGCACGATCCAGGCCCTCCCAGCGGACAATTAACAAGATTATAACGCCCTGAAAAGATACCAGAATCGAGATGCCAGATGCCAGAGATTGGATCTCAGGTGTTAGGTCAGACCGACCCTTTTGTGAAATACGTTTTGTACAAGCGCCGGCGTGGCAGGAAGGCAAGGTACACCAGGGGAAAGGCCAGGACAGTGATCAGTGAGAAGCGAAACTTGAATGCAATGTCGTCGACGATGCGTGACACGTCCTCGTCCACACGCTCTACTACATGCCGGTGACGCCAGAAGCGCAAACCGAATGGGAGCACTGTGCCCTCGTCAACAAACCAGGCTGAATTCCCATCCTGCCCGTGCTCCGTGATTTCACTGACCCACTCCGCTGTCCATGGCCGCCTGAATCTCAGGTGGACACGATCACCTGTCTGTGATCCTGTGAATGCCACGATCTCAGCCACGGACGACGGCGGCGCAAGGTATTCGAACAGCCTGCGGTCGAATTGGCCCATCACATCGAGGTAGTTGCCCGGTACCGTTGTCGAGATCTGGAATCGCATACTCGTCCTTTATAAATGGCCCAACATGCCGCCCGGTTGTAAAATCCGGTCCCTTTCTTGACCAATGCGTCATGGAATGCGAACTTGCTTTGGCTCATGATGCGCGCAATTGAATGAAATCCTGCACTATCCGCCGAGCGAAGAAAGAGGATTGCGAAACGATCGCAGCGATCCTGTATCGTGCCTTTGCCCCCTATGAACATCAATACACCACAGAGGGATTCGAGCGCACGGTGCTGAACGCCGGGCAACTGGCTGAACGGTTGCACGAGGTGGTCACGCTTGTGGCGCTTTGGGAAGGCACGATCGCAGGGACCGTTGGCATGCAGGAGACTGCATCGGGGGTTTACATACAAAGTATGGCTGTTGATCCGGCGGCCCAGGGGCATGGGATTGCCTTCGCCCTGCTCAATGATATTGAAACATCCGCACGCCAGGCCGGCAAGGAGCGCCTTTACCTGAGCACGACTCCTTTCCTCCTGCCGGCCATTGCGCTGTACGAACGGTTTGGCTTCACTATCGTCCCCGACAGTGATCATGATCTGGCAGGGACCCCGTTGATCGCGATGGAAAAGTGGCTTCAGAAATAGATCTCCTGCGCCTCCCGGCAGGTATTGGCATGCGCCTCGACAACATCCCGTATATGATCTGAATATCCACCCCCCATCGTCACAGCCACCGGGATGCGGGTATCGCACGCCATTCCCAGGACGATCCGATAGCGTTGACGGCATTCCGCGATCGTGAGCCTGAGCCGTCCCAGTTTGTCAGACAAAATGACCTCTACGCTGGATCGCGCTTGTGTACATCCTGATAGCGATCCCGATTTCCTATGCGGTGACTAGTCAATACAGATACATGGATTCGCCACCGACAACCCTTGCTTTTATGAGAGTGCCCACCTGCACTGGCAAATGCATCATGGGCGTGCCTACTCAAGAACATTGAGATATGCAGGATTTTAAGATCGCGACTCTCCGTGAAATAGTCAATTCACAGGACATTCCCTATCCGGCTCCACGCAACGCTTCCATGCAACTAATTCAGGTAAATACCGTTCCTTTACAGCATGGATGACTGAATCCCAGGCTCACTGCCATGTGCAAGTAGCCGTCTGAGTTGATTTTTCTTTCTCTCCTTTGCGATAGCAAGATTTATTTCCCAAGAAAGGTTTTCATGTTGTCAGATTGCACCCGGATCGGGTGGGCAATCATGATTTTATCACTGATCAGTCACGGTGGATATTCTGCCGGCGAACATTGATCAAAAAACTTTTCTACCATGAATCTTTTTGTTGCAAAACTGAACTACGACACCAAGTCGGACGCGCTCAAACGGGCTTTTGAAGCCTATGGAGAAGTGGCATCGGCAAACGTTATCAACGACAAGTACACCGGACGTTCCCGGGGCTTCGGTTTTGTGGAAATGCCGAATGATGACGATGCGCGCAGTGCAATCGCTGCACTGAACAACTCTGAATTGGACGGAAGCCAGATCGTTGTCAAGGTAGCGCAGCCGCGCCGATAGTCATTTTCAGCTCAGATGTGTTGATCTGAGCCTGGTATTTCGGTTAGACATCGGGCTTCATGACCGATGTCCTTTCTGCAGTGGCCTTGATCGCACAGGTGCTGAGCCTTATTTCATTAATACGTTTCGCATGGACGATACATCACAACTCAACCCGACCTCCGGCACAGGGAGACAAAAGATCCTGTTCGGAAGGGAACATCAGGACAGCTTTCTACGCGATGTCAGAAAACGCGTGGATGCCTACTTCCAGTCCCGTAACATTCCAAAAACGGCAAATGCCAGGATGGTCGTCAAGACGATCCTGATCCTGATCGGTTGGATCGCGACGTACACTTTCATCCTATCCAACCTGCTCCCGGCGTACGCCCTCCTGCTACTGGCTCTTTGTCACGGGTTTCTCACTGCCATGATCGGACTGAATATCGGACACGATGCGATTCACGGATCTTATTCAAGGCGGGCTGGGGTCAACCGGAAGTTGGGACTTTTCTTCAATCTGATCGGCGCCAATGATTACGTATGGAGGATCAGTCACAACATTGTGCACCATACCTATACCAACATTCCGCACCATGATGAGGATATCAACCAGCCAGGTGTCTTGCGGCTGGAGCGCTCGCAAAAACTCCGACGGATCCACCGGTTCCAACACATTTATGCCTTCCTGGTCTATGGGCTGGCCTCGCTTTCGTGGGTCTTTGTAAAGGATTACGTGAAGATGTTCCAGCGGCAGCTGGGTGGTCATTACCGATCGTCGATCCCGAGGAAGGAGATCATCCGGCTCTTTGCTTACAAGGCCCTGTACTACAGTGTGTTCCTTGTGGTACCCCTTGTCGTCATTCATCTCCCCTGGTATTGGATCCTCTTGGGATTCATGCTGGCCCACTTTGTAGAGGGGTTCACCCTCGCGATCATTTTCATGCTCGCGCACATCATTGAAGGGACCGCATTCCCGGAACCCGGACCGAATGGCAAACTGGATATGTCGTGGGGTGATCTGCAGATGCATACCACCTGCAATTTCGCGGTCCGAAATCCGCTGGTCAATTACTTGTTCGGAGGCCTGAACTTCCAGGTGGAACACCATTTGTTCCCCAACGTGTGTCATATTCACTATCCAAGGATCTCGGAGATCGTGCGGCAAACCTCACGTGCCCACAACTTGCCCTACCTTGAGAAAAAGACGTTCTTCGGCGCGATCGCATCACACCGGAGGATGCTTAAACAACTCGGGACGGAAGAATAAGTGGGCTGATCAGACCTTTTCAAAGACCATCCTGAAATGGTCCATCACTTCGCGTTCAAAACAGACGCGGTTGGGGCTGATCCTGAAAATGTCGACCTGGTGCCGGAATTCCCGGTCCGTTAAGAATCGGCCCGCCAGACCGGCATACAGCCAGTATTTCTTCCAGTTGAACTTTCTGAACCTTTTCCTCCACTGCCCGATGGTCTCGATATAATCGAGACGCCCGCTGCTCTGGGAAATGAGTTTGAAGCCGGGGGACGCGCACCGCACCACCATCTCAGGCCCATACGGCAGCCATGATCCGGGAAACTCCTTGATCATCAACGCCAGCACATGCGGGGTGGATCCGCGCTCGGCATCCACATCGATCGCATCGAAATCGATCATGTTCTTGCTGAACGTCATCGTTTGCATATAAAACCTGCCGCCTGCCGGAAGCAGGTTGTAAACGGTCTGAAAGAAATTGCGATACACCTCCTCCTGTTTCCCCTGCCGCCATTCCTCCACGGAGCAGAAATGCTCCAGTCCTCCGATACAGGTGACGGCATCAAAAACCCCGTAGTCTTCCGGCCGCACGTACCGGCAATCCTGCACCATCACATTCAGGCCATTCTGCCGGCAGGCTGCTGCCTGTCCTGTGGAGAGGGTCAGTCCGATACCCGCGGCGCCGCGTTCTTCCTTGATATACTTGAGAAAAGGCCCCCACCCACACGCCATGTCGAGGACTTTGCTACCGTCGCCGATCCCCAGACTGTCCGCAATAAAGCGGTGCTTCGCGCGCTGGGCTTCCTCCAGGCTCATGGAGAAATCCCCATCGTATTTGGCGCCGCTGTAGTCGCCGCACTCGCCGATGCTCAGCCGGAAGATCTCGTCAATCGTGGTGTAGGTGAAGTCCAGATCCTGTTGATTGGCCATGGCGTGTATTTTAAGCAATGCGCGCAGGAGCTGTCCCCTCAGGGCCAACGGCCGTTCCGCAGAAACAAGTCTGATCGCAGAGCAAGTGGAAAAGCAGTCGTGATGCGTCAGCAACGGACCCAAGTTACGCCTTTTGGCGGCCAAACAGCCCTACCCGAGAGCCATCATTCTTCCTCCTCCACGACCCGCGTACGCTCTATCAGGCCATCCATGTGCGGCTTCAGTAAGTCATTATCCAGCGTGGATGCCGCATCCTCCACACGGAATGTGACTGCCGGCACTTGGTCAATATAGAACTGTGTCGTATCCGAAGTTGGCCCGGCCAGAGCCCCCCACCACTCGGTTTTGGTCGACGATAGGCGTTGCTCGACCTGACAACGGAGGAGTTGGAACACGTTGCCTGTGTCGTCTGAATACAATTCCACTTCCGGGTTTGAGTTTTTCAGCTCAACTATTGACTGCCTGGCGATATATCCGACCAGGCCCTCAAGAAATGCATGTGCATTGAGGAACCTCTGTGGGATCAGATCGATACGCTGATGATGGATCAGAAGGCCACAGATCACCTGACGCCAGCCGGAATCTTCGAGTAACTGATGAATACGTTCGGTATCCGGGTTGCCAGACACGATACCCTCCCGGATCTCGTCAGTGACCCTGCTCGTCTCGATCACGTTTTGCGCAAAGGAGGCCATCTGATCCACCATGTTCTCGGCACCCCGTTCGAACAGACGGCGCATCTTGCGCTCGGGACTCTGTTCTCGCTTGCGGTACCACCATCGGCCGATGTACCAAAGCACGAGGGCGGAGGTGATCAGGACGATCCGCTGCCAGGATTCCATTCTGACAAGTTAAGTGCATTCCGGCCATGGGTGCAAGAGCTGCCCGGGCCAGGGCATATGCATTGTCAGTCCGCATCACAGGGCCGATGCCTACCGGCCCAGCATCCGCGACAAGACGAGAAAGAGCGGGATTGCGCACAGCACCAGCACCACCATGTGCATCCATTTCGCGTTGATCAGGTTGAGCCCACCCAGCACCACCACGTAGATGAAATAGATCATCAGGAAGCCCTTGGCCATGCCACGGCCGGCAGCGTCCATGCTGCCCCAATTGGAAAAGAGCAGCTGGGCGACACAAAAGAGGAAATAGATCCCGAGGAGGATCCAGTTGATCTGCTGGACGGTGAGATTCTGAAGATGCATCCTATTGATAGTTGTAGAAATAAACCTTCCCCGCACTGTCGGCAGACGGCAAGTCCAGGTACGGTGCGGCTACCACCGCGCCGGATACCGATATCCCCACCGCAAATCCGAATTGTCCACCAACCGCATCGTCGGAAGGATGCAGCGTAACTTCCTTCTGCCAGGTACCCGCGATGAGACGGTAAACAAAAGCACCGCCCAGCGCGCCGACAATGAGTGCATCACCGCTGGCGTCAAGCGACCATCCGAAGCCAAACAGCTCCTGAGATGGCGGCGGCAACTGACTTGTCTCGACCCAGGCACCACCACTCTTCTCAAAAATATAGACGATGCCCTGAAAGTCGGCAGAATCCCGCGAACCAATGAACAAGCGCTCCTCCTCAATACAAACGCTGTTGCCGAAGCTGCTGGCCGGGATGCCGACCAGAGGGGTGATGACGGGCAGCTCAGTCCATTGCAAACCCTGACGACTGAAGGCGTAGCATTCACCTTCAGAAGTGGTATTCGGTGAACCGATCACGATCTCGTTCCCCTCGATGGTGATGTACATGCCGAATACATCACCAGCTGAGCCGCTGGCCGGGGACAGGATGCCATGCTCGTTCCAGCTCGCTCCATCGCGGTGATAGACATAGATGTTGCCCTGCTCCACCTCACCATCGACTTCAGCACCGGGGGCACCCACAATCAAATAGTCTCCGGATAGATCGACATCCCAGCCAAAACTCCAGAACACATCACCATCGGACGCCACCAGGCTGTCCTGGAATGTCCAGGTGTCCCCGATGAGGTGGTAGACATAGGCCTTGCCCTGGGCACTATTTCCGTTCACGGATTTCTGTGGTGAACCGATCACGGCATAGGCACCGTGTATGGCCACGCTCCAGCCAAAATACTGACTGGTGCCATCGTCATCTGGCGCGGCAAACGATTGGTGGAACACCCATGCATCTCCCTGCCGACGGTACATGTATACCGTGTCGGCATCGAGGCTGCCGATCACAGCATGGTCTCCATCGACCGCCACGCTCCAGCCGAGGGCGTTATTGTGCATGCCACTCATTGCTGCGCTCTCGGTGGTGGTTTGTGTGCCCCAGCCGCCAGCAGAACGGGTGAGAGACCTCCAACGTGTCCCATCGAACCCCTCAAAATCCTGAGTCTCACTGTTCCAGCGCATCGTCCCGGCCACCGGAGGGGTCGCATCATCGCCGAGTCGGATCTTCCCGTTGACATCCAGTGATTGCGCCGGGGTGGCTGTGCGGATACCAACATTCGGATGTGGTATTTCCGCTCCCAGAAAGAC
>JAWWBX010000012.1:0-31736 GCA_033720735.1 Saprospiraceae bacterium
GTCGACCGGTAGGCCGGCCGGTACATGCCGTAAGTCATGTCGTCTTCACGCGTGTAGATCAGTTTGACCGGAGCACCTACCTGACGGGAAATCGCTGCTGCTTCCAGCCCGAAATGCACGTAGAGGCGCCGGCCAAAGCCCCCGCCGATGCGCGTAAGATCCACCGAGATATTTTCTTCCGGCATGTCCAGCAGTTTGGCTGCCGCCCGCCGTAGCGAGTTTGGCGTTTGAGTCGGGCCGATCAATTCAGCCTTGTCCTCCGTCACATGTGCGAAGAAGTTCATCGGTTCCAGCGTGTTATGTGCCTGGAAGGGCGCTGTATAGGTGCGTTCGACGATCTTCGCAGCGCTGGCAAATGCCGCCTCCGGATCTCCGTCGATGCGCTCGTCCTGCACCTCGCCGTGCTGAATATCTTGTTGCAAACGCTGTGCGTGCATTTCCGAGCTTTCGGCCGGCGTGACAGTCTCCCAACTCGGCCGGAGTGCATTTTTGGCCTGTATCAGTTGCCAGGTGGTGTCGCCGACAATGGCGATCAGCTGGTTGAAAGCCTGTTCGTGCGAATTGGCATCCGCGATATCGATGATAAAGGCATCCCGAACGCCATCCATTGCCACGATCTCGTCGCGGTTGAAATCACGGACCGTCATGCCGAAGACTGGTGCGTGTTCGATCATGGCCAGTACCATGCCTTCGCGTTTGAAATCGAGGCCGAACAACGGCTTGCCGGTGACAATTTTCCTGCCTTCGACATTCTTCTGGTGGCTTCCGATCAGTTTGAAGTCTTTGGGCTCCTTGAGCGCGACTTCTTCGGGCACCTCAACATCAACCGCCTTTGACGCGATCTCACCATAGGTAATGGTGCGGTCTCCGTTCACTTCGCTGATCACGCCATCGCTGACGGTCACCTCGGCTACGTCCACGCCCCACTCGTCAGCAGCCGCTTTCAGGAGCATGAACCGGCCGGTTGCACCTGCCATGCGCAGGGCATCCCAGCCCCGCATGATCGACAGGCTGCCTCCCGCAAACTGAGGATTCTTGAAAGCGTCGCTGTCGAGCCCCCCTTGCTCCACGACCACGTGGTCCCACTTCACGTCCAGCTCTTCTGCAACGATCATGGGCATGGAGGTCATTACATTTTGCCCGATCTCGGGGTTGGGCGAGTAGATGGTGACAAGGCCGGTATCGCCGATCTTGATATATCCGTTGATCTGGAACCACTCTTCAGGAATGGCCAGGGTTGCTGCTTCCTTCTCGACCGGCGTACAACCGGCCAGCCAGTTGAATCCGATGAGCATGCCACCGCCGGCGGCACCCGTGATCTTGAGGAAGGAGCGTCGATTATGTTGTGTTTTGATCAGTGTCATCTTGCTATGGATCTTGGATTAGGAATTTGCTGCCGTCTTGATGGCTTCCCTGATACGGACGTAGGTGCCGCAGCGGCAAATGTTGCCGCTCATCGCAGCGGCGATCTCATTGTCATTGGGTCGTGGATTGCTTTTGAGCAAGGCAACCGCACTCATGATCTGTCCGGTCTGGCAATACCCGCACTGGGCCACATCGTGCTCGAGCCAAGCCTTCTGGACCGGGTGATCTCCGTTTTCCGAGAGACCCTCGATGGTGGTAATCTTCTGGTTACCGACTTGCGAGACCGGCATGATGCAGGAGCGCATGGCGGTGTCTCCAACATGCACGGTACAGGCTCCGCATTGAGCGATGCCGCACCCGTACTTGGTGCCGACCAGATCGAGATGGTCCCTCAGTACCCACAGGAGTGGTGTGGAGGGATCAACATCTACCTCGTGTGACTTGCCGTTGATCTGCAGATTGAATACTGCCATGTTCGTTGATTTGCGTGAATGACTGTGATTTGTTCGGTATCACATGAAGATAAGACATAATGTGGTGACTTGGTTAAGAGCTGTCAAACGCAGTTGAACTCACCCCCTGTCCCCCTCTCTTGAAAGAGAGGGGGGACCATCTCGCTTGATTCTTGGTTCTTTCTTCCGAAACAGACACGACAGCCCCTCTCTTTCAAGAGAGGGGTTGGGGAGAGTTAAACTGCACTTGAGAGGGGAACAGGGGGTGAGTTAAACGAATCTCGCGCCAGCCGCATCTGCACCACGACCTGCCCGGTCTCCACGTGCAGCCGCTCACCGATTTCCTCAAAACCATAGCCACGATAAAAGCTGCGGCCCAGGGGGTTGTCCCGGAAGACTTCGAGAGTCAGCGTGTCGTGCATGCCGCGCACGTGATCCATCAGTACGCGTCCGATGCCCTGTCGATGATGCTCCGGTCGGACAAACAGAGCGGCAACTTCACTACCCAGCATGGAAACAAATCCGTTGATCCCGTGAGGACCAAGGTGCACCCAGGTCCTGGTTTTGGGCAGGTAGATCTCGCGGATCCGTTCTTTTTCCAAGGCCAGAAACTCAGGGCTCAGGAAGGAATGAGCGACCTGCGAGGCGGCATACCAGATGTCGATGAGCGCTTCGGTATCATCTGGATGAAAAGGACGGATCATCACGCAGGAAATACAGGAATGATCCGCGAAACTACTTCATTCATAACCGAAAAACCGAAAAACCGAAGAACCGAAAAACCGAAGAACCGAAAAACCGAAGAACCGAAAAACCGAAGAACCGAAAAACCGAAAAACCGAATCACCGAGTCACCGAGTCACCGAGTCACCGAATCACCGAGTCACTGAGTCACTGAGTCACCGGTCACTCCAGACATCTTTCTCAATGCGACAACCTCCTTGACCAGGGCATCAAGCACCATCTGCTGCTTGGCATAATACTGCTCCAGCACCTTGCATCGGTTGGCCACTTCGATCAGCTCCTGTTGTTTGGCGTCCAACGCCTGGATGGCGGCCAGTGCGACCCCGGCGGGATCAATGGTGGAGATCGTTTTGTCATCACCTCCCAGGCCGAAGATTGCGTGGAAATCCTGCGCCATCGGCCCGAGATGCCTGACGGTATCATCCTCATTGATGTAGTTCCACTCCGTGATCGGAAGGGCGGCAACTTTCTGCAGGATCGTCTCGCTGTCTACAGCATTGAAATTTTCCTTGAGATTGCGGTCGGAGGCATTCTGCCAGGTACCGCCGGTGGTGAGTTTGGCGGTAGTGGCCGAGAACTTCAGGACAGCGTCGTTGGCCGGCTCGATCCCGATCCCGATATAATCGATGTCATCACCGATCGCAACTGAATTGGACAATGGCGCGTAGGTCTGTGAGCCAATGGCGATACTATTGGTGGCGCCGCTGGAGACGTCGGCAAAGTAGCCGATGATGGTGTTTTCCGTGCTGGTCTGCGCGCTGTTGAAGTTCCAGCCGGCGGCATGTCCGATGATCGTATTGTAGCTGCCCTCGATGTAATTGCCGGCCGCGCCACCGACGATCGTATTGCCGGCACCTGACGCATGCTCGCCGGCCTGCTTTCCAATGGCAACGGTCCACGTGCCGGCTCCCGTATATTCGCGGGCGGCATTGGCGCCCATGGCCACAACCCCGCTGGGGCCAGTCCATTCCTCCCCGGCCTGAAAGCCGACGAAGACATTCTCACTGAGCGTATTCTGCTGGCCGGCGCGGAACCCGATGGCTACGTTTTCCGAGCTGAAAGTGCCCATTTGGCCCGATCCCAGCCCCATGTAGACATTGTTTTCGCCAGTTGTATTACTGGAACCGGCGAGATAGCCATTGAAGACATTTGCCGACCCCGTGGTATTGCTCCCGCCGGATCCGTTGCCTACGAAGACGTTGAACGCACCCGACTGATTGGCATCGCCGGAGCGATAGCCGGAGAAGTAGTTGTGAAATCCGGTGGTGTTGTTCCGCCCGGCCTCGTATCCCGTGAAGTGATTCCACGATCCCTCGTTGGTCATGCCTGCCTGATACCCGGCAAAGTGGTTGCGGTTGCCGGTCGTGCTGAAGGCCCCGGCGTAGTGTCCGGAAAAGTAGTTGTGCTCACCAGTAGTGTTGTCGGCCCCAGCGGCATATCCGACAAAATGGTTGTTGCCACCCTGGTTGTTCCGGCCGGTCGCGGTGCCGATAAACACGCCGTTCCATCCGCTGTTGTTCTGCCCGGACTGATAGCCGATAAAGAGATTACTTCCGCTCGAACTGTTCTGCCCGGACTGGTAGCCGATGAAGAGGTTGCTGCCATTGTCATCCGATTTGAATTCCCCGGCCCCCTGACCGATAAAAGTATTCTTGTCAGAAATGGTATTGGCAGCCCCGGCATTGTTGCCGATAAAGATGTTGTCTTCCGAAGTGGTGTTAGCGACACCCGCCTTCCGGCCGACAAACATGTTGTTGCTGCCGGTGGTGTTGGCGGTTCCGGCCCGGTAGCCGACAAACATGTTGTTCTCGCCGGTGGTGTTGGCATAGCCTGCCCGGTAGCCGGTAAAGTGCACGCCCTCCGGGACGTCATTGTTGTATCCCGCTTCAAAGCCAATGAAGTGATTGTCATTCCCGCGGAAATTGCTATAGCCCGCGCCGGTACCCACGAAGGTCCCCTTGTTTGCAATGCCCACGCCGAACCCCGCACGCCGGCCAATGACCGTATTGCCGATGCCGATGGTCATATTCGTGCCGGCAGCATTGCCGATCACTGTGTTGAAGATCCCGAAGGTGTTGCTGAATCCGGCGCCGACACCGATAAACGTATTCTCGTTGTCAACCCCATCTCCATTACCGTCATCATTGGTTCCGGCGCCTTCACCGACGAATACGCTGCCTCCCGAAGCCTGCAGATGCAGGGTCTTGCCGTCATGGCGCATGACCTCGTTGCCGGCAACGTCGAATCTGATGATATCTTCATCCGGACTCTCCTCGACCTGGATTTTGGTGTCGTGATCGGCATCTTCGAGGACGACCGCAGCCCGGAGGTCCACCCATTCTGATCCGGTATAGAACCAAAAGGAGTTGTAGTCCGTATCAAACACCAGGAGTCCAGTGGCCGGCGGCGGGTTGTTCATGTTGGTCCGCTGGTTGGTGGTGAGACGCGGTATGAGCAGCCCTTTGGTCGTGGACTGCAGATCCAGGATCGCCGAAGCATCCGGTGGAGCACCGGCGTCGCTGATGCTGACGCCTTCCTGCCCGAAAGCGCCGAACGATATGCAACCGATCAACACGGCGGAAGCCATGAACCTGAGGAAGAGATTGAACGAGAGACATCGTGAGAGCTGCATGGCAAGATGTTTTTATTCGCTGAGGTAAAGTTCCGGGCGCGGGCAATGCAAAACGATCAACAAGGCGCTAACAAGTATTAATGAGTATTAACAGGGATCAGGCGGGGTAGCCATTGCCGCGTCATCAGCACACCCCAGACGAGAGCTACTCCCCAGCCGATGCCGATCCACAGGTGCGTAATAGCCGGTAGCCACTGGATCATCAACCAGGGTCCCTGACCGGTCGAGAAGCTGAGCCACAAGCCCAACAGGTAAAGCAATCCGAGGCAGCCCAGAAAACTGGCAAATCCAAAGGCGAGCCGGCCGACAGACCTGCGCCAGCGAAACCAGAGCATGCCGCAGCCGGCAGCCATGAACCAAAAGCCCGTGGTAAACACCACGTCTGCCAGGCAGGCGGTGAGTACGATCGATCTGCCGAGGGTGCACTGTTCTTGTGTCAATCCACTTAAAAAATGCGTCCAGGCAGCGGTATCACCCAAAGCGGCACGACCAATCCATGATACATGACCGGCAGAATTGGAAAAGTAGCGATAGGCCTCTGGCAAGACCAGCACCTTGATCAGGATCATGAGTGCTCCGAGCATCACGACGTGCTGAGGAGAGCAGATCTGGCGGAGTTGACGTAATCGGGTCTGGCGCATGACGATCTATTGGGCAAAGATCCGGGACCGCGTCGCGTCGTTGGTTCAACACGTTGCTAACAAAGATTAACAAATGCTAACGTCCCGGCTCGATGCAGGCGGATTCACTAGTTTTACAGAAGCGTCAAATGCGCGCCATGCTCCCGGATGTACCACATATCTTACTGGTCGATGATGACCGCGACCTCAGCGGGATCACCCGCGAATACCTGCAGGAAAAAGGATTCCACGTCTCACTCGCCCACTCGGCTGATGAGGGCATGTCGGCGTTTCAGGACGGCAAGGTGGACGTATGTGTACTCGATGTGAAAATGCCGTTTCGCGATGGATTCAGCCTGGCTGAAGAGATCCGCTCACTCGACGCGGACGTTCCGATCATCTTCCTGACCGGGCAGCGTGAAACCGAGCATCGCATCAAGGGGCTCAGTATCGGTGCCGACGACTACGTGACCAAACCCTTCAGCATGCAGGAGTTATATCTGCGGCTCAACGTGGTATTGCGTCGTACGCGACGCCAGACAGAGGAAGCAACCGACACGTTCGACATCGGCAGGTACCATTACGACCGCACCAGCCGGATTTTACAGATCGGTAACCAGAAGGCCAGATTGTCATCCATGGAAGGGCACCTGCTTACCCTGTTTTGTACCCAGCCGGAAGGAAGGGTCACGCGCGACCAGGCGCTGCGCGAAGTCTGGCAGGACGAGGATCATCTCAAGGCACGAAGTCTCAACGTATACATCACGAAACTGCGCAACCGGCTCAAAGACGACCCGCACGTCGAGATCCTCAACGTACATGGCACCGGATATCAGCTGGTGGTCCGGTCGTCCTGAGCATCAAGTGTGTCCAGCAACTCGGCCAGTTTCACCTGGAGCTGGGTGATACCGGAACCAACATCTGCAGGCGCGTTGCGCACATCGGCTTCTACCTGTTCTGCATGCTCGGCCAGTCCCGACAGGCCCAGATAGCGGCACTGCGTTTTGATGACATGCACAGCGTTTTCCAGTAGGTCGAATTGCCCTGCTTCCTGGTAAGACCTGAGCAAAGGCAGTTGCGTCTGCATCTGTGTTCGAAAGGCGGAGATCAGGCGGTCGGCAAGCTCGTAGTCACCGTCCATCATGCGGGCCAGGCCGTCGCGATCGATCACTGCGCGACGGTTTGGGTAAGCTGTCGGATCTTGCGGATGAGTTCGTCGATCATGACCGGCTTGGTGATGACGTCGTTCATCCCGCTCTCCAGGCACGCGTCGATCTGCTCGGGCATGGCGCCGGCGGTTGCCCCAAGGATGGGCGTGGAGGCGGCGTCGGAGGGTAGTGCCCGAATCTGTCGTGTCGCCTCCAGGCCGTCCATGCCCGGCATCTTGGCGTCCATGATGATCAGGTCGAACGGGTGCTGCTGTGCCAGCGCTACTGCCTCGGCCCCGTCTGTCGCCGTTTTGATATCGAGGGTGGTCACGCGCTTTTTCAGCATTTCAGAGAGCACCATGTGGTTGAACGGTGCATCATCGACAAGCAGCACACACAACGCATCCAGGCGGGTAGGGTCGGCCGCCGAGGGTGCCGCCTGGGCAACGGCCGTATCCGTTACAACATAGGGGAGAGCGACGCTGACGACAGTGCCGCGACCAACCTCACTCTGCACAGCGATGGTCCCGCCTTGCAGTTCTACCAGTTGCCGGGTGATATGGAGCCCCAGCCCGGTGCTTGCCCGGTCTGGATCCCGTCCCGGACGTACGAGAAACGGCTCGAATACATGTTCGAGGGTTTCCCGGCTCATTCCAACACCGGTATCCGTCACGGTAAACTGCAGTCGCACGGTATCCTGTTGTCGCTCAGAGAGGGCCACCTCAAGATGTATCTTACCTTCATCCGTGTACTTGATGGCGTTGCCCAGCAAGTTGGTGAGGATCTGGGTGAGCCTGAGCGGATCTCCGGACAGCCGGTCGGGGACGTCGTCTGCAATGGTGAACTTGAGCCGCACCGGTTTTTCTTCTACCAATGCCGACATGACTGCCTGAAGCTGGTTGAGCTGCTCATGCAGTGAGAACGGAACATGGTCGAGTTGGAAGCGGCCGGCGGTGATCTTGGCGTGGTCAAGCAGTTCATTGACGATGGCCAGCAGATTTTTGGAAGCATGTTCAATGGCGCTCAGGTACCTGGTTTGTTCCGGTGATTCGGCGCCTTCACGGGCGAGTCCGCTCATGCCGATGATCGCATTCATGGGGGTACGGATCTCATGACTGACATTGGTGAGAAAGCGCAGCCGGAAATCGGCGGCCTGCTCGGCGACTTCTTTTTGTCGCTTCAACTCAAGCTGATGCTGCCGTATTCTGAATCCTGCGTAGGCAAGGGCGACCAGGAGCAGACCGATCAACGCCCTGAACCATCCGGTGTCCGTGAAATGCGGTGTGATCATCAGGCGGATTGCCAGTTCCCGCTCGCTCCACACGCCGTCGCCATTGGCGGCCTGGGCGCGGAACACATAGGTGCCGTCATCGAGATTACCATAGTTGACCGTCCGCTCTCGCTCCAGGTTGCGCCACCTGACGTCGTAGCCATCAAGCCGGCATCGATAGGTAAGGCGGTCGGGATCCCTGAGTGAAATACCTGCAAAACTGAAGCTGAGGTCATTTTGATCGTGAGAGAGTACGATTTCCTCCACGAATTCAAATGGTCTGTTGAGCCGGTACGTGGAGTCCTTGACCAAAAAATCCACCAGTACTACCTGCGGAGAAGAAGTGTCCTGCCGGATCGAATCAGGGTGAAAGGTAAAGACGCCGTTCAGTCCGGAAAAATACAGGCGTCCTGTATGATCAATATATCTGCCCTTGCTCCAGAAGGCCTTGATCAGATGACCGACATCCTGGCTGGTAAAGCGATCGGTGTCAGGATCACGCACGCCAAAAAACTGGTGTCCGCTGACCCAGACCCGCTGATCTTGTGCGATGAGAACGGCGTTGAGTGGATCATGCAGCAAACCGTCACGATGTGTATACAGGCGATAGGTGTGTGTTTTTGTGTCAAAGACCGTCATCCCATACTGGTTGGCAATCCAGATCAGGCCGTCGTCGCCAATCGCAATATCCTTGATGGCGCCCTGCAGGGTGTATTGCAGCTCCGCTGGTGGCTGAAAGATCTCGAACGTTCCTGTTGATTTGGTAAACCGCCCCAGGCTGGTAAAGTAGGTGTAGTACAGCCAGATCTCGTCATGCCCGTACTGCTCAAAGATGGTGGTGCGGTTGGTGGTCAGTCCTGAGATCTGCTCGCGTGGAATAAACCACTCGGTGTCGTTGGTCGCCGTGTTGAGCGCGCACAGTCCCCGCGAGGTTCCGATCCACAGCAGGTGCGGGTCGGCGGGATCCTCCACGATCTTGTCGACCTCGCCGGCTGCAAGGCGCGCGTCGGTTGTTAATGGCTTGAAAACATCGTCTTGCGCGCGCTTGCGCAGCAGTCCGTACCCATTGACCGGCACCCAGATCGTACCATAGCTGTCTTCAAACAGCCAATACCCGAAGGTGATCTCCGGATCGCCTGGCAGGAGTACTACCCGTTGGCCTCTGACGGCACCCGGGACCTTTCGGTATAGTCCGTCGGCGGTGATCGTCCACAACGTACCATCCCGGGCGCGCAATACTCTTGTGACGAAGTTGGCAGGTTGGTCTACGCCAGGCGTATTCTGCAGGAGCCGGTATCCGGAATCATTATAGCTCAGTCGTGCGATACCGGAGGTGGTGCCGAGCCAGATGTTGTCTTCGCGGTCCTCATAGATGCACAGGATCTCGTTGTTTTGCAGGGCGCCCGTGACTTCGGGATCCTGTTGATGCACTGTCAGGGTGCCATGCTGCGGGTGGTAGATGCCAAGCCCCTGGTCACGCAAGGCCAGGAGTACGCGACCGTCGCGTGCCATGTGCATGGTTTCGACCGGGTGTTGTGCCCACGGCTCAGGCAGCACCGGAAACGTCAGTGACCCCGTCTCCGGGTCATAGTTGCCCAATCCGGCAGGTCCGGCCAACCAGAGTGATCCGTCGTACCCGTAAGCCAGGTCGAGGACCTGGGTCCAGCCCGGGTGAGTGGCTGTCAGATCAACGTGCACAAAGGTGGTGTCACTTGTGAGTCGCAGCAGTCCGTTGCGTGTGGCGCACCACACGACTCCTTCAGGGCTTTCTGTAAATGCGTAAACGAAGTGACCGCGTTCGGGGCGGCCGGCGTCGGTGAGCATCACACTCGTACCGCTCACGGGATCGAAGCGCAGGACATTGCGATGCCCTGCCAGCCACATGCGGCCCTGTTGATCCAGGTGCATGCGACGAATGAGATTGAGTTGTTTGACGCTGTGTTCGTGCGTCAGAAAGCGACGAAAGGTGCCCCGGCGCCGGTCGAGCAAATTGATCCCGTTGTTAGACGCCCAGATTTCCCCGCCCGGACCTTCAATGATATGCTCGATGTGAGGCGCTGAAACTGAAGTGCTGTCAAAAACGTCATGTCTGAAACCGGTGAAAGCATACCCGTCGTACCTGAAGAGGCCTTCCTGGGTGGCAAACCAGAGGAAGCCGAGGCTGTCCTGAAGGATGTGCTCGATCAGGGTGTGCAGCTGGCCGTGTCGCGTGCTGATATTCTCAAAAACAGGCTCTCCCTTCTGGCCAAGTGAAGCGAGAAAAGGGAAGACCAATAAGGCCAACAGATACCTGATTCGGCAGTGCATGCTTCACAAAATATCCCGAATCTGTCGCATTCCGAAAGCGGAAATGAGGGGAGGGGTACCCGGAGTGTCTGGGTACACTCCGGGCTGGAAAATCACTTAAGGATCAAATGATCAGGATCAGGACGATGAGCCAGATGGCGAAGCCAAGCAGGGCCGACCGTCCGGCACCCATATTGGGCCAGATCAGGATCGCGAGCAACCAGCCCAGCAAGCCCAGGAAAAATCCGAGGATGAATCCCCCGAAGTGAAAGCTGGAGCTGCCGGAAGCATCGTCGAACGCAGTATTGAGATCGTGACCTTTTCGCTTGGCCTTTTTCAGCTTGCCGCGCACCACGCTGAGTGCCAGACGCTGTTTGAATTTTAGCTTGACACCATATTTCTTCGCGAGTTCCCGGGGTTTATGAGCGATCAGATCATCGGCGGTAAGACCTGCCATGCCGTCCATCTGCATACCGAGCACGGTCGGAGCAGATGCAGCAGGATGACTGCCGACGGCTCCGACGGCAGTTGAAAACAGAAAGAGGGTAGCGACGACGAAAGATGCTTTCATGCTTGACAATGTTTGGCTGAATGCGTGTCAAATTACTGGATTCCGCCAAGTTTCCAAACCGGGGCCCTGACCGGCGTGTCACGCCCGGGAGCATGGGAGCGCGACGGCGAGGGATTGTCGCGAAGTTCCAGGTAAGAAAAATTGGGCGAGAGTACTTGTCTGCGACTGGCGCAGCAGGGACTAGTCACGCAGTTTGCGCAATAATGCTTCCGCCTGCTGATGCTGGTCGCCCGCACGTGCTGTTAGTTCGCGTAGCAATATCCGGGCATTCTCAGCATCACCCAGCTTGACGTATGCCAGGGCCAGGTACCATTGCGCCTGGTTGCGATATGCACTGCCCTCTTGTGCCGCCTCCATGAGTGCTCCTATTCCGCCAACCGGCCTGCGCAGGGCAAGGTGACCGACACCATACATGAGTCGATCGAGATCATCGGTGGCCTCCAGCCGGGCATAGAGCGTTGCGGCGATGCGGTATTCTCCAGCCGCATATGCAGTGAGGAACGCACGGTGCGTCTCGTCGCGTGCAGTCTGCAGAGCGCCGTCGGGCAGGCTGTATTCGGTAAAGAACCGATCGAACAATGCATCTGGTCCCAGCGGGATCCGGCTGGCCAGCCACCAGGCCAGCGCGATCAGCAGAATAAACAGAACGATGCCCCGGACCCTCCATTGCTGCCGGCGGGCGCTCTTCCCCGATGTGTGTTGGTGGTGTTGTGTCATCCGTCAGCAATTTCGGCCAACTCGAGCCAGCGCGCCTCCTTGGCGTCGAGGTCGGTGTCGATCCTTCCGAGTTCCTCCGAGAGCGTGTTGATCTCGTCCGGTGACAGTCCGTCGTCATGAAACGCGGCCATAATCTCGGCTTTGCGCTGCTCGTACCGGTTGATTTCGCGCTCCAGGCGCTTCAGTTCCTTGCGCTGTTCCTCAGTGAGCGGCGTGATCTTGTCTGTGCGGACCCGCTGCTTCTTCGGCTGGGGTGCAGGCGTAGCCGGAGCCTGATCCGTTTTCCAGATACGGTACTGGGTGTAATTTCCCGGAAAGTCGCGGATGGTACCGTCATCCTCGAAGACAAAGACATGGTCGACCAGTTTGTCCATGAAATACCGGTCGTGCGTCACGATGACCACACACCCGGGAAACTGCTGGAGGAAATCCTCGAGCACATTGAGGGTGATGATATCGAGGTCGTTGGTGGGCTCATCCAGGATCAGAAAGTTCGGATTGGCCATCAGGACGGTCAGCAAATAAAGACGCCGTCGTTCGCCACCACTGAGCTGACTTACAAAGACTTGTTGCTGTGCGCGGTCAAACATGAATCGTTCGAGTAATTGACTGGCACTGAGTTTTTGACCTCCGGAGAGCGGGATGTACTCGGCAATGTTTGTCACGACCTCATGAACGCGTTTGTCCTGCTCCAGGATCAGTCCGTCCTGGCTGTAATGGCCAAACCGGACTGTTTCACCGGTCACCACCTTGCCACGGTCGGGCCGGATCTCGCCCGTCATGAGCCTGAGGAGCGTGGTCTTGCCGGACCCGTTGGGCCCCACGATCCCCACGCGCTCGTTTTTCTTGAATTTATAGTGAAAGTCGCGCACGATGTGCTGGTCGCCGTACGCCTTCGAGATATACTGCAGTTCGAGGATCTTGCTGCCAAGTCGCGTTCCGCGGATATCCAGCCTCACGAGATCCTGATCCACCTCGCGATGCGCACGTTCCTTGAGATCCTGAAACGCGTCGATGCGTGCTTTGGCTTTGGTGCCACGGGCTTTCGGCATGCGGCGGATCCAGACCAGTTCTTTGCGCATCAGGGCTTGCGCTTTCTGTTTGTCCAGCCGCTCATTCTCCTGGCGCGTCGTCTTCTTGTGCAGGTAGTCCGAATAGCCCCCCGAGTACTTGAAGAGCTGACCGCGCTCGAGCTCCACGATGTGGGTGCATACGCGCTCAAGGAAGTAGCGGTCGTGCGTAACCATAAACACGGTGAGGCCAGGTCTGGACAGGTAGTCCTCGAGCCATTCGATCATGGCCAGGTCGAGGTGGTTGGTGGGCTCGTCAAGGATGAGAAAATCCGGCTCGTCGATGATCAGCCGGGCGAGTGCGAGACGCTTGCGCTGCCCTCCGGACAGTTGCGCCACCGGGTGCTCAAGGTCAGTAATGTGCAGCTTGAAGAGCACCTCCTTGATGGTCGCTTCAAAATCCCATGCCTGTTGATCCTCCATCGCGGCCATTGCCGCCTGCAGCCGTTGCGGATCCTCCGGGTGCAGCAAAGCCGCTTCGTAGTTGCGAACGGTACTGAGTACGGGATTGGTCGTATCGAAAATGGCATCGAGGACCGTATCCTGGGAGCCAAATAGCGGCTCCTGGGGGAGGTAGCCGGTGCGAACATCCCTGTGCAGCAGGACACGGGCATGCTCACCTTCCGGGCGCTCCTCCCCGGCAATCAGCCTGAGGAGAGTGGTTTTACCGCTGCCGTTCTGTGCGACCAAGGCGACCTTGTCTGCCTGGTTGATGTGCAAGGTAACGTCGTCGAGGAGCAACTTCTCCCCGTAAGACTTCGACACTTGCTCAATGGTCAGGTAGTTCACAGGTGCTGTATTTGGACCGGATCGTACAACGCAGCGCAAAGATAGGAATCGCCTGCAGGCACAAAATCAGTACCTTTTGCTCTCGGAAGAAATGACGCCAGCATTATGAAAAAACCAGGTATCGACCGCCGCACGTTCCTCAAGACCACCGCGATCACAGGCGCGGGCGCCTCTTTTTTGCCACCTTACATCTTGCGGAGCCGGGATGACCAGAAAGTACGCATGGGTCTGATCGGCGTGGGCCTGCGGGGACGCAACCACCTCAACCTGTTGTTGCGCCGCGATGATGTCGAAGTCGTCGCGATCTGCGATATCGATCCCGATGCGCTGCGCCGCTCACAGGAGATGATCAGCAAGGCAGGCAAGAAAGCTGCAGAAGAATATACCGGAAGTGACCTTGCGTACCACGATCTGCTTCAGGACGAGAGCATTGCCGGAGTGATCATCTCAACGCCCTGGCTCTGGCACACGCGCATGGCCGTTGACACGATGCGCGCCGGCAAATACGCCGGGGTGGAGGTGTCCGCAGCCAATACGCTTGAGGAATGCTGGGATCTGGTCAATACCTACGAAGAAACTGGCAAGCCGTGCATGATCCTTGAGAATGTCTGCTACCGGAGAGATGTCATGGCGATCCTGAATATGGTCCGCCAGAACATGTTTGGCGAGTTGATCCACCTCGAATGCGGCTACCAGCATGATCTGCGCGCGGTCAAGTTCAATGATGGCAAGCAACCCTACGGCGGCGGGGTGGAGTTTGGCGAAAAGGGGTTCAGTGAGGCCCGCTGGCGTACGTATCATTCGATCCACCGCAATGGCGATCTCTATCCGACACATGGCATCGGCCCGGTGGGCAACTGGATCAATATCAACCGAGGCAACCGGTTTGTTTCCCTGACCTCCACGGCGAGCAAGGCGCGTGGATTGCACAAATACATCGTTGACAACGGCGGGCCGGATCACCCCAACGCCAGCATTGAGTTCAAACTGGGGGACGTCGTCACGACCGTGCTCCGCACGATCAACGGCGAGTCGATCATCGTGAGTCACGACACCAACAGTCCGCGCCCGTATTCGCTGGGTTTCCGGGTACAAGGAACGCAGGGGATCTGGATGGACCTCAACCGCTCGCTCTACATCGAGGGTCTCAGCCCGCAAGCTCACCGCTGGGAGGATGCAGCACCGTATCTGGAAAAGTATGACCATCCGCTCTGGAAACGCTATGCCGACCGGGCGACCGGAGCGGGGCATGGCGGGATGGACTTTTTCGTTGTGCATGCCTTCATCGAGTCTGTCAAACGCGGGATGCCAACGCCGCTTGACGCCTACGATGCTGCCGCCTGGAGTGCGATCACACCTCTCTCGGAAACGTCGATTGCGATGGGCAGTGCCTCAGTGGACTTTCCGGACTTTACCCGCGGACGGTGGATGCAGCGACAACCGGTTTTTGCTTTCGGCGACTCCTATTAACTTCACCAGACAACTCAACACATATTCCTGAACACTGACTTATGGCTGGAAACCTACTCGTGACCGGAGGAACAGGCACCGTTGGCAGCCTGTTGGTTGACCTGCTCAAGCGCAGTGGCAATGATTTCCGGGTCCTCGTACGCAATGCTGAAAAGGCTGGCGCACTGGAAGGCCGCGGTATCCGCACTGTCGCAGGCGATTTCGCGGACCTGGACGGCCTGTCCAGGGCGATGGAAGGCGTGCACCGCGCGTTTCTGCTGACACCACCGCATCCTCAGATGGTGGAGTGGCAGGGCAACGTGATCCAGGCGGCCAGGCGGGGCGGGGTCAAGCATGTTGTCAAACTGTCGGTCAGTATGGTCGGGTCCGATTCCCGTGCGCAGCTCACGGCCTGGCACACCCAAACGGATGAGATGTTGAAGGAGTCGGGCGTGGCCTTCACGATCCTTCATGCCCACAGTTTCATGCAAAACTGGATCGCCAGTGCCGGCATGATCAAATCGGGGGTGTTTTACGGGAGCCTCGGCGACATGCCCGTGCCTTGGGTCGATGCCCGGGATGTGGCAGAAGTCGCCTACCACGCGATGACAGGTGGTGGGCATAAAGGAAAGACCTACCGTGTCACCGGACCGGAGGCAATGAGCCAGCGTCAGGTGGCAGAAGCCTTCGGCAAGGCGCTGAACAGCCCCGTCAAGTTTGTGGCCGTTCCACATGAGGCCGTGCTACAGGGAATGCTGGATGCCGGATTGCCGGAATGGCTGGCCAACGATCTCGACGCGTTCAACCGGATGTGGGCCGACGGGCTTGACGTGGGGGTGTCCACAGACGCGCAAAGGGTGATGCGGCGGCCTGGTTTGACGGTGGAGGATTTTGCTGTTGATTATGTTGAGATGTTTGAGTAGTGTTCATGTGTTCATGTGTTCATGTGTTCATGTGTTCATGTGTTCATGTGTTCACGATTATCTACGTTCATCAGAACCGGACTTGATGCTGCGAATTCCTCTGTGATGCGCTGATTTTCAGTTGCTTGTAGTGATATGGTCAAATCGATCGTTCATCTGGCAAGCGTACTTGACCTGGCACACTGATAACATGATTGACCAGGAGCCTTCTCACCTTTGAAGAAATTCATGACTATGAAAATCAATCAGTTTGAGCAACTCGATTGCTGGAAAGCAGCCAGAGAGATGATGCAGATGGTCTTCACGACAGTGTCCTCTCAACAACTACGCAATGAATTCGAGCTTAAGGGACGGTTTATTCGTGCCGGACTTTCAGTCATGAACAACATTGCTGAAGGATTTGGTCGCTTTCATCGAAAAGACTTCATTCGCTTTCTCAATGTATCATTGGCCTCGGCCAACGAATTGCGGAGCATGACCTACGTTTTGCTGGATCAACAGTTTATTACTGCCGCACAACAATCAAACCTCGTTGAGTCTATTGTCAAAACACAGAATCTCACTGGCGGTCTGATCCGATACTTGAAGTCCTCCGACAAAGCTGAACACATGAACACATGAACACATGAACACATGAACACGGCATACTAACTCCCCAACTTCCTCTTCCACTCATTCACCCTGGCCGTGATCTCCGCGCGCGTATTGCGGAAATAGTTGTCGCGCGGGTTGGCGGCGCCGGCTTCGGAGCTGCGCGCTGCACTGGCCAGGGCACCCGAGTAGTCACCGGCCTTGGCTTGCAACTGCGCTTTGACGTACCAGTTCCATGAGTGATCGTAGAGCTTGGTCGATTTGTCAGCCCATTCCATGGCCTGGCGTGGATCGAGGTCGTGCTCGAGCAGGAAATTGGCGCCTTGCGCGTAGATGAGCCACTTGTCTTCCTCGTTGGCGGTCTCCAGCGCTTCCTTGATATTGGTCACTGCCTGTTCCTCTACGTAGACGCGAAACCGCAAATAGATGCGCGCCTTGCCCCAGGCCAGTTTGATGTATCCCTTGTCGAGGTCCTGATCGTGGATCGAGTAGGTCAAACGCTCCTGATTGGCTGTGAGAAACTGCGGATTGATATCGACGCGGGCGACGTCAAGGCCAGGATCATATTCCGCGGTGCCCCACTGGTCGGTCCGTTTGTTGAAGATGGCCGTCCATTTTTGCTCACCGGGCCGGGGGATCAGGAAGAATGCATACGTGCCTGCGTCCAGATCCTCACCCTCCACGTTGACGTCAGTGCTGAAGGTGATGGTGGTAGCCGCATTGGCACCGGCACGCCAGACTTCCCCATACGGAACGAGTTTTCCCCACAGCTGCCGCTCCCGCACGGCAGGACTGGAATAGTCGATCGTGACCTTGGTCAGGCCGACTACATACGAAACACTGGCTGCCGGGCTTTTCTGAGGCAACTCCACCTGCGCCACAGCGAGTGGGCTACAGGCCACGAAACACAGGATCGTCATCAATAGAAGCAAGGGGCGATCTTTCATCGAACCAAAGAGTTTAAGGTAAAGTAAGTGTAGAGATGCTGTTGATAACAACGCATGCAATGATTGTGAACGTATATCCAAAGGCGATAATCTGAACAGCGAACACGAATCAGTCATCGGCTATTGCCTTTGTTGATTATAATGCCCAAATTTAAAAAGGCGACACTCCTTCCTCCAACCATCAAATCAATCACTCAAAACCAATTGCTATGAAACGCTTGTTCTTCGCGGCCCTGCTGGGTTTGTTTGCTTGGTCGACATACGGCCAACAGCTCTCTGGTGGTGCCAAAGCCGGCCTCAATATCACCAACTGGTCGACAGATTTTGACAACATCTCCAGCCGGCTTGCTTTCCATCTCGGCGGGTATGTCAACTACAGCCTGCTTGACGACCTGAGTCTGCAGGGTGAATTACTTTTCAATCAGACGGGCGCCAAGTCAACGGGGGATCCGGAAGGCCGCATCGTCACCAACTACATGAGCATTCCTTTACTGGTGATGTATCCGGTCGCAGACGCGGTGAATATCTACGGTGGTGTACAGATCAGCTTTCTGCTTGACGCCAAAAGTGTGATCACCTCCGGACCGAACGAGGGAGAAGAGTTTGATGAGAACGACGAATTCACCGGCGGAGACTTTGCCTTTGTCCTGGGTGGTGAATATGCGATCAACGAGAACGTCACGGCAGGTCTGCGACTCGCACTGGGACTCCTCAATGTGGCAGAAGACGAAGGTGATGAGATCAAGAATGTGGTGATCCAGTTGTATGCAGCAGCGCCACTGTTCCCGAAGTAACGCGGTTTCCCTGCATCTTCAAACATAGATTTATACTCTATATTTTATATTCTGACTATAAGTCAGATGCACGGGGTTGACTCGGCAAGTGGGGTGGTTTTTGTAACATTGCACAACCATTCCGCTTATGATAACACTGCTGACACTGCCTGATTTCACGCAGCCTGAAGTGTGGATCAGCCTGCTCACCCTCACCTTTCTGGAGATTGTCCTTGGTGTCGACAATATCATCTTCATCTCCATTGCGGCCAACCGGCTCAAGGAGGAGGAGCAACCACGTGCCCGCAATATCGGCTTGCTACTGGCACTGCTCTTCAGGGTCGCACTCCTGTTCGGGATCGGCTACCTCATCGCCATGCAGACCCCGCTCTTCGATATCGAGACCAACCTGTTCGTCAGTCATTTTACCGGGCAGAGCCTGATCCTGATGATCGGCGGTATTTTCCTGATCTACAAGGCGACATCGGAGATCCACCACAAACTGGAAGGGAGTGCACATCAGGACGAGGTGGGTGTCAAGAAAGGGCAGGCGACGGTCATGAATGTGATCGTGCAGATCGCCCTGATCAATATCGTGTTCTCCTTCGATTCGATCCTGACAGCGGTGGGACTGACCGACAGCATTGCCATTATGGTCATCGCGGTGGTCGTTTCCATGATCATCATGATGGTCTTTGCCGGCCCGGTCGGCGCGTTTGTCAACAAGCACCCGACCATTCAGATACTGGGGCTGGCGTTCCTGATCCTGATCGGATTCATGCTCATCGCTGAAGGGGCACACCTGGGTCACGTGGAAATCGCCGGGGCCTCCATCGGTAGTATCCCGAAGGGGTACCTCTACTTCGCGATCGCCTTCAGCCTGGTCGTCGAGTTCCTCAATATGCGTTTGCGCAAGAAGAGCCGGCCGATCCAGTTGCATGGATATCCCGAAGCAGCCGTCGAAGAAGGCCTGCTCGAATCACCGGATCAATCCCGTTCATAGATGTGGCGGGCAGGTATCATACCGTTGTGCCTGGTGGCGGTTGTCTTGCTGACACCGGCCTGTGGTCCCGACCAAACTGCACAGCGGTCATATCGTGCCTTGCAGGGCAAGACGATGGGCACCACCTATTCGATTCGTTACTTCAGCTTCGATCCGGACGTCGACATCAGGGATTCGGTCGAAGCGATCCTGCGCGATGTAAACGATGCATTGTCTACTTATATCCCCACTTCGCATATTTCGCGATTCAATGAAACGGGTGTCCTGAAATTCCCGGTGGACCTTGACGGGCGCACCGTGCGCAGGCTGGATGGTTACTTCATGTCCAATATCTATGAGTCCTTCCGGGCACACCGCGTGACGGAAGGGGCGTTTGATCCCACTGTGGGCCCGCTGGTTGAGGCGTGGGGTTTTGGGAGCGGTGGGCGCCACGAGGTGCTCCCCGATTCGGGTACGGTGGAGGCGCTGCGCGGTCGGGTGGGGATGCAGTATGTGGAAGTAGACAGGATCGGTGATACGCTGGAAGTACGGCGCACGCGGGAGGGAGTCAGACTCGATTGCAGCGCGGTCGCCAAAGGATTTGGTGTCGACATGTTGTGTTTCTTCCTCGAACAGCAAAGCATCTTTGATTACTACGTGGAGATCGGAGGGGAGTTGCGGGTGGCGGGTGACAGTCCGCGCGGCGGCCCCTGGATCCTGGGCATCAATACCCCGCGTACCGATGCGGCCGCAACCGATGTGTTTGCCAGGGTTTCGCTGCAGTCTGCGGCCATGGCCACCTCGGGCAACTACCGCAACTACTATCTCATCGATGGCCAGCGGGTGTGGCATTCGATCAATCCGGTGTCGGGATTTCCCGAACGCAACAATCTGCTCAGCGCCACAGTCGTTCATCCTCAATGCATGACTGCCGATGCACTGGCAACCGGATGCATGATCCTGGGAGTCGAAAGGGCCCTGGCCGTGATCGAAGGGATCAAGGATGCCGAGGTGTTCCTCATCTTTGAAGAAGCCGACGGAACGATGACAACAGCGATGAGCAGCGGATTCCAAACCTATTTGATCGACGAATGAAACTCAGACTGACCAAAGACATCATATTTATCGACGTGGAGGCCACCGGTCTCAATGTGATCCGCGACCGGATCGTGCAACTGGCGATGATCAAATATTCCGCCGGAGGAGGCGAGCCACAGGAGCGCAACTATCTGATCAACCCCGGCCGGCCGATCTCCGAAGAGGCCATGCAGGTACACGGCATTACACCCCAGGACGTTGCGCGCAAGCCGGTCTTCGCACAACTGGCCGACGAGATCTTTCAGTTTGTGGGAGATGCTGACTTTGCCGGTTATCACTCCAACCAGTTTGATATTCCGATCCTGATGGAGGAACTGGCACGTTGTGGACACGAGCTCGACATGACGGGGCGCCGGACGATCGATGTGCAACGCATTTTCTATAAAATGGAACCGCGGACCCTCGCAGCCGCCCACAGATTCTATTGCGGGACCGAGATGGGGGACGCCCACGATGCCCTCAATGATGTGCGGGCGACTATCGCCGTCCTGGATGGCCAGCTGGACCGCTATGCCGGCGAAGACCTCACGCTGGACGACGGGACGGTCGTCGAACAACCGGTACAACCCGAAGTCGACCAGCTCCATGCTTTTACCACTGACTTGCGTATGGTCGACGCTACGCAGCGCATGCGGTACGACCACAACGGGGAGATCGTTTTTAATTTCGGAAAGTACCTGGGGCAGCCCGTGGCCAAAACACTACACGAGGACCGCCAGTACTTCAACTGGATGCTCAACAAGGAATTCTCCACCCAGGTCAAACAGGTGATCCGAAAACTTGTGACAGAGTACGAGCAGCAACACAGTGCCGGATCATGAAGGCCGTCGTCCTGCTCGGCACGGTGATAGGGTTTGGTTTGCTCGCCTGCAATCCACGGGAGCCCGGCTGCCTGGACCTCGCCGCTGAAAACTTTGACGTCACCGCAGAAAAGCATGACCCGGCAATGTGCATCTATCCTGACCTCATTCTGAACGTGCTCTATGAATGGGGAGATACCTCATTTGCTCCGGGCAATATCTACGAGAATGACCAGGGTGAGGTGTTTACCATTGAATCGTTCTATCTGTTGCTCTCGCAGTTTGTGTTGACCACGGCTGCAGGTGTCCGTGAGACGGTCGATGACCGGATAGATTGGTACCTGGCGGGCACCGGGCAGACCGTACCGGTGCCGGACGACTTTGTGCTCGCTGACCGCTCGCGTTTCAACTATGTGCTCGGCGCCACCCGCACAACGGGACTCCTGGAACGGCTTCAGTTCAGTTTGGGTATCCCCGATACCCTGACACCTACCGTGCCTGACTCACTATCGGCAGGTCATCCGCTGCGCAGTGCGCGGGTCATTTTTGACGCTGACGCCGGTACGGTGAGTGCAGGGCGTTTCGTGCTCAATCGCGACACCAGCCAGCAAGTGCTGGATACCCTGGTCGTATTCACCGAACCGCATGCCTATGACTACCCGTTCTTCAAGCAGTTTGTGCAGGGGCGCGACGACACCATTCGTATCGCCGTGGATCTCAAGCAGCTGTTTGGGGACCTTTCACTGGCGCGTCCCGCCGATGAGATTGTCAGCGACTTGTCAGGCCGTCTTTCCACAGCCGTCAGGGACAACAATTAGCGGAACATTCGTTTTAGCTTTGTCGTTTGTCCATTAGAACTGAACCGATGAAACACATCTTCCGATTTATGATCGCCGTCCTGCTGCTCGTTGTATTGAGCGCATGCAAGGATGACGAAGGCAGCCTGACCGTTGCCTTTACTGCTACCTACGGTACCGAACCGCTGGTGATGTTTGATATACATGATTACGCCTTCGACCAGCGCGTCCAGTTTACCCGTCTGGAGTTCTTTATTTCGAATCTGGGTCTGATCAGACGCGACGGTACTGTGTACAAGCTCTCTGACCTTGAGCTGATCGATCTCACCTTTACCGATCGTGGAGCGGCAGAGACCGGGGTGGAGCTGACTTATCGCGGTGTCCCTGCCGGGACCTATGAAAGCGTGCAGTTTGCGTTGGGAGTCGATCCGGTCCTCAATGCCACAGTGCCCGCGGATTACAGTTCCGACCACCCGTTGTCGGAGACCGGCCGTTACTGGCACGCCTGGAACAGCTACATTTTTAGCAAAAGTGAGGGCAATCTCGATACGCTGAATGATGGGACTGATAATCCGGATCTCGGATTTGCGTATCACACCGGCACGGATGACTTTTACCTGCCGATTGCCACCGGTTTCCCGATCTCGATCCCGGATGGAGCAGGGGAGAAGATCACGTTCCGTCTCAACTATGAGGCCTTGTTCGGTGTCAGCGTGGGAGATCTGATCGATATCCAGGCCAAACCTCAGAACCACAATCCACTCGATACGTTGGAGATCAACAAGATCCTGGACAACTACCTGGGTGCACTTTCATTTATCATCGAATGACATGCTGCGCTGCCTGGTGATCGGGATCGTATTGCTGGTACTATCTGCGGGTTGTGGCGAGGATCCGTTCGTCGAGCCAGGCGATCTGGAACATATTCCGTTTGGAGCCACACCTTACACGCCCCAGATCCCGCAGGGATTCCCCCAGCTCGAACAGCCCGCCTCCAATCCGATGACCGTGGAAGGGGTCTGGCTGGGCCGCAAGTTGTTTTTCGATCCAATCCTGTCGCGCGACAGCACCATGTCCTGCAGCAGTTGTCATCTGCAGGCCTCGGGATTCACCGATGCACTGCCCGTCAGCGAAGGGGTCGACGGGATCGCGGGCAAACGGAGCGCCATGAGCCTGATCAATGCCGGTTTTATGTACAATGGACTGTTTTGGGACGGAAGGGCTGCCAGCCTCGAGGAGCAGGCCCTCCTGCCTGTTGAGGATCCCATCGAGTTGCACGATACCTGGGACAACGTGGAAGCAAAACTGCAGAGGCATCCTGATTATCCCGCTGATTTCCGCCGCGCTTTCGGCATCCGGGACAAGGAAGAGATCACCCGCGATCTCACCGTCAGGGCGATTGCCCAGTTTGAGCGCACGCTGATCTCTACGGGTCAATCAAGGTTTGACCAGTTTATGCGCGGTGAGATCTTTCTCGAGGAGAATGAGTTCAACGGATTTGAAATGTACTTTGACATCTCCGGAGAATTGCCGGACGCCGAGTGTGCGCACTGCCATGCCGCCCCTCTGCTGACCACCAACGGCTTCCGCAACAACGGGATCGAGGACGTCGCGACGATCGACGATTTTCCCGATCTGGGACTGGGGGCGGTCACGGGGGATCGGTTTGACAATGGCAAGTTCAAGATCCCGACACTGCGCAATATTGAGTATACCGCGCCGTACATGCATGACGGCCGGTTTGCTACCCTTGAGGAGGTGATCGAGCATTACAATTCAGGTGGGTTCAGGGTTGAGAATACCGATCCTCTTATCCGTCCCCTCGGGCTTACCGAGCAGCAGAAAGCTGACCTGCTGGCCTTTCTTTTGACGTTTTCAGATACCACTTTCCTGACAAAAGAGGCATTTAGCAACCCTTTTTGACGATCACTTTCCACCTTCTGTAAAAATATTTTTGGTACAATTATATCACTTGTATCGTATTTGATAATATATATAACACACAAATACAGATTTATAAATATTATTAATAATAAACATATAAAAAAAATATATGTAACAAATGGTGGATTTTGTACTTGAATGGGAGAGTGCAAGTTCTGATCATTGTACTGTGCAATTGAGTCAAAAAGACAGTGCACAAAAAGTTCAGACAAATTCGGATATGTTCATGGGATTATAATTCTGTCGAAAGAGAGTCGTGCTGAAGTGCAACGACTCTCTTCTGGCAGGATCCTGCGCCTCGAAGCGCAGATTCTATTTTGAGTTTTGGATATGTTCATGGGATTATAATTTGTTGCGCAGGTCGCCCGTTCGGGACGACCTGCCCTCATTTTAGGCCCTTGCGTTCTAGCTTTTCACCGCCTTGGAAAGCTCCCCACTGACCTTCTCGTCCTTGATGTGTAAGAAGCTTTCGATCTCGTATTCAAGGTACCGTTGCGTTGTGAGGTTCATGCCGCTCACCAGCTTGATCTTCTGGCCGGTGGTCAGGATGGCGTAGAGTGCGTACGCGTAGTTGGGCTGATTGTTGGTGCGGCTGGCGACGTACTTGGTGACGTAGAGCTGTTTGATCTGCTCAACCGGGATCTTCCGGTTCTTTCTGAACAGCCTGATCGGCCGGGTGGTGATCTCCAGGTACCGGCGCGTAAGATTGATCGTTGTGGTGTTCAGATAATGGGCCATCACCCGCGCCAGCAGACTCAGGCCGACAATCAAATGCAGGCTGGTAAAGAGGAGGATGTAATACTCACCGGTTGCCAGTGCCGTGATGACGAATGGCAGCAGGACCAGATTCCAGATAAAGGTAAACAGGGTGAGGAAACCGATCGCACCTTTCGAACTGCTGCGCCACCAGCCGACCCTGATGTCGAGCTCGGAGCGCAGTTTGAGGACCTCCAGGCCTTCCGGGATCAGCATGTCTGGCCGGCTGTACGCATCGCCGTGATGCTGAAAGGTGTGCCCGAAGCTGAAAACGTGGTCACACTGCGAACACTTGGCGACCATCTGGTCGATGTTGATGTCATCGGCCTTGACAAAATGGTCACAGTTTGGGCAGCTCAGCAGGTGGTCGTGCCGCTCGGCAAAGTCGAGCGGTTCACGAAGCTGCTCGTGGTATTCCTCCATGGGTTCGCGGTGCTCTTCGGGCATCATCGGTGGTCTTTTAGCGAAAGATACGCACTGCCCCGACCGCAAGGGCAACAAAAAAGCCCCTGCATGCGCAGGGGCTTCGTGTTTATACGATTCTATGAATGAACCCTACATCATGCCGCCGCCGGGCATGCCTCCGTGCATATGCGGCGCCCCGGCATTCTCTTCCGGCTTGTCATTGACGACACACTCGGTCGTCAGGACCATGCTGGCGATCGAAGCGGCATTCTCGAGGGCGATGCGTGTGACTTTCGTCGGATCGATCACCCCGGCCTTCTTCAGATCTTCAAACTGATCCGTGCGGGCGTTGTAGCCCATCGCGCCGTTGCTGTTGCGCACTTCCTGCAGGATCACACTGCCTTCGACACCGGCGTTTTCCGCGATGATGCGCAGGGGCGATTCGAGCGACTTACGCACGATATTGATCCCCATGTCCTCATCTTCGTTCTCGCCTTGCATGTCGTCCAGTGCCGTGATCGCACGTACGAGCGCGACACCACCGCCAGGGACGATCCCTTCTTCGATCGCGGCCCGCGTTGCACTGAGTGCATCATCCACACGGTCTTTCTTCTCCTTCATTTCGACCTCCGTCGCAGCGCCGACGTAAAGGACGGCAACACCACCCGACAATTTGGCCAGACGCTCCTGCAGCTTCTCCCGGTCGTAGTCGGAGGTTGTCGTCTCGATCTGCTGCTTGATCTGGTTGATCCGTGCCTGAATCATCTTCTCCTCACCGCGGCCATTGACGATGGTCGTGTTGTCTTTGTCGACGGTGATCTTCTCTGCACTACCCAGGTGCTCGAGTTCGGTATTCTCCAGTTTGTAGCCTTTTTCTTCAGAGATAACGGTACCGCCGGTCAGGATCGCAATATCCTCCAGCATCGCTTTGCGGCGGTCGCCAAAACCAGGTGCTTTGACCGCGACCACTTTCAGCTGAGCCCGCAGGCGGTTGACGACGAGGACACCCAGAGCCTGGCTCTCGATGTCTTCGGCAATGATCAGGAGGGCCCGACCAGCACCAACCACTTTCTCCAGGACTGGCAGGATATCCTGCATGTTGGAGATCTTTTTGTCGTGGATGAGGATCAGCGGATCTTCGTACTCGGTCACCATGTTTTCGGCATTGGTCACGAAGTAAGGTGACAGGTAACCGCGATCAAACTGCATCCCCATCACTTCGTCAACGTAGGTATCGGTACCCTTGGCCTCCTCAACGGTGATCACGCCGTCTTTCGACACGCGCTTCATCGCATCGGCGATCAGCGCACCGATCTTGCCATCGTTGTTGGCCGAGATGGATGCGACCTGCTCGATCTTTTGAAAATCATCACCGATCACTTCGGTCTGGTCATTGAGGTTGGAAATGACTTTCTCAACGGCCTTGTCGATTCCGCGCTTGATGTCCATGGGATTGGCTCCGGCTGCGACGCTTTTCATACCGGCCGTGACGATGGCTTGTGCCAGTACCGTGGCCGTGGTGGTTCCGTCACCGGCGGCATCTGCCGTTTTTGAAGCGACATCTTTGACCAATTGAGCGCCCATGTTCTCGACCGGATCTTCGAGCTCAATCTCTTTTGCTACGGTCACCCCGTCCTTGGTGATGGTGGGGGAGCCAAAGCTCTTTTGCAGTACGACATTGCGGCCCTTCGGTCCCAGCGTCACCTTGACGGCATTGGCGAGGGCGTCGATCCCTGCTTTCAGCTTTTCACGGGCTTCTGAGTTAAAACTTATTTCCTTAGGCATATTCTTTACGATTTAGAATGATTGACAAAATGAGATTCGGTGCTTACAGGACGACCAGGATGTCGTCTTCACGCATGATGATATAGTCATTGCCCTGGTAATGCAGTTCCTGTCCGGCGTACTTGCCGTAGAGGACGATATCGCCTTCCTGAACGGTCATCAGATTGCCATCCTTGCCAGGTCCTACGGCGACGACTTCCCCACGCTGCGGCTTTTCCTTGGCGGTATCGGGAATGATGATCCCGCCAGCTGTCTTTTCCTCTGCCGGTGCAGGCTTGATTACAACACGGTCATTAATAGGTTTCATATAAACA
Organism: Saprospiraceae bacterium; assembly: GCA_033720735.1. Lineage (GTDB taxonomy): Bacteria > Bacteroidota > Bacteroidia > Chitinophagales > Saprospiraceae > B8-G4. The sequence continues at coordinate 27,229 of JAWWBX010000012.1, forward strand.
TCCAGTTTTGTTTGAGTGATTGAATTCACTTTGCGTGCCATCAGATAGCGTGCCATCAGATGTTTGACTGCCATTTTTGCAGACAACATGACCGCAGACTTGACCACATGACAAAAATGTCCTGATCTGTCTGTTAAACAGGGTCAAAATGTCAAACTGACGGTAAGGAAAAAATCGTGCGACGGCTGGTATCAGCCGACGATGAGTGCGGTGAAGACGCAAACGATTAAGAGCGCAATGGCCAGCCCCCAGGTGATCTTCTCGATAAAGTCCGTAGACTTGGCGGCACCGAACATCTGGTTGGCACTCTGACCGCCAAACGTAGAGTCAACCCCACCACCTTTGGGATTCTGGATCAGCACGGCGGCCATGAGCAGAACACAGATCAGTGCTGTAAGGACGGTCAGAATCGTCAACATTGCTTACGCGTTTTGTTTAAGCTCCTCAATTTTCGCTGCAAATAAACGAGATTTTTCGGGATATATCAAGCTGAGACGCTGGTACATGGCAATCGCCTCACCCTGGTGACCTTGTGCGGCCAGGACCTCCGCCAGAGGCTCAGAAACAATGTCGTCGCCAAGGCTGAAACCCGCATCAGATAGTTTCCTGGCCTTCTTTGCGGCGGACTTCTTTTGCTTCTTTTTCCCCTTCTTTTTTTTCTTTTTCGTGTCCCCTTTCTTCTTCTTCTTCTTCTTCTTCTTCTCGTCCTTCTCCTTTGCGGACTGCGTCAACGCATCTTCCTCATACTGACGTTTCGGCTTGCGACTGGGAACCACCGGACCGTGCTGAGCCAGCCATTGTACAAAGTCGGAAGCATCAGGATCTGAAGCACCGGTTTCAACAGGTGGCACTCCCGCGTCAATCGTGTCCGCTGTTTCAGGGGGTGCCACCTCCTCGACAGGCGTGAGGGCGGCATCGGGGATCACCACCGGGTCTGCAAGTTCCGGCTCTGCATTGAGATCTGCCGGATCCGGCACCTCGTTGCGCTGTTTGTGAAAATGAAAGGCGGGATCTGGCGCGAACAATGCTGCACGGTGCGAATCGCGGTCGGTGGGCTCAGGCGATGCTGAGGGCCGCGGTGTATCTCCGTTGGTTGGTTCGCGCTCTGACATATCCATCATGGCCACTTGGAGGCCTTGACATCAAGTTACCAATTTGTGAAGGCTTTGTTGAAGATATCCTCGAGGATCTGCTCGAAGATATTTTCGATCAGTTCATCCTGGACGTCGAGCAGGTTTTGTTGCGCAGGGAAATCCTCAAAATGGCTGAAGGTCTGACTCCACGACGCCTCATCGTCACGGTGATTGGTGTACTGGAGTGCAATGGATATTTCCAATCGGTTGAGCGCCGCAAACTCCCCGGGTTCGGGTGATACCGAAGACACGCGGAAGTTGCTCACCGTTCCGCTAAACTCGATATCCGGATCCTCGTCATTTGCCTCCAGCCGTGACTCACGCAATACTTTCTCTTTGAGCGATTCAGTAAAGGTCTGTCCGATGGTAGGAGGGGCATTGGACACGGTCGACCTGAAATCCGACACATAGAATGTGGTGAGGCTGGGGTCAATACTGAACCCCTGAAACGTATAGCAACTACCGCAACCGGTCAAAGTGAAAACGAGGAAACTCAAGAGCCATCGCATGCTGACAAAACGCTCTGTCACGGGACGATGTTGGGTCGCAGCAGACATTCCGCGCAGTTAGAGGTCGTAAAGTTTGATCTTGCGGTAGAGTGTGCGTTCGGAGATGCCCAGTTCTTCAGCGGCGTCCTTCCTGCGGCCCTTGTGTTTCTGCAGTGCCTTGCTGATCAGGTCCTTTTCCATCGATTCCAGGGAAAGACTCTCCTCCACTTCCTCCAGATCATATTTCGTATCGTCGGGATGAATGATGATGGGTGACCCCGGACGGTTTTCCACCACACCGTCAGGCGCATAGTGGGACGCGGCATCCCATTTATCTGCAGCCCGTTCTCCGGCCGACTGCATCGGGGTTTGCAGCTCGCGGACTTTTTGAATGTCTGGCACACTCAGGTTGTTGGATTTGATCAGCTCGAAAACCAGTTGTTTCAGGTCGTTCAGGTCGCTCTTCATGTCAAACAGCAACTGGTACAGGATCTCGCGTTCGTGCAGCCCGGGCCCCTGCTCGGAGTTGCTCTGCGCAATCGCCGGCAGCATGCCCTGCTGGATGTTGGGGATCGCATCGATGAGGGTATCGGCAGTGATCATCTTCTCTTCGCTCAGCACCGAAAGCTGTTCGACCACATTCTTCAACTCCCGGATATTGCCGGGCCAGGTATAGCTGAGAATGATCTTGCGGGCATCTTCCGTGAGCTGGATGGGATCCATTCGGTACTGTTCGGCAAAATCGACGGCAAATTTGCGAAAGAGCATCAGGATATCATCCTTGCGCATGCGCAGCGGTGGCACGCGAATAGGCACAGTGTTGAGGCGGTAGTACAGATCTTCGCGGAACTTCCCTTTTCTGATCTGCTCGAGCAGGTCAACATTGGAGGCGGCGATGATGCGCACATCGGTCTTCAGGACCTTGGAGGAGCCTACCCTGATAAACTCACCAGACTCAAGGACCCGCAGGAGGAATGCCTGCGTGTCGAGCGGCATCTCGCCGATCTCGTCGAGAAAGATGGTGCCACCGTTGACCGTTTCGAAGTATCCCTTACGCTCCGAGGTGGCGCCGGTAAAGGCACCTTTCTCATGACCAAACAACTCCGAGTTGATCGTGCCTTCAGGAATGGCCCCGGTGTTGATGGCGATAAACTTGTTGTGTTTGCGCGGACTCAGGGAATGAATGATGTGGCTGAAGACCTCCTTGCCCACACCGCTTTCTCCCGTGATCAGCACGGTCAGGTCGGTGGAGGCGACACGTACCGCTGTGCTCAGGGCCCGGTCCAGCTCCTGAGATCTTCCGATGATCCCAAACCGTTGTTTGACGCTTTGCAGATTCATACGGTCGCCGTTTCAGTGACCACAATCTCCCCAATGAGGGTGGCGCTGGTGGCATCGTGTACCTGCACGGTGACGTAGTCGCCCGGCTCCAGCCCCGCCATCTTCGGAAAGACGATCATTTTGTTCTGTGAATTGCGGCCTTTGAAATTCGCGGCCGAGCGGCGGGAATCGCCCTCGATCAGAACTTCAAACGACTTGCCAATATCTGCCTCGTTGTGTTCCAGAGAGATCCGGTTTTGCAAGGCAATGATCTCGCTCAGACGTCGCTTCTTGACGGCTTCGGGGATGTCATCCTCATACTTCCGGGCCGCGAGGGTACCGGGGCGCTCCGAGTAGATGAACATATAGGCCATGCTGTAGCGCGTCCACTCCATGATCGACAGGGTATCGCGATGCTCCTCTTCGGTTTCGGTGCAAAATCCAGCGATGATGTCGGATGAAATGGCGCAATCCGGAATGATCCGGCGGATGGCCCTGACGCGATCCATGTACCACTCCCGGTCATAGGTGCGGTTCATCAGCTCGAGAATGCGGCTGTTGCCCGACTGAACCGGCAGGTGAATGTAGTTGCAGATATTCTTGTAGCGGGCAATGGTCTGCAGGACCTCGTCGGTCATATCCTTGGGATGTGAGGTCGAGAATCGTACGCGCAGTAGCGGGTTGATCCGGGCGATACGTTCCAGCAGGCCGGCAAAATTGATACTGCCTCCTTCAGGATGCGTCCATTGATAACTGTCCACGTTTTGTCCGAGCAGCGTCACTTCACGGTAACCGCGTTCGAAAAGTTGTGCCGCTTCCGCCTCGATGCTGAGCGGGTCTCGAGATCTTTCGCGTCCGCGTGTGAACGGGACCACACAAAACGAGCACATATTGTCGCAGCCACGCATAATGGAAATGAAGGCGGTGACACCATTCGAGTCGAGGCGTACCGGGCTGATATCCGCGTAGGTTTCTTCGCGCGACAGAAAGACGTTGACCCCCTTGTCGCCGTCCTCGGCCGTGCGGATGAGGGCGGGCAAATCGCGATAGGCATCGGGGCCGACGACCAGGTCGACCAACTTCTCTTCTTCAAGCAACTTCTCCTTGAGGCGTTCGGCCATACAACCCAGTACTCCGACAAGTGTGCCCGGGCGCTGTCCCTTCACCTGATCGAAAATGCGCAGTCGCTTGCGCACTGTTTCCTCCGCTTTTTCACGGATGCTGCAGGTGTTGATCAGGATCAGATCTGCCTCCTCCAGGTTGCGGGTGGCAGAAAACCCCTCCTGCATCAGCACCGATGCCACGATCTCGCTGTCAGAGAAATTCATCTGGCAGCCGTAGCTCTCAATGTAAAATCGCTTGCTGGTATCACCGGAGACAGGCCTGTCGTATACCGAGCCTTGCACAGCCTCGTCAAGCATCACGCGATCCGATATTCCAAGTCCTCTACTGTCCATCAGCGCATACGCAATTTTAAATGGAGTGCAAAGATAGGTGTTTCTGACATTTTGGCAGACATGAATGTCATGACGAACGTTGTCATGGCTAAATAGCCGCGCGCTTGCAC
>JAWWBX010000013.1:0-31166 GCA_033720735.1 Saprospiraceae bacterium
CCCAGGCAAAGGTGATCTGACCCCGGTTCCCGTCACCTGGCACGACCTTCCAGCTCAGTGACTCCTGCACCTCCTCTACAAATTCTGGTTGGACAGTAAATCGCAACACGTCAAGGGCCGGATCATAGTCATCTGTCAGGTGCTGATTAAAATTCTGATTGAGTACCACCGTCCATTCCTCCCGGCCAGGGATCAGGAAAAGGGCGTACTTCCCTTTTGGCACATCGTTGCTATTGACTTTTACGTCGTCGTAAAACTCGACCCAGGTGGCGTTGTGCGCTCCGGCTACCCAGATCTGATCATAGGCCACCAGGCCTCCCCAGATGACCCGGCCCCGTACGCCTGGTGAGGAATAGTCGATATGCACATGTGTATCACCGATGTTGGCCATCGCGGTGGTATGCGGGCTCAACGGCTTCTTTTGTTCCTCTCCCCCGGCCGGTGCCGGTTCGTGGACATGCGCACTTTCTTCGGCGGCAGATCCATCGTCTGACGGAGTCTGGCAGGCTGTAACCAGACAAAATGTAAAGATCAGGAGTGTGGCAAATGTTTTTGTTGATGGCATTGTCTTATTCATTTATGACTTGAATGTTCTTGAGTTCGATGTTCGAAAGAAGGGTAAGCTGGTCGTCCTGAAATGCCGCAAGCATATCATCCAGTTTGACCGTGGGATCCGCTGGCTTGTAATTATAGTAGTCCTGGAAGGTCACGCCGCCGACAATGCGTGGATTGAATGCCTCTCTGAACCGTACCCCTCCTCCATCGGTAATGTAGTCATACGCCAAATAGTCCATGGAGGCATCAGCGGGGTCGAACCAATAGAGGAAATTATCCTCATAGTCCACACCACCGCCCTCCTCCTGGAAGGACACCCGGACCTGGTGGTACCTCTTATCCTTGATCTCAACTTCCCCCTCATAGCTCTTGATCACCGCAGGGTCATTGAGTCCGTAGGGAAGCAAGGCGAAATAGATCACTGAATTAACCGAATTGGAGAATGCCTGTCTGCGCTCGGCAGTGATGTCGGCCTCCTCGCCGTTGATCCAGCGTTTCAGGTATTCATTGGTGAGGATATCGAGCAGCGTGTCCTGAGAGGTCGTGTCGATAAAGATCCGGTGATATGCGAAGAGCCCGCCGGTACGTTCGTAGCGATAGGAGCGATCGCGAAAATCAAAGGAGATCACGGCCGTATCGAGCAGGGATCCACCCATCTCCGCGATGGCGCGATCTACGATCTCCTGAGCCACGTCAGATTGTGATCCGGGCGCCGGATTGCATTGCCAGAACAGCACCGTCAACCATCCCGTCGCAATTAGATATCTCATCATGCGCATTAATCGTCTTTTTCTTTGATGGACTGACCTTGCCGCATCCCACCATCGGCCTCCCTGACCGTGACCATGCCTGCCGTAAATCCAGCCTTTTTGACCAGCCGTTTGATCTCTTTTTTGTCCACGGGGTCCTGCGCAGTCCAGGTAAACGACAACAAGCCCTGCTCAACGTCAATCCTGATCTCCGTCACACCAGAGACTTCTTTAAACTGCTTTTCAAGTCCATAGGCGCAAAACGGACACGCCAATCCCTTGACCTCGACGACTACCCGGGATGGTTGCGCGCCAAGCGTGGTACCTGCGACCATCAATATCAACCCTGCAAACATGTTTCGGATCATGGCTCGTGACTTTTTAGTAAAACAAATATCGGAGTCCTGCCCTGAAGGCAAAATCTGTGCGTTCCTGCTCTGCGAGATCACCTTCCGTGAGCGGCAAAGATATGCCTGCCTCAACCAGAAAACGCTTGCCTGTGATCCACTGCAGACCTGGTGCCAGCCAAACGTCGTTCTTTCGTTCCGGCCCAACGGTACCGAAGACATCCAGCGACAGATTGATCTGTTGCGGCGGATATTTCTGCGGCAAGACCGGCACGCTGAGCGCAGCACTGAACGTGCTGTGATCGGCCCTCTGCTCCACCAGGACATGTCCGACTTCCAGATAGATTCCGAAATCAGTTGTGATGTACCCCGCGACGAGTCCCAGTCCACCGCGCCAGACGCCGGCACCCAGCGGCGGCACGACGTTGTCATTTCCCACTGGAATGGTGGGCGTTGCCTTGATGAGCGCCCTGAACGTCTTGCCGGCGCCGTCTTTCTGTATGAGCAGTTGTTTAAAGAAGATCGTCAGATCACCGAGACCTGACTGACTTTCTCCTGACGCCGGGTTTTTGGACACATAACGCACTACACCGCCCACCTGAAAGTCCGTGCCAACATTGTATGGGATCGCGATCACCTGCGTATAGGATCGGAGTGCGTCACTTGACTGAAAGTGACCGAAGGTGCGCACCCCTTTACCTGCCAGGCCCAGCATGATCGGCGTATCTGTAAAGACCGGCGGGCCCTGTGCCCTGCCTTCCGTCAAAAGCATCGCCAATAAACCAAAGATGATCGTAATTCGCACGACTATGATATTTTCTTTTTCAGCAACTGCGCGTTGATCGCGACGATCACCGTGCTCAGGCTCATTAACACAGCACCAATCGCCGGGCTGAGCACAAACCCGAGTGGAGACAAAACGCCGGCAGCCAACGGAATGGCAATGGCATTGTAACCCGTCGCCCAAGCCAGGTTCTGGATCATTTTGCGGTAAGTGGCTTTCCCAAACAGGATCAGATTCGCGATATCCCGGGGGTTGCTGTTGACCAGGATGATATCTGCTGTCTCGGCCGCCACATCCGTACCCGATCCGATGGCAATGCCAACATCAGCCTGGGCCAGTGCCGGCGCATCATTCACGCCATCGCCCGTCATCGCGACAAAATGCTGCTGACCCTGCAGTTCTTTGACAATTTCCACCTTTTCATGAGGCAGGACCTCGGCATAGTACCCGTCCAAACCCAGCTCTTCGCTGACAGCCTTGCCAACCATTTCATTGTCCCCGGTCGCCATATAGACCTTGATCTGATGCTGCCGGAAGGTCTCGATGGCCTTTGCTGACTCCGGGCGAATGGCATCTGAAAGTGCGACGTAGCCCGCCAGTTGTCCTTCAATCAATACAAACACAACGGTCTCGGCTGCACTGCCAAATGCATCGTCAGGCACATTGATCTTCTGATCCCGCAGATAGCCCGGGCTCACGATCATCAGGTCCTTGCCATCCACCATTGCTTTGACGCCCGTGCCGGTGATGGCCTCAAAATTTTGCTGTTGAGGAATGCTGATATTGCGGTCGCGCACTTCGTTCATGATCCCCACGGCAATGGGATGCTCGGAGCTTTGTTCAAGTGCACCTGCGTATCGCAACAATTGGTCTTCGGTCAGCGAAGCATCCAAAACGCTTACACGCGATACACCGAATTTGCCTTCTGTCAGGGTACCCGTCTTGTCAAACACCAGGGCAGAGATCTTTCGTGACTCCTCAAAGGCCGTCCGGTTGCGGATCAACAGCCCCTGCTGCGCCGATACCGTCGTGGAAATGGCCACTACGAGCGGGACTGCAAGCCCCAGCGCATGCGGACAGGAAATGACCATCACCGTCACCATCCTCTCAAGCGCGTAAACGAATTCGCTGCCCAGGGCCAGCCAGACCGTCAGTGTGGTCACACCTGCCGCGAGCGCGATGTACGTCAGCCATCGGGCTGCCCGGTTCGACAGGTTTTGCATACGCGATTTGGTACCCTGTGCCTCCCGGACCATGGTAATGACCTTGTTGAGATAGCTGTCTTCACCCGTATGCTCGACCTTGATCCTGATCACGCCATTCCCGTTGATCGATCCACCGATCACCTGATCGCCCCGTTGCTTCCGGGCAGGCTTCGATTCACCTGTAAGCATCGCCTCGTTCAGATAGCTTTCGCCTTCGGTTACGATACCGTCGGCAGGCACTTTCTCACCCGGCTTGACCACCAGGACATCCCCAACGACGACTTCCCTGAGGGGTACATCTACGACCTCATCTCCTTCTACCCGGTGTGCTTCGGACGGCATCATACTCACCAACAGTTCCAGCGCCCTTGAAGCGCCCAGGACAGAACGCATCTCGATCCAGTGACCCAGCAACATGATGACGATCAGCGTCGCCAGTTCCCAAAAGAAGTCCATGCCCGGCAATCCGAACACGGTGGCAGCGCTGTAGAAATACGCCACAGAAATGGCCATGGCGATCAGGGTCATCATACCTGGCGCCCTGCTCTTCAGCTCTTCAAAAAGTCCCTGGAGGAATGGCCAGCCTCCGTAGAAATACACAACACTGGACAACACGAACAAGACGTACTTGTCACCCGTAAATGAGAGGTCAATGCCGAGCCAATGCTGGATCATCGGTGAGAGCAGCACGATCGGGGCAGTCAGGAGAAGCGATACCCAAAACCGTTTCCGGAAGTCGTCGATCATGTCGCCATGGTGCGCTCCGTGATCATGATGACTTGCGTGTCCATGCTGTGGTTGGTCCCTTCCATCCATGTCACCATGTTGTGCTTGGAGATCGTGATGGTTTGCGTGGTCACGCACCTGCTGGTCACCTCCGTCCATGACGCCATGGTGCGTATGGCCGGCATGACTGCCATTCCCCGCCCCGTCCATCTCGAGCCAGACCTCGCCCGCGTCCTTGATCGTCTGATTCAGGATGGCAGTGTCCACGTGATGGTGCATCTCTAACGAGAGCGTATCAGGTGGGTGATGCACCTCGACTGACCTGATACCATGAATGTTTTGCAGCAGGCGTCGGATCTCCTCGGCCTGGTCCTGCGAAACGGTGCCAATAATGCGATATGTGTGTTTCACGGCTACAAAGTTTGGGTCCAAGATGCGGGTGGCAATGGCGAGTACCGTTGCAAGTGTTTGCCAAAGACTTACATAATCTTGTCACGCCCCAGCCGGTCATGTCCAGCAAGTTGCTGATACTTTGACATACTCATGCCTGTCACCTGTTTGAACTGCCCGGACAGATGCTGCGGTGAAGCGTATCCCAGATCATAGGCGATCTCCTTGAAGGACAATTCACCATACTGGATCAATTCCTTGACCCGTTCGATCTTGAGCCGAATAAAGTAGCGTTCGACAGTAATACCTTCCAGCTTTGAAAACGTGCGGCTAATCTGCCCGTAGTTCATGCTCAGCGTCTTCGCAAGCACCTGGCTGAGTTGATCTCGCGGCCCTCCCGATTGCACCTGATCGAGCAGGGTGCGCAGGCATGTTTTGATCCGCTCAACAAGAATTTGATCCCGGTCTGTCAGCAATTCGAAATCAAACCGACGGAGGATCGCCGCAATCTCCTCATAGCCTGTCGAACCTGCGTCAAAGGACACCATGACCCGTCCGAGTTCAATCTCATTGACTTCGATGCCATGATCATCCAACTCGCGCTTGATGATATGCATACATCGGCCACACACCATGTTTTTGACCATCAGTTCATGCGTCGAAATGGCCATGGTCACCCTATTGCGCTGCAAACTGTTTGAGCCGCACCGACTTGCTGCTGACCCCGGTACGATCGCCAGAGATGGCAGTAAAAGCCATGTGCAGGTCATCACCATTGCTGATGAGTACCGGAAACCCACTGCGGCGCGAAGTGCTGGTAGCATGTAGATGCACACTCTCTCCAACGGGGCCCCGTGCATTGACGCGACGCACGCGAATACTCCCTTCTTCGCCGGTATTTTCAATCCAGGAAACCAGGGCATCTCCAGCTTCGGTCAGGACAATATCGACCCGACCTACCGGCTTCCCATCGTCAGCACGTACAGCTTGACCAAAAGAAGCACCACCATCCTCTGAAAACAGGACATTGACCTGGGCGACACCCTCAGGTGCGGTAAACCAGGCGACGGCAACAATACTGTCACGTGCATCAACCGCCGGGCCGTTGACCGGGCAACCGGCGATCTCCCAGTGGTCACGGTGCAAGCGCTGTGGCGACGTCCATTGTTCATCTACGCGTCGTACGATCGAGATGTCCCGGACCTCCGAGGAATCCCGGTCACGATAGACGACCACCGGACCAGCACTGGTCATCGCCGCGTCGGTCTGGCAGCATTCACACACCATGTTGTCCAGTTCGGCCTCCGCGTAAAGATTGCCACCGGCATCAAACTCTGCAGAGCGCAGTGTCATCGGTCCGCCACCGTGGCCATGATCATGACCACCATTTGATGCCATGTGCCGCCCGTCGAGCCAAATGGCAAGGATGCGGTTGCTGTCGACCGGGATCATCGACACAAAGCCATGCTCGGCCGCGACCCCATCGGTATGTGGAATAAACGACTCCGACCATGAATTACCATTATCAGTTGAAATGGCGATGCGCACATCGTAATCATAGGTCCCTTCCGCACTTTTCTGCAACCAGTGCGCGGCCAGGGTCTTGCCGTCCCCAAAGGCAACGACCGACGGGAAGTCGGCCCAGTTAACAAACCAATTGCGTCCTCGCGCGATCTCGCCTGGCTGGGTCCAGCCATCATTGTCTAACCGCGACATGAGCAAAGCATCGGTCGAATCGTTGACATATTCGACCCATGACAGCAGCAGCTCCCCTGACGGTGACACTGCAAGATTGGGCTGCCCACCATTTTCCGAGTGTACCGTGACGCCCGCCGCCAGATTTTCGTCAGTGCTTGATGGTTGGCATCCTGCCACTACGCCAGCCAGCGCAATGGTCAGGATACCGTAGCTCATCAATCGGTTCATGCCTAGTGCTTGTGCCCGTCCTTGACGTGGTCGGCGTGGGCGACATAGTCCATGCCGCAAGCCGGGCAGGTACCGGGCTCGTCACTGCCACTCCCCTCGCAATGCATCGGGCAGACGTATGCGGACGTAAACGCAGCGCCTTCGCCGTGTGCCTCGCTGGCATCATGGCTGTGCTCAGTGCCATCCTCGTGGGAATGGCTGTCATGGCTTTCACTCTGACCGCATGACGCGATCCACATCCCTGCAGCCAGCAGGAGTGCGAGCATCGAAAGATTCTTCAAAAGCTTCATTGTTTAATACAGTTTAAATGATTTAATGATGTTGTAATGAGCGCGATCCGGCCGGGGATGCGCCCGCGTGCAAGCGGAGCGTATCGGTAACCTTGCCGCATTTTAACATTTGATCCCCGAAATAGGGATTTCTGATCTGTTCTTCATGGCTGATCCAATCAGCGCCTTCGTTGTCGAACGCCATCGGGCAATATTGCACGTAGTACGTATCGCCCGCGGTGCCGAAGCTTTGCATGGTCTCGATCAAAGCTGACGATAAGAAACCAAATTGACGCCGTTGGAGTTCCACATCTTCGGCTGTTTTAATGGCTTCCGTATGTGCCGACAGTCCTTCAGCACGCCGCATCCAGAAGGCATGCGCATCGCCTTGCAGCAGATTCATATCAACCTTGTCCAGGGCTTCCAGAAGTCCTTCCGCGGCCGAGCCAGCTGCCTGCGCATCGGTGGCGACAAAAGCATCCTTGAGGGCCAGGTACGAAATCACCACCTCTTCGAGTTGATCTTTGAATGCTTCCGGCGCCGATTCCGAATAGTCCGGCGGACCGGACTCTGCACCCTTGATATTGACCAGCTTGTTCATCATACTCTGCTGGTTGTTGAGTTGGGCAGCAGCGTCGATCGCAAAATTTCCGTAGGTCACTACTTCTTCACCGGCCTCCAGCCCGCCGAGTACAACATATCCCCCGGCAGAAGCCTCTCCCAGGTCTACTTCGCGATACTGGAATGAAGGGATCTGTGTGTCGGGCAATTTGACGTAGACCACCGAACGCTTTCCGGTCCAGAGCACTGCGGATTTCGGCACCGTAAGGCGTGCATCGCTCCCTGCCCTTGACGAGATCGTTCCCCGCACGAACATCTCCGGCTTGAGCAGTCCAGCCCGGTTGTCCACTTCGGCCCTGACCGCGGCGACCCGCGTTTGCGGATGGATGGCCGGATCAATGAAGGTAATGCGGGTTTCAAAGGTCTGATCGGGCAAGGCCGGCGTCGTAAACCGCACCCTGCTCCCGACCCGGATCCTGGCGAGATCCTCTTCATAGGCATCAAAGAGGACCCACAGGCGGTTGTAATCGACGATCTCAAAGATCACCTGACCCTGCCGGACATAATCGCCGACAGCGATCATGCGCTTCGTCACGAAACCGGCAGCATCCGCATAAATGCCGAACGTTTCCCGCACCTCTCCACTTGCCTCGATATCCTTGATCGCCTCATCGCTGATCTTCCAGTACCGCAGTTTCTTGCGTGCGGCCTCTGCGATCCCGGGATTCACGTCCTGGAACGACAGGGCTTCGAGCAGCTCGCGCTGTGCAGTGATCAGATCAGGAGAGTACACAGTCGCCAGTTGCTGGCCTTTGCGCACCTGTTCGCCGGTAAATGTCACGAGAAGCTGCTCGATCCGGCCGGGAATGTGCGCGGCCTGACTTGCCACGCGCCGCTCGTCCTCCTGGATCTTGCCGGTCAGGCGAATTTCAGAGGTGGTACTCTGCTTGCCGATGACTGTCGTTTGCACCTGGGCCAACTTCACCGCTTCGGTCGTCATCTCCAGGACCAACGGATCACTGGACGTATTCTGACTCAACGGGATGAGGTCCATCTCACAAATGGGGCAAAGGCCAGGTTCGTTTTGCCTGATCTGCGGATGCATGGAGCATGTCCAGACCTCAGCCGCGGCAGCTGGCCCTGGTGTCCCGGCCTGATCACCCGAGGGAGCTGATTCTCCGCCAGAAAACAGGAAATAGCCACTCGCCAGACCAGCAGCGAGTGCCAGGATGACAATGACCAGATATTTTGATGTTGCTTTCATCATTCCAAATTTAAGAGTTGAGATAACGCTCGATCATCGCTTTGGCGATATGACTTTGCACAATCGCCCTGAGCACTTTCAAGTCGTACGTGACCAGCTCGTTCTGCAGCCGCAGGAGTTCGTCAAATCCCTGACCCGAAGTACTGTAAGTGGTTTCAAGTACGGCCAGTGTCGCACGCGTGGTGCGCATCAGTTTTTCGTAGAGTTCCAGCTTGAGGTGTGCATCCTGCATTTCGCTTAGCGCACTTTCGATCTCGGCCAGCAACAGGACCTGCATATCCTGCTTGCGATCCTCGATCGCAGCGATCCGGAGCTCCTCTTCGCGGTCTTTGGCGCCGTACCTGGTTCGGTTGAGGGGAATTGTGACCCTCGCCATGGGCATGATGATGTCTTTTCCGTTCTGTGGAATGTCGACATCCTTGCGTTCGTTGACCATGATATAATCGAGTCCCACGCCAAAGGTGGGTTTACCGCTGAGGACGTTAAGTGCCTGCTCTTTACGTGCCACTTCCTGTGAGCGCGTGAGCATTGCTATCGCAGGATGGGTCGCATTCAGATGACCGCCAAGGGTGTCGCGATCCAGGTCCAAACGCGCCATCGTAAGGGTATCGGTGATCGTGACAGGCGTATCGACCGGGCGGCTCAGCGCCTGATTCAGACGGGCACGCACCTTGACCTTGCGGTTTTCGAGCAATTGCAATTCCTGCTCCAGTTCCTGCCTCTTGAGCTGCACCCGGAGCACATCAGCAGAAGAGCTTTTCCCGCTTTCCACACGTGATAACGTAAAACGGTCGAGTGTTTCGAAGATCCGGATATTGCGGCGGATGATCTCCTGGCTTTTCCCGAGTTCATACAGCTGGAAGTAGGCCTCCTTGACCATGTACACCAGGGAGCGTCGCTCCATGTCGATCTCTTCGTACTTGACCCGGGCCCGGGCCAGCGCAACATCTTGTCGTGCTTGCAGGGTCCCTTTCCAGGGAAGCATTTGCGATGCACCCAAGCGGAAGATCTGAGGCCCGACACGCGTTTCGGGCGCACGGACAAAGACTCCGGCACCTACCTCCGGGTCCGGAAGCTGACCAACCTGCGGTGCGCGCTCGAGCAGCGACAGATATTCCTGATTGATCGACTTCAGTCGAAGGTTCTCTTCGTCAACAAGGGCGATCAGGTCCGCCAGAGGTTGACCATTGATATTTGTGAACAGGGCAACCGTGCATGCGATAAGAATGCCTAGTCGTTTCATGACGTAACGGATTTGAACATGTTTCCACTCCTGATCCTCCACCCCCATTCTTTCCAGAGGGAATACAGCACGGGCACAGTAAACATGGTAATGATTTGAAAGACCATCCCTCCGAAGGAGGGAATGGCCATGGGGACCATGATATCGGCTCCCCTTCCGGTCGATGTGAGTACCGGCAGCAGCGCAAGGATCGTCGTCCCGGCCGTCATCATCGCCGGCCGCACCCTGCGTAAGCCCGCGACAACAACCGCGTCCCGGATCTCGCTGATCGAATTGGTCTCCTTGCCGCGAAAACTGTCCCGCAGGAAGGTAGCAATGAGCACCCCGTCGTCGGTCGCGATTCCAAATAATGCAAGAAAGCCCACCCAAACGGCAACACTCAGGTTGATCGGCCCCATCTGGAACAGGTCGCGCATATTCCTGCCGAACACCTCAAGGTCCATAAACCAGGGCTGGCCGTACAAATAGATCATGATGAACCCGCCCGCGAACGCTACGAAAACCCCCGAAAAGACCATGGCCGACACCGGTACCGAGCGGAATTCGAAGTAAAGGATCAGGAAGATGATGGCCAGCGCCACGGGCAACACCACGCCAAGGCGTTTACTGGCCCGCACCTGCTGTTCATAGTTGCCGGCAAAACGGTAACTGATCCCTGCCGGCACGATCAGTTCGCCACTGGCGATCCGTTCCTCAAGGTAGCGTTGCGCATTATTGACGACGGTCACTTCGGCAAACTCCTTCTCCCGGTCGAACAGCACATACCCGATCAGGAAGTTGTCTTCACTCTTGATCGATTGCGGTCCCTGCACGTACGCGATCTCGGAGATCTCCCCCAGCGGGATCTGCGCACCAATGCGCGTTGTCACCAGCACGCGATCGAGCACTTCCGGGTCATTGCGCAACTCTCTCGGGTAGCGGACACGGATCGCATAGCGTTCACGTCCTTCGACAGTCTCTGTCATCTTCATGCCCCCGATGGTCGCCTGAATCGCTCGCTGCACGTCCTGGATCGAAAGTCCATACCGGCCGATCTTTTCCCGGTCTACCTTGATCTCGAGGTAGGGTTTGCCCACGATCCGGTCGGCAAACACCGCAGCGTCCTTGACACCTTCCACATTGACCAGATGCTTTTCGAGCTGCAGCCCGAACGCCTCGATCTCCTTGAGATTGCTTCCTTTCACCTTGATCCCCATGGGTGCGCGCATGCCGGTCTGCAGCATCACCAGCCGCGTTTCGATCGGCTGCAAGCGCGGCGCAGACGTCACACCGGGCAATCTTGTCGCGTTGACGATCTCATTCCAGATATCATCGGGGCTTTGGATCTCGTCGCGCCATTGCCGGTAGTACCTCCCACGGCGATCCGGGATCAACTTACCACGGTCGTCCCGCACAAACTCTCCATTGCTATCGACCCTGAAGCGCATCCGGTGCCCTTCCTCGTCCACCTTGTATTCAGACTTGTACAGGATCACGTTCTCATACATGGAGATCGGCGCTGGATCCAGGGCACTCTCAACACGCCCGAGCTTGCCCACCACGGACTCCACCTCCGGGATCGAAGTCACCGCCATGTCGAGTAATCGCAAATTCTTGATGTTCTCCTGCATCCCTGAGTGCGGCATGGAGGTTGGCATCAACAAAAACGACCCTTCATCAAGGGACGGCATAAACTCGCGGCCCGTATCCATGAAAACACGGACACCAAAGAAGATCAGCGCGACGGGAAAAGCGAAAAAGATCAGCTTATAGCGCAGGCAAAAACGCAGGATGTGCTCATAATAATGGATGATCAGATTGAAGAAAAGCAACAGGATCCCGATCGTGCCGGCCACAAAGAAGAAGTTGACCAACACGCTGTTGTTGACACCGAGTGGCATCCAGGCACGGGTCAGGAACCAGCCGACGATCGCTCCGTAGATGATGTTCTTGAATCGGGAAAACCACCTGGCAGAAGTTGGGGACAACCGCGGCGTCAGCCAGGTCGAAAGCAGTCCAAACGCAGCGACCAGGACGGCCACCATCCCCAATTGCGGTAGTGCACCGGCTGCAAGAATCAAACCGATGACCAGCAAGACCCCGTTAAACACGTATTGCATCACTCCGCGCCGGATCTTCACTGAAAACAGTGAGTGCGCCAGCGGAGGAATGATGGTGATGGCCACAATGATCGCGGCAATGAGTGCAAAGGTCTTCGTAAAGGCCAATGGCCTGAACAACTTGCCCTCGGCGGCCTCCATGGTAAAAACCGGCAGAAACGAAACGATGGTCGTGGCTACCGCGGTCATGACAGCCGAGGCGACCTCCATCGTCGCCTCGTAGATCGTGTCCCGTAATGATCGACCAGGGGGAGACTCCTCCATGTGTTTGACCATACTCTCGGTGAGCACAATGCCCATATCCACCATCGTACCGATCGCAATGGCAATCCCCGAAAGGGACACGATGTTGGCATCGACACCGAACAGCTTCATCGCAAAAAAGCACATGAGCACCGCCACCGGGAGCGAACCGCTCACCAGCACCGACGATTTGAGGTTCATCAGGAGAATGATGACCACGATGATCGTGATCAGGATCTCCAGGGTCAGTGCTTCCTCGAGGGTGCCGATAGTCTCGTTGATGAGCTGGGTCCGGTCGTAGAACGGGACAACCTTGACCTGCGAAACCGTGCCGTCGGCCAGCGTCTTGGTCGGCAAGCCAGGCTCGATCTCGGCGATCTTGCTCTTGACATTCTTGATGACCTGCATCGGGTTGGAGCCGTACCGGGCAACGACAACACCTCCCACGGCCTCCGCTCCGGACTTGTCCAGAGCGCCGCGCCGGGTGGCCGGTCCCAGATTGACGCGGGCAATATCACGGATCCGCACCGGCACGTTGTTGTTGACGGTGACCACACTGGCTTCGATGTCCTCGATCGTCTTGACATATCCGAGACCGCGGACGAAGTATTCGGCCATATTGATTTCGATGGTCTGGGCGCCCACGTCGATATTACTGCTGCGCACAGCCGCCATCACCTGGTCGAGGGTGATCCGGTGCACTTTCATCGCTTCCGGATCGAGGTCGACCTGATATTCCTTGACATAGCCACCGATGGAAGCCACCTCCGCCACGCCATCGGTCGAAGCCAGGCCAAAGCGCACATAGAAGTCCTGGATCGTACGCAGCTCGTGCAGATCCCACCCTCCAGTCGGATTGCCGTCCGGATCGCGTCCTTCCAGTGTATACCAATAGATCTGTCCGAGCGCGGTGGCATCAGGGCCCAGAGCTGGCTGCACACCTTCGGGGAGGATGTTGGCAGGCAGTGAATTGAGTTTTTCCAGGATCCGGGACCGGCTCCAGTAGAACTCGACGTCGTCCTTGAAGATCACGTAGATCGTAGAGAAGCCGAACATCGAATTGCTGCGGATGCTTTTCACTCCGGGAATGCCCAGCAGCGAAGTGGTCAGGGGATACGTGACCTGATCCTCGACGTCCTGCGGTGATCGTCCCATCCACTGGGTGTAGACGATCTGCTGGTTTTCACCGATGTCCGGAATGGCATCTACCGCAACGGGATTGCGTGGCAACCAATCCAGCTGGTAATCGAATGGCGCATTGACCAGACCGATGCCCACAAAGAACAGGAGCAACAGCCAGGCAACCAGCTTGTTATCCAGAAAGAAGCTGATGATACCCTTGAGCATATGACTCTGCATAGAAGGGCAGAAGCACTGCGGAAGGGCCTTCAGCCAGGTGGCTGTAGTCGTTTCCTCTCTTGATCATTAGTTCCAACATGTACTTCTGCGCTGAAAATGAATGTGAAAATCACCGGATTGTACCGGCAAGACGTGCGATGGCACCGTCTCATTCATTCTCGCTAGCAGAGAAAGACCTGCAACTCCGTCACAGGGTCGCGGAAGAGTAAAGGCGGTTTGTAATTAAGATACTCCGTGCGCAGCGGCAGTACGATGTGGACAACAGGAGTCAGATATCCAGCCGGAGGAGACGCATGTTCCATCTCCACTGGCAGCGGCGCCACGACATGGATCTGATCGGTATCATCCGTGAGGTAGTCAATCTGGTTGTCGCAACATCCCCGCTCATGTTCATTGGCATCGACTTGTACCGCAGACGCATGTTTTGGACAGGTCTTGCCCTGGTCCACTTCATGGCAGGATTTGGGTTTGACCCAGAGCGCCGAGCTTTTCAGTTCGTTCTGGCAGTAATGCCGCTGCCATACCACACCCAATACCCCGGAGGTGATCATGGAAAGCGTCACCAGATAAACTGTCAGTCGTTGCATGGCCTTAGTGCGTTAAACAAAAATAACACCCAGGATATTGCATTGTCAAGTCTTCCCTACGTATGCCCATCCACAAAGCGTTCCAGTTCATCATCAGAGATATTATAGGCGAGATACCCTTTATACGCAGTACTGAGCGTCCCATCCTGACCTGAGACGATGATGGCCCCGACATCCGCCGACTCGGTGGCGCCAAGACCCAGCCGATGCTTCAGCCCCACCCCTTCCGGCAGGTCCTCACGTTCGGAATGCGGAAACTTGGCGCCAATGGCATGGATCTTCTGATCGCGCAAGATCACCGCACCCTGTTTCAGCGCACTACCGGGGAGAAAGATGCTTTCCACCAGGTCGCGGTTGAATTCCGCGTCCATGACGACTCCACCCGTATAGTTGAGATCGCCTTTACCACCGTCGAGGATGATCACGGCATCGCGCCCGTCATTGCGCAAGTCCATGACAGAACGCACCAGGGTCGAACGAATGCTCTTTGGTTGTTGGGTGCCGGTCGGTGACAGGTGGAGCCACTTGCGCAGGAGATCGAAGCGCCCCCCGAAGGTACTCTTTCCCAGTTCCAGCAGAAACTTCCTGATCTCAGGCTGAAAGATGATGATGAGCAGGATGACACCCACACTGACAAACTGGCTCAGGATCGTCGAGAGCAACTGCATGTTGAGTGCGTTGACGAGCCACCAGATCCCGTAGAGCATGAGGAGACCGGTAAAGATGTTGAACGCAATGCTGCCTCTGAGCAACAGATAGATGCGATAAAACAAATATGCCACGATGGCAATATCGAGCAGGTCCCACAGTGAAATATTGAGGAAACTGATATCGATCAGGAGAAAGCCGGCCTGTACAAATGCTTCCACGAGCGCTAAAATACCATCCTGCGCGATTTCCATGCGCCTGATGGCTCCGGGGAGTTGGTTCATACTAAAATCCGGGACATGCAGTTACCTTTGTAGCACAACCCGGAATATGCAGTTACATCGCTGGTTGCTGATCGTCATGCTCATGGGCATCTGCCCGTGGCCTGATGCTGCAGCCCAACAAGTTATCCTCAACACGAACGGCGAGCAGATCGTGATCTATCCGGATGGCTCGTGGCGCTACTACGAAGAAGCCGATTCGGTGCTTCTCAAGAAGAACCTTAAGAAAGAGGAACTGTTCGTTCCCGACAATGATCCGACCAACCCGTTTGAGGTACCGGCCGACAACCCCGAAGAGCTGGTGCAACTCATGCGCATGGCGTCGGAGTTTGCCGACCTGACCGAGCGCCAGCAAAAAGAAGCTTCGATCGCGTTGGCCAATGCCACGGGTGACAAATTTGAAGCGGAAGCACAACTTGAGCAGGCCAACCAGAACAAAGGGCTGGTCGAACCTGATCATCTGGCCGCACTGGAGGAAGCCTACGATGAAAAGACCGCCGACGTCAAAGCTGCCAAGCGACACCTCAAGGTTACAACGCAGTTTCATGAGCAGGCCATGAAGATCCTGCAACTTTCGGCCGACAAAATGGAGAAGCCACTGAGCAAACTGATGGCTGAGCACGGAGCGTACTTCGGAAGTGCTGTTGCTGAAGCACCGGGTGTCTCCGGAGAAAACTCCCCGGGATCAGAACCACAGGATCAAGAACAGCTGATGGAAAGTGCACCGGACCGCACCCCGGTGAGTCCCGAACCTGTCAGAGCCGTTGCGGGAGGGACGGATCGCTACAGCAATTACGTCAGACAGCCTGCAGACTGCCAGATCGTCCAGAACCAGATCGATCGCAACACGCGTAAAGCACGGGTGGTGGTTCAGCGAGAACTGTTGTTTACCCATACGGACGAAGAGCTGCGACCTTATTTCAGACAACAGGAACTGGTCACATGCCATGCACAGCTTTCGCGGATCGATGACAACGTGTACCTGAGTGTCGAATTCAGCATTGCCAGTCCCAACGCGCGCAAAAACTTCGGTGCGCTGGAGAAAGGCAGCCTGTTCAGGGTCAAGCTTCTCGATCGTACCGATGTCAATCTCTACAACCTCATCGCCGATCGCGGCAAGATCGATCCGTATTCCGGCCATACGCTGTTTGTCGGTCAGTATCTCATCGAAAAGGACGCAGCGAAGGTGTTGTCACGCACGGAGGTCGACAAGATCAGGGTGGTATGGAGCACAGGATTTGAGGACTATGACGTCTACGACCTTGATTTCTTCATCGATCAGTTCAACTGTTTGCAGAGCGTACAATAACATATGCTGGGACTGAAATTACCTACCGATCCGCGCTGGGTGGATCTTGCCGGGAAAAGCCTGGAGGAGATCCTGACTGATCATGCCTATTGTGAGCAAAAAGCTGCGACCTCCTGTATTTCGCTCATCCAGTCCTATCCGGACAAAGAACGTCTTGTGCGCGAATTGGCCCCCGTGGTGGCAGAAGAATGGCAGCACTTCCGGGCAGTGATCGCCAAGCTGGATGCGCTCGGGCTCAAGCTGGGATTCCAGCGCAAGGATGAGTATGTCAATGCACTCATGCAGTTCCAGAAGAAAGACGGCAGCCGTGAAGACCGCCTGGTCGAGCGACTGCTGGTCTGTGCCCTGATCGAAGCACGCAGTTGTGAGCGGTTCCGGTTGTTGTCACTCCACCTGGATGACGAGGAATTGCGCAAATTCTACCATGGGTTTATGGTTTCGGAGGCCGGACACTACCGGATGTTCATCGAGCTGGCAAGAGCGTACGGCGATCCGGATGCGGTCAACGCCCGCTGGCAGGAATACCTGGACTTCGAGCGTGAACTGATGACCCGGCTGACGCCGCGCGGCGACCGGATGCATTGACAGGAACTCAACAAATCATGATCGCTCTACATTGCTTTCATCAAAACACTGGCCAGCGCCTACGCCTCAATCTATGAACACGCGGCTTTGTTCGTCCAACGGTTTGGTGAACCGCCCGGGGCTACTGAATTTTGCACTATGAAGTACAAGGTGTTCTACCGGGTCATTGACCCGACTTCCGAACAGCGCACGACCGTGCGGTCATGGGTGGTCCTGCTGGCAATGTTAACGGCCTCCGCCGTGACCGGGCAGGGCATCGATTTCCTGCATGAAGGCTGGGAGAAGATCAAGGCGCAGGCCGCTGCCGATGACAAGATCATCTTTGTCGATGCCTATACCACCTGGTGCGGCCCATGCAAATGGATGGCCGCCGAGGTGTTTACCGATCCGGAAGTCGCAGAGTTCTACAACAGCAACTTCATCAACGTCCAGCTGGACATGGAGAAGGGCGAAGGGATTGATTTCCTCGCGGAATATTATGTCACCGCATTTCCGACATTGTTTTTCATCGATGGACAGGGAGAGATCGTGCACAAACGTGTCGGCGCAATCCCGGCCGACATGTTCCTGGCTTTCGGGAAGGAAGCGCTTGATCCGACACAGCGCATCGGCAGCCTGATGCAGAGGTACCGCGCTGGTGAGCGCGATCCGGACTTTCTGTATACGTACACCACCAAAATGCTCGAGGCAGGCATGGGTGCTTCGGAAGCCGCCGAAGCCTACTTTGCCACCACCACCCCGGAAACATTTGTCTCAGCCCGGAATTTCGCATTGATCCGCATGCTGCAGCCAGACATGACGGATCTTCGGTTCCTGCTCGTTGCGGAGCATCACGCGGCATTTAGCCGTCAGGTCGGTGAAGAAGCGGTCAACGCCTTCATCAGGGATGTCTGCAATGGTCACGTGATGCGCGCACTGTACTACGACGGCGACGCCGCATTCGCTGATGCCATTGAGCGTGTGCGCGATCTGCACCTCGATTTTCTCGACGAAGTGATCACCTTCGGCTACATGCACCAGGCGCGTAAGAACGACGATTACGAACAGTACATTGCCAACACCTGGAAGTACGTCAAGCGCTACGCGTGGGATGACTGGAACGTCCTCAACACCTTTGCCTGGGAGATCTATGAAGACACGAGCTACGATGACCGCGCCTACCTGCAGCTGGGCGAAAAGATGGCCAGGCGGTCGGTCAAGCTGGAAGAGAACTACTACAATACCGACACCTACGCAGCGCTTCTGTATCGACAGGGACGCCTTCGCCCCGCACTCAACTGGGCCTTGCGCGCCGTCGAACTCGCCAAGGCTGAAGAGGTTGAATTTGAGGAAACCGCGGCCTTGCTGGAGAAGATCCGGGACGGGATGTGATCCTGCCGGGCATTCCCCCGGTCAGGGCACCACTACGTAACCGTGTCGTATCCAAACAGCTATCTTCCAAGACAATCTCACCGCCATGACTTTGCAATCCGACCGCTCTACATTGAAGCGCCTGCCGTCACGGGGGCACTACGATCGCGATACACTCTACCGGTTTCTGGACCAGGAATTCCTGTGTCATGTCGCTTTCTGCGATCAAGGCAGGCCGGTCATCATTCCCACGGCTTATGGCCGGTCTGGAGATAACCTGTTCTTGCATGGTTCGGCGAAAAGCCGGCTCATGCACCATCTGGCTGGTGGTGGTGAGGCCAGCATCGCCGTCACCCGACTTGAGGGCATCGTCCTGGCACGCTCTCTGTTCCACAGCTCGATGAACTACCACTCGGCCGTCCTGTTTGGGCGGGGCTCGGAAGTTGTCGACCCGGAAGAAAAAATGGAGGGGTTGCGTGTTGTGACCGAGAGCATCTGGCGCGGACGGTGGGACGAGGCGCGCCTCCCCAGCGATGGCGAAATGCAGGCAACCAGGGTAATCCGCTTTCCCATCGCAGAGGGTTCCGTCAAGATCCGCACAGGGCCGGCCAAAGATAACGCTGAAGATTACGACCTCGACATTTGGGCAGGCGTCATACCCGTGCATCTGCAATACGGCACCCCGGTCCCGGATGAACGGCTGCCAGAAGGAATCGCCTTACCGCCCAGTCTGGCTCAACACAGACGCATTACCGGTCTCTAAGGCATCTTGCGTGCTCACGCCGTGTTGTTCAATCGCGCAATTTAACGACCAGGGTGCATCCGTCCCCGAAGGGCACGATCGATTGTTGCACGCGAGGATCATCAAACACGATTTGATTGACCTTGCGGATGGCCTCGGTATCGGGATCGGTCACGGAAGGGTCCGCGACATCCCAGTTCCAAAGTGTGTTGTCAAGGAGTACAATGCCACCGGGCCTGATCAGCTCCATGCACAGGCGGTAATAGGACGGATAGTTGACCTTGTCGGCATCGATAAATGCAAAGTCGTAGGATCCGGCCTCACCAGCGTCTAAACGTTCCCGCAAGCCGTCGCCGGCCGCTCCGAGCCGCAGGTCGATCTTGTGCTCGACCCCAGCCTCCCGCCAATACGGAACGCCTACGGAAGTCCACTCCTCAGAGATATCGAAAGCACGGATCAGGCCATCGTCCGGTACAGCCAGCGCCATGCTGAGGGTGCCGTACCCTGTAAAGACCCCGACCTCAAGACAACGGCTGGCGCCGATCATCCCGATCAGCAATTGCATGAAATTGCCCATCTCCGGCGAGGAGGACATCACCGATTGCTCCATGGTATCCGTCTCCGCACGCAAGGATACCTGTGCCGGATGTTCGCGCACCGAGAGATCACGCAGATACTGCTGGATCTCGGGAGTCAGTCCATAGGTTTCGCTGGCCATGGCTACGACTTGTCCTGTGAGCGATCGAAGACATTGTCGTCGGTGTCCACATCCATCATCTGGCGACGCGGATCGATCTCGATCTTCTCGATATCCTTGAGTTTGACCGGGATCGTCAGTTCGTACTCAGGATGGGTCCAGGGCCAGTCTTTGACGGTCTCCCACTTCTCACCGGCCCGGGCCGGGCGTGTGCCACGCATGAGGTCGAGCGGAGCAAAGTAGGTGATGGTGCTGCCATCCTTGCGGGTCACGCGGAGTTCCACAGGCATGGGCATGGCCCCCTGGCGCTCCAGGGTGATGCGCGTGTCGTTTCGATCGCCCTTCACCCCCGCAATGGCATAATCGATGTCGTGCGTGGTGTAGATCCAGTACTCATAGTACCAGTCGAGCACCATTCCCGACTCCTTCTCGGCAACGCGCAGGAAGTCGTGTCCATCAGGATGTTTGAATTTCCATTCATCGAAATAGCGCAACATCGTCCGTGCAAAGGCCTTCTCTCCGATAATGTACTCCAGCTGGTTGAGGAAGATGTTACCCTTGGTATAGGCCCCTACGCCATATGCTGCATTGCTCATAAAATGGTCGGCGTGCACGGTCAGCGGTTCTTCGACGTCAGACACGCTAAACCCGGCGTACGACCGGTAGGTGCCGGCAAAGGGGTTTTCACGATACTCGCGGCCTGGCAACAGTCCTTTGCGTGACAGTTCGTTCATAGTGCGTGCTGTTGCGTAACTGGTAAAGCCTTCATCCATCCAGGCGTAAAGGCTCTCGTTGGTCGCCAGGATCATTTGATACCAGCTGTGCATGAGCTCGTGTACCGAAACGGCGACCAGGCTGTTGAGCGGCCGGTTGCCGGTGATCAGCGTGGCCATGGGATACTCCATGCCACCATCGCCACCCTGGATGAATGAGTACTTCTTATACGGATACTTGCCAAAGTGCTTGTTGATATAGCGGAGCGCTTCGTCCATAATACCGGGCAGTTTGGCCCATGCGTCGCGATTCTGTTCTGTCTCCTGAAAAAAGAAATGGAACTCCGTCCCGTCATGGGCGGTGTGACGGGTGTGGGTATAATCCGGGTCAGCAGCCCAGACGAAATCGTGGACATTGGGTGCATGGAAGTGCCAGGTCAGCGTGCGTCCGCGCGCCGGAACGACTGCAGATCCCGGTTTTTCATATCCGTGTCCGATCATCTCCGGATTCTGCAGGTAGCCACTTGCGGCCACCATGTAGTCCTTGTCAATTGTGAGATACACATCAAAGTCGCCCCAGTCGCCATAGTACTCGCGGGCGATATAGGGATTGGGATGCCAGCCGTCCTCATCGTACGCGCAGAGTTTGGGATACCACTGGGACATCGAATATGCGATCCCTTCGGCATTGTCACGACCGCTGCGTCGTGTTTGCAAGGGCACCTGCGCTTCAAAATCCATCACGAGCACTGTCGACTTGCCGGGTAACAGCGGTTTTGCGAGAGGCACCTCGAGGATGGTCTCATTCACCTGGAATTTGAGCCGGGCTCCATCCTGTGTCATCTTGCGTACCTTCTGGTAGCCGATCTCCTCTTCTTTCATGTCCCTGATCCGGACCAGCCGGCGATCGGGGTCGGGCAAATTCCGCGTACGCATATCCATCATGCTTCCCGGCTGGAACGCATTGAAATACAGGTGATAATACACGTGGGTAATGGTATCGGGCGAGTTGTTAAAGTACTTGAGCGTTTGCTTGCCATCGAAGCGGTGCGTGGTAACATCAAAGTCAATATCCATGCGGTATTCCACACGCTGTTGCCAATAGCCATCCGTCGCATTGACCAGGGCGAGACACGCGACACCAAGAAGAGTGATTATCCATTTCATAAATGATCGTCGGATTGTTGCTCCGGGAGATCAGGTGCGACGCGGCTCAACAGACTCCGGAGCGGCTTTAGTTTAAACGTTTTGTGAATGATAACGAAAAAGATTGCCATCGTGACATAAAAGAGGATCAGCATGAGCAAAGGGTCAACCTGTTCAACTTGCAAAAGGGTATCCGTTCGCAGGGCCGACCCTTCAAAACTGACAAAACTGGCCCCGTACACATTGGTCGCAGCATGAATGCCGAGTGCATATTCCAGCCCGTCGTCCAGCAGGGTGATGATCGCCAGGCTGATCGCCACTGACAGGTAGTAGAACATCATCACCACCAAGCCAAACTCCCGGACCTCCGGATTAGCGAGATGCATCGCTGCAAACACGAGCGAGCTGCCCATTACCGCTGCGATCTGCGACCCCGTGGCGCTGCCAATGCCCTGCAGGAGATACCCCCGGGTAAAGACCTCTTCGAAAGATGTCTGGATAGGCAGGATCAGCAATGAGATGGCCAGCAAGGGCAACCAGTTCTGCCAATTGAAATGGAACGTGTAGGCACCGGGATAGATGAGGTACGCCACAAACTCGGCCAGGGCGGTCAGGACAAACCACAGTCCAAAGGCCACCAGGAGCTTGCGTACATTGACCTGTTTGTTGGCCCTGATGAGCGTTCTGAATGCACGTTTATGAATAAACTCGACGCAAATGAACAGCAGGATAGCGGCGGCGATAAAACTCCCCAGCAGCAACAGCAGCCCAACATGAGATGACATGCCGATCTGTGAGAAGTCGGCATTTTCGAAAAATGCAGCCGCCTGCTCCCGGGAAATATTCCCGCTGTCGACCTTCTCGTTGAGTACGAGCAACAACGGAACCTGGCCGATCACATAGCCGATGAAAACGACCAGCACTGTGAGCAAATAGAAGGCCCAATGATTCTCACCGCGGTGGGCGGCCCGGACAAACACGCTCATACAGGTAGGCTACAAGGGGAAGAAACAGTATTTTTGCTGCCAAACAGGCGGGCATGAAATTAAAAGAAAATTTTGCTCTGATCGTGATCCTGATCGTGTTCGCGGCGATGACCAGGTTGATTCCACATTGGCCCAACTTTACAGCGGTAGGGGCGATGGCCTTGTTTGGCGGGGCTTACCTGAGCCGGAAATTCGCGATCCTGATCCCCCTCGCCGCGCTGTTTGTCAGCGACCTGATCCTGAACAACGTGATCTATGCCAGCCTCTACCCGGAGCTGAGCGAAGGCTTCAGGGTTTTCCATGCCAGCAGTCTGTGGATCTACGGGGCCTTCATCCTGATCGTTCTGCTGGGCCAGACGTTACTCCAACGCAAGACGGTGCCCCGTCTGGCGGGTGCGACGGTCCTGGCGTCCCTTTCCTTCTTCCTGATCACCAATCTCGGCGTTTGGACCGGCTCGGTCATGTATCCCAAAACCATGGCGGGACTGATCGCCTGCTATGAAGCGGGTCTGCCGTTCTTCTGGAATACACTGGCTGGTGATGCCTTCTTCGTGACGGTCCTCTTTGGCGGGTATGCCGTCATTGCAGCACGGAAAAAGACGGCATTGCAGGAACAACAAGTCGACTAAGATCACGGGCAGACTAGGCGTCCGGGTCCCAGTGGACCTCCTCTGCACCGGCCTGCTGCACGAGGTATCTCGCCAATACGAACAGGTAATCAGAAAGGCGATTCAAGTAGGTGATGATCGTTGGCTCGACGCTGGTCTCACGCGACAGGGTGATGACCCGGCGCTCCGCCCGCCGACAGATGGTGCGGCAGACATGTGCATAGGCTGCGGCGGCAGTGCCCGCCGGCAGGATAAACTGTTTGAGTGGCGGAACGACCGCTTCCATGCGGTCAATCTCTGACTCGAGTCGCGCAACATCGTCTGGCCGCACTGCCGGCATCTCTACCGGCTTCGTCGGATCAACCGCGAGCAATGACCCCATGTTGAACAACTTGTTTTGAACCAGCTTGAGGGTGGAAACACTTTGTGCATCCCGGGCGATCTCAGACAGGTAGCCGATCGCGGCATTCAATTCATCCACAGTGCCATACGCCTCAATGCGCATATGGTCTTTCCACAGCCGGGTCCCCCCGAACAAGGAGGTTTCGCCGGTATCACCTGTTTTCGTATAGATCTTGAGCGCCATGTGGCAAAGATACGCATCGGTGGAAACAGCCCGCAGTCATTCCGTTTCCCCTGCCAAACGAGCGGCCATCTCTGCGGCATCGATCGGATCGTGATTGATCTCGTCCGATTCCACGAGACCGTCCCGCAGGCGCACCATGCGGTGGGTATGCTGGGCAATGTCGGGCTCGTGCGTGACCACGATGATGGTGTTGCCTGCCTTGTGCAACTCGTCAAAGATGCCCATGATCTCGTAGGAGGTACGCGAGTCCAGGTTCCCTGTCGGTTCGTCTGCCAGAATGATAGAGGGGTTGTTGACCAGTGCACGTGCGATCGCAACGCGTTGTCGCTGACCACCTGACAGCTCATTTGGCTTGTGGTCCATCCGGTCACCAAGGCCTACTGCGTTGAGCACCTCCATGGCGCGTTCTATGCGCCGCGACCGCCTGATCCCTCCGTAGACCATCGGCAAGGCGACATTGTCGAGAGCCGTGAGGCGCGGCAGCAGGTTGAACGTCTGGAAGACAAAACCGATCTGCTTGTTGCGCACCGCTGCCAGATCAGCATCGCCCATGGTGCTCACGTTGATCCCGTTGAGCACGTATTCACCGGCTGTCGGCGTGTCGAGACAACCCAGTAGATTCATCAATGTCGACTTGCCAGAACCAGAAGGTCCCATCAGGGCGACATACTCATTTTTATGAATATCGAGGGTGATGGACTGCAAGGCATGCACCTTGGTGGTCCCCATGATGTAGACCTTGCTCAGTTCCTTGACAGAGATGATAGGTTCTTTCATTGGCATGTGCTCCTTGCGGCACCCGGCCAGTCCGGATCGTCATTTTCGGGTCGAAAGATAACGGATCGCGCCGTTCCGGGGTCAAAAAATAGACAGGCAGAGGGTGCGTATCTGCTAACGTGAAATTCTTGTATTTTACCAGGCCATGTCAGATGCTTTCGCTGCACCCAGAATCAAGCACATCGCCGTGGCCGGAAATATCGGTGCTGGCAAGACAACACTGTCTACCCAGCTGGCCAGGCATTACAAGTGGGAGGTGCACTATGAAGACGCTACCGAAAACCCCTATCTGAGCGATTTCTACAACGACATGCAGCGCTGGTCCTTCAACCTGCAGATCTACTTTCTGAATAGCCGCTACCAGCAAGTGCTGGCCATTCGCAAGGGCGACAAGACGGTCATTCAGGATCGCACGATTTACGAGGATGCCAACATCTTTGCCCCGAACCTGCATGAGATGGGACTGATGTCGACCCGTGATTTCGAAAACTACTACACACTCTTCAAGGTGATGTCATCGCAGGTGAGTGCACCTGATCTCTTGATCTATCTGAAGGCGAGCATCCCCACCCTGGTAGATCATATTCAGGCGCGCGGCCGCGACTACGAAGGCAACATGAGCCTCGATTACCTGAAGCGACTGAATGAAAAATATAACCAGTGGATCGATAACTACCGGGAAGGACCGTTGCTGATCATCGATGCAGATACCGTCGATTTTGAGAACAGCCCGGAGGATCTGGGCAAAGTGGTCAACCTGGTAGACGGGCAGTTGCACGGATTGTTCTGACGCCGCTGATATCACGACTGCTCAAGATCCGCTGTGGTTGATCCCCTCTCGTCCTGATTGCCAAAGACTGCTTCGATCAGATGCTTTAAGCCATTATCACCCTCTGAGTTGCTGCTGACGGAGAGGGCCGTGATGACCACTACATGCAGGACCACAGACAAGATGATGGCCATCCGCCGGGTTTTGCGCTCTCTGGTTTCCCATTTGCTTGCCATGCCAATTTTTTTCTTCTTTGACGCGCTATTCAACGCCATGTTTACAGCAGCTATTGTTAAAAAAGGATTAATTGTTTTGATCATGTGTAGGTACCAGGCGTCTTCGAACATCACGTTCAGCGGTAAATAACATGGAGAAGGTGCAGGCTCTCAGGCAATATCTCGACACGCATCGCGTCAAACTCGTGGCGGTTTCGAAGACCAAATCGTTGGCTGAGATCAGACAGGTCTACGCGAATGGCCAGCGCATTTTCGGAGAAAACCGCGCCCGTGAACTGGCGGAGAAACAGCCGGGGCTGCCGGGCGATATCGAGTGGCACATGATCGGCCATCTGCAGACCAACAAGGTGAAGTACATCGCTCCCTTTGTGGCGATGATCCAATCCGTCGACTCCCTCAAGTTGCTCGACCGCATTGAACTCGATGCCGGTCGTGCCGGCCGAACGATTGATGTCCTTTTGCAGGTCAAGATCGCCCGGGAAGAATCCAAGTACGGATTTGAGTTGGATACATTGCCGGAACGCATCGGGCAATTGACCGGAGGGCGCCGGCATGTCAATGTGCGCGGTTTGATGGGCATGGCCAGTTTCGTTGATGATGAGGACGTGATACGATCAGAATTCAGGGCGCTGAAACAACTTTTCGATACCCTGCGGTCCGATCATTTGGCGCGCAAACAGGATTTTGACACACTTTCGATGGGCATGTCTGGTGACTACCGCATTGCCGTGGAGGAAGGCAGCACGATGGTTCGGATCGGCAGCCTTATTTTCGGTCCGCGGACCTGAGCAACGTGGGCGCCGGGAACATTTCGAAGATCTTCGAAATACTATCAAAGTATCACATGAGGCTATAGTGTGTAATTATCTATGATTCAACCACTCATAGATTAACTTTCGAATTTCGACGAAATTCGAAATGTCTCATGTGCTTGTCTCGGCAGTCACCAAGAAGTTGCCGGTTAATCAGCGTCATCACGACGTTGATTCTCGCGCCCGATCGCCTCATCGAGCAGGTCTGTGATCAGGTCGCGCAGCATCTCACAAACTCCTGGATTGAGGAAATAGACCACATGCTGTCCCTCACCTTTCGAGGAAACGAGATATCGGTCGCGCAACATTTTGAGATGGTGACTCATCGACGACAAACAAAGCTTGCTGTCCCGCATCATCGCGGAAGGCGTAGCCTGCTTGTGATTGGCCAAATACCTGATGATCCGGAGACGCTCCTGGTGCGTCAGGCCTGCGGCCTGATGTGCCAATTGGAAGTCCAAGTCCTCATTGGACAGATACTGCCAGGCTTTCGAATATGCCATGTTGGTTTGGTTTATGTGTGTGACAGACGCACCAAGATATTCACCCGCTGGCGCAAAGAACAATCTACCTGGCAATGATCAGCTTACCGAAGTGGCTTCGCGAGCCATCCCTGATCGTCAGCAGGTACATGCCCGCCGACAACCCGGTGACATCGAGCGCACCCGTCGTGGCAGCCATGGTGCCCACCATCTTTCCGGTGAGATCGTGTATCGTGACCGGGCCGTTGTATGGCTGTCCGCCTATTGACACGACCACCATTTCGGTCGCCGGCAACGGCCAAAGCTCCAACCCGGCGGATGCCGTGACAGATCCTGCCGCAGTTGTCTGTACTTCAAGTGTTGTCTCATACATGGTCACACCTCCTCGTGCGTTCCCTACCACCAGTTCAAACAGGCCATCTCCATTCAGATCTCCCAGCGCAGGCACGGTGCGGGCACCATCGCGGATCTGTCCTACATCGGCATTCTCAAGCTGGAATGGGCCGCTGGTCCCTTCCTCCAATCCTGCGTACATCCGTAGTACGCCCTGATCGCTGCCAGTGAGCAAACGCAGTCCTGCCCTGGTGGCCACCACGGCCGGTGCACTGTATTCCGGAAGTCCCGGCTGTGTATTGAAGAGTACCCGGCCCAGACACTGGGTATTCGGCGCCGCAGTCACGTCAGCATCGAAAGAAGGGTTGCCTGGCGCACCCTGGTTCTGGAAGTAATTGAGGTTGCTGCAACGCCCGTCGCCGTCGTTGTTGCCAAGACGCTCACCGATCACCAGATCTGACAGGCCGTCGCCGTTGAGATCTACAATGTCGGGCGTGCTGTATGAGCCTACATTGATCCCGAAGTAACCATACAATGGTGCCGAGAAGTTGACCGGGCCGCTGTCGCCCGACAGATTCTCCACATAAAACAAGCCGCCGTTCCGTTCGCCAACGATCAGATCGATGTCCCCGTCATTGTCGACATCCCCGGCCGTCGGGGCATATTCCCAGGTCGGCACCGAGTTGAACGCCGAAAAACCGAGGTAATCTTCGTCCACGATATCGAAGGCAGGCGCTGAGGCAGAACCGGTATTGTGCAGCAGGATGAGCCGGGCATCACGCTCCCCGTTGTCGTAGTAGCCTGCCGTTCCGATCAGGATATCAAGCAGGCCGTCACCATTCTCATCAAACAGGGCCGGTTTGGCCATGCTCCCAAAGTCGAGCATCTCGCTCACAAACAGGTCTGTCTGCCGCAGTGTGTACTCGGGATCACCAGGCGTCCCGGTGTTCTCATAGTACCACACGACATCGGTGTTCTCCGAAAAATTGTCGTTGTTGCTGGCGGCAATAATATCGTGCAAACCGTCACCGTTGACATCGACTACAAACGGCGCCACGAAAAAGTCGATCTCCACGGGGATCCCGTCAGACGGGAACATGGTATCCTGCGTGGTGGCAAAAGCCTGCTCTGCATCTCCGCCATTTTCAACGAAAATGAGATTGGGCGAGGCCAGGTCGCCAACCAGGAGATCCTGATCGCCGTCAGCATCCGGATCAAAGGCCGCCATGGCCGATCCACTATGGCGTAACTGGAGCTGAGGATCACCCGATCCGTCTGCACACTGATTTGGATTGCTACTCAGTGTCAGTCGCTGGTTAAAGCCGTCTTCATAAAACTTGCCCCAACAGATGTCCTCCCACTCGTAGACCAGGGTGTCGGGACCGAGTCCTTGCTCCAGCGCCGTGTTGCGGAAGTAATGGACGTAGGATCCACCCGGTTCGAAGGCCAGGATATCGAGATCGCCATCGCCATCAATGTCATCGATGACGGAAATGTCGCCCCATGCCGCGTACAGCGGTGTAAAATTGTTGCTCACTTCGATGTAGAGAAGGTCAAATTGCCCCAGGTCAAAGGTCATCCGCTCGAATGCCAGCTTTCCGCTCTCTTCGCGCCCCCGATACACATCCACCCCTTGAATGCCCGGGTGCAGTGTACTTGCAAACAGGTCCTCGATCCCGTCCTGGTTGAAATCACGCATCAGCGCCCAAAGTGGCACTTCCGGAAATCCTTCCAGCAGGGACCAGTCCAGTCGGTACCCGCCCACTCCTGACTGACCGTCCCATACCAGAGGCAGCTGAACATTCCCGGCCCGGTCGAAAACAAACAAGTCCGGCAGACCATCACGGTTGAGATCAGCCTGCGAGAACTGTGGCGCATCCAACCCGCCCGCAAATGCGAGATGAAGGGTGTCACCATCCTCTGTGACCGGAGGCTCGAAGCGAACGACCTCCTGTGCAGCCATCGGATTGATGGAAAATGATATGGTGAATGATAGCACCAGAAACAGCCAGCATTTGGTTCGCATGCGATGCCCTATATTCGTTTGTTTCCAAGATACGATCACGACACACTTCTGAATGATGTACACTCCCCCGCGGTTGATTTTTTCGGCCATTTTTTCCCTGTTCGTCGCTTGCACAGCAATCTCGCAGATCGACTCGCTGACCGTCATCACTACCGCTCCTGATACGACCGCGCTCTCCCTCAGCGACATGCGCTTTGTTTCATCACCCGAGGCAGGGTTTGTCTGGAATAACCTGCGCGGGGGGGTCGGTGAGATCAAAATGAACGGCAGCGATACCGCAGTTTCTATCATCGGGGGGCGCGCATTCCTGGCGGTCGATGTTGACACACGGGGAGCGCTGTACTTTGTGTCTGACGACAGAGATCTTTCGCTCTATCATGTTGCCGAGCGCAACAATGGCACGTACCGGGTACGCAACATCCCGCTGTGGCTATCCATTATCCCGCCGCTGATTGCCATCATGCTGGCGCTCATCTTCAAGGAGGTCATCGTGTCGCTTTTCGTGGGGATTTGGTCCGGGGCGTTCATCGCCGGGGGGCTACGCATCGAGTCGCTCTACTACTTTGTGCTCTCGATCTTCAACACCGTGGCGGACTACATTGTCAACGCACTTAATGACGTGGGGCATCTCGCGGTCATCATTTTCAGTCTGCTGATAGGGGGCATGGTTGCGATCATCTCGAAGAACGGGGGCATGGCCGGTGTCGTGAAAGGGCTTTCCCGCTACGCCAAATCTGCCCGCAGCTCACAGTTTGTGACCTGGTTGCTCGGCGTTGCGATCTTCTTTGATGACTACGCAAATACGCTCATTGTCGGCAATACCATGCGTTCAGTGACCGATCGCTTCAAGGTCTCGCGCGAAAAGCTTGCGTACATTGTCGACAGCACTGCCGCCCCGGTGGCGGCCGTTGCCTTCATCACCACCTGGATTGGTGCGGAGCTGGGTTATATCGACGGAGGATTGGCAGCCATCTCCGACTTCCCGTTTGATCTGACACCTTATGCAATATTTGTCGCTTCCCTGAAGTACTCATTCTATCCCATCCTGACACTTTGTTTCATCCTGCTCCTGGTTTACTTCCGAAGAGACTTCGGGCCGATGTTGAGGGCGGAGCAGCGGGCGCGGTCCACAGGACAAGTAAGCAGCGCCGCCACGCCTGAGCAGGACGAGCCCAACATGGAGGACCTGGGCCCTGTGGCCGGCGCCCCGCTGCGCTGGTTCAATGCTGTGATCCCGGTCGGGCTGGTCATCGCCGTAACGATTTATGGACTGCTACAGACAGGCATGGAAGGGAGTTTCACCAAGATGCTTGAGGCCGGCATCACACCGTCGTCGTCAGCCTGGGGCGATGTCTGGAGCAGCCTTCCTGCATTGTCCGGTGATACCGACATGGGCGGTTTTCAGCGGCTGGGTGTGGTGATCGGCAACGCTAACTCCTACACAGCTTTACTCTGGTCATCCATGACTGGCGTCGTGGCAGCGATCATCCTGACTGTGAGTCAGCGCATTATTCGCCTGTTTGACACGATGCATCATCTGACCACGGGTTTCAAGACCATGATGCCTGCCCTGATCATCCTTACGCTTGCCTGGGCATTGGCCCTGACCACCGATCAGCTACACACTGCGGACTACCTTACCTCGTTGCTTTCAGGCTCCATCAGCCCGTACCTGATGCCCGGGATCATTTTCGTGTTGTCCGCATTCATTGCGTTCTCGACCGGGTCGAGCTGGAGCACGATGGCGATCCTCTACCCGATCGCCATCCCGAC
>JAWWBX010000014.1:0-30900 GCA_033720735.1 Saprospiraceae bacterium
CTTCCTGGGGCAGATCCTGTCTACCACGCCATATGCCGAGTTCTGGGACGCCGGCAAATACAATTCACGCCTGAAGCAGTACCAGCTCGAGCGCTATCTGCGCTCCGTGGACGACGGCTGGATCCTGCGCAAGGCGCAATACTACCGCGGCGCCTACCAGGTGGAAGATGAAGAGGCCTGGGGCATCGAGTTCTTCCGTTGGCTGCTGGCCGATGATGAGGTCCTCAGGAGCCAGTTCTTCCTGGTGCGCCAGGCGAGCAAGGATATTCCGCACCGGGCGGGCGACAGCAGGACCCTCAATATCCGCGCCGTATCCAAAGCCATCAGCGATGCCTATCCGCCATTCATGAACCTGCGGGTCAAGATCCACGGACAACCTGAAGCGGCCGACCTCGGTGCGGTACGCGCCTTCCGCACCCAACACCAAGGCAGACTGAGTGCAGGGCTAGACCGCCAGTTTGACGAGCTGATCCGCGACATGGAAGCGGTCTACCAGGAGGCGTCGGTCACGGTCATCCGCCCCTACCTGCGTGACCTGCCGGCCGATGCGGAGATCACCAGGTCGCTGACTCTCTTCGCCGATCAACTGGCCAATGAAACGGATGCGCACACACTGGCGATGGGGCTGGCCGAGAAACTCTCAGAGATCCGCGAACAGATCCTGGTCGTCAAATCCCCCAGGGCGCGTCTGGCCTTGCTCGATATTTCCAACCTGCTGGAAGAGATGTTCTTCGTGGCAGCCGGGCAATGGAAGCCGGAATCGGTCCGGGATGCGATGAACAAGATCTGCTACGCCGGCCTCGCCGTGATGAGCACCGGGTTTGTGGAAGTCTGGGAATGGGAAGCGCTCACGAATGGTCTCGCCGTGCCAGAATCCAAAGACATGGCCCTCGACCAGGTACGCACCTTCCTGCAGTCCGCCCGCAGCCTGCTCGAATGGGGCGCTGCCATGGTCAATGGGGTGTATAAAGACGTGATCACGACCTATAGCGGTTTTGAACCTCTGGCACTGGGGTTCTACGACGACCGGGTACGTGCGTCGGCGCTGTTGCCTCTTGGTGAAACAGTGGGTACACTCGGGAGCCTGGTTGCCAAAAAAGCCAAACTGACCAACCAGGTGTTGGGGCTCTCCAACCAGGCCACGTTCCGCGGGCTCAACCCGGGCATCGCCCTGGGCGAACTGGTGGTGGTCGAAGGGAATGAGGAGGACGTCGCCGTGGCCAATGACAAGATCTACATCTTTCACCATCCGCCCTCGGACCTCAAGCCGGTGGCCGGCATCCTGACAGTCACCGAAGGCAACCTGGTCTCGCATGTCCAGCTCCTGGCGCGCAACCTGGCGATCCCCAACGCAGTCCTCACGGCCGAAAACATGCAGGCGCTGAAAGCCTATGCCGGACAGCGTGTGTTTTACGCCGTGTCAAACCAGGGCACGGTGATCATGAAGGCCGAGAAAGACATGACCGCCGATGAGCGCGCGTTGTTCGCAAAAAAGGAACGCAGTGAGGAGCGGGTCACCGTACCGGTCGAGCGCACGGATCTCAGTCAGACCGGCGTGCTCAACATGCGCGCGGTCAATGCGGCCTCCTCCGGGGTGGTTTGCGGACCCAAGGCTGCCAACCTGGGACAACTCAAGGCACTGTTCCCGGAACACGTGGTGGAAGGCCTGGTCATCCCGTTTGGCATCTTTCGCCAGCACATGGATCAGAGCATGCCCGGTCAAAGCGGGTCGTACTGGGATTACCTGAACCGGGCCTTTGCCAGGGCTGGGGAAATGCGCAGCAGCGGCAGCAGCGAGGCAGACATCGAACAGTTTGTGCTCGGTGAGCTGCAGACACTGCGCGAAGCCATTTCCCGTATCAATCTGTTGCCCGCCTTTGTGGCCGACCTGGAAAAGCAATTCAGGGCGGCGTTCAGCAAGGAGATCGGCAATGTGCCGGTGTTCCTGCGCAGCGACACCAACATGGAAGACCTCAAGGACTTCACCGGTGCAGGGCTCAATTTGACCTTGTTCAATGTGGTAGATCGCCAGAAGATCATCCAGGGGATCAAGGATGTCTGGGCTTCACCCTACACCGAGCGCAGCTTCAAATGGCGGCAGCGTTACCTGCTCAATCCGGAGCACGTATTTCCCTCGATCCTGATCATTCCCAGTGTCGATGTCGACTATTCGGGTGTCTTGATCACCAAAGGGATCCCGACCGACGACGACCGCGACCTGACCATTGCCTTCAGCCGTGGTGCGGGCGGTGCGGTCGACGGGCAGGCCGCAGAGTCATACCTCCTTTCCCGCAACGGCAAGAACTACCTGCTGGCACCGGCACGCGAACCGACCTACCGGCGACTACCGGAGACCGGTGGTACCGCAACCAAATACGCGACCTTCGAACAACCGATCCTGAGTGGTGGCAACCTCGCCGACCTGCGGCAGATGGCACAGCGGATCAAGACAGAGATCAAGGATGCCGAAGTCTATACTTCCGCCGGCCCCTACGATGTCGAACTCGGTTTCCGCAACGACAAGATCTGGTTGTTCCAGATCCGTCCTTTCGTAGAAAACAAGAATGCCGTTTCATCCGAATTCCTGGCGAGCATCTCGCCAAAGATCGACGGCAAAGCATTGATTCAACTCAACCAGAAGCTATAATGACAACCATCATCTGCAAACGCCTCTTGTTCTGCACGATCATCGCGGCGATCGGCATCGCCGACCTGCAGGCCTATCCGATCGACGGATATCTCTACACCGGCATTCGCCGCCTGTTACGGCTGGAACTCATCATGAAAGGTGAGCTGAAGGAAAATCCGCCATTACCTGGCGCGCAAAAATCGATGGAGGATATCAAGCTGCACCTGTGGAATACCCCGCGTGGTGACAGCCTGAAAACGTTGCCTGAGGCGGATCCCGGCCTTCAGAAATCGCTGAACGCTCTGTTTCCCAATCTGCACGAAAGCTACTCGGTGGCCCTCTTGGACATCACGCCTGGCCAGCCGGTCCGCTACGCAAAACGCCAGGAGGATCGCGGTTTTCAACCTGGCAGTGTAGGCAAGCTGGCCGTCGCCGGTGCCCTCTTTTGTGAGCTTGAAAACCTGTATCCCGGGTCGTTTGAAAAACGGCAGGAATTGCTCAAGACGCGCTTTGTTCGTGGCGGCCGCTGGGCCGTCTATGACGAGCACACGGTGCCTTTCTTTGACCCCGAAACCAAAAAGCTGGTCAAACGGCAGGTGCAGGAAAATGATGTGTTTTCTCTTTACGAGTGGGCTGACCATATGCTGTCCGTGAGCAACAATGGCGCGGCCAGTGTGGTCTGGCGTGAGGCCATTCTGATGCGAGTGTTCGGCGAACGCTACCCGGATCTGACGGAAGCAGAGGCCGAGGCCTATTTCACGTCAACGCCCAAAGCCGAGCTGGCAGACCTCGCTGTGAGCGTGGTCAATGATCCGCTCCGCGACCTGGGTATCACCGCTGACGAATGGCGCCTTGGTCTCATGTTTACCCGCGGCGCCTCCGGGTACATTCCTGGTAAAGGTGGCAGCATCGGCTCACCCAGAGGCATGATGAAGTGGCTCGTAGCACTTGAACGAGGTGCCATCGTAGATCCCGAATCCAGTCTTGAGATCAAGCGACTCATGTACATGACCGACCGGCGCATCCGCTACGCAGCCAACGCAAAGCTGAATGAGGCTGCCGTCTACTTCAAGTCCGGGAGTCTGTACAAGTGTAATCGTGAGACCATGCCGGATTGCGGCAAGTACCGCGGCAACGTGTACAACTATATGAATTCGGTCGCGATCGTCGAGCAGCCGGACGGTACCACCTATCTGGTCGCCCTGATGACCAATGTGCCCAAGAAGAATTCCAATGTGGACCACAATGCACTGGCCGCCAGCATCGACCGGATTGTCAGGTCATGACCGCCCCGACAGCGCATCCATGAGTGCCTGAACGGCCTTGCTGAGTTCCTTGTCTTCACGGTCGAGCAGCAGGCGGTAGCATTCTTCCTCGTCCGGGATCCTGAGCTTCAGCGAGCGCAGGGCGTCCTCTGACAGGGCGTCGAGCAACGCTGTCTCGACAAGTGGGATCAGCACCTTTTTGAGGCCCTGGTCCAGCAGGTTGTCCAGATACTCGAGGGCATTGGCCTGGACGTCGGGCTTCTGGCTGCTGAGATTCTCGTAGATGGAAATGACGTCATCTGGCGGGTACTTGAGGCCGATCAACCGGAATATCCTTTCCAGGCAGGCATCAAGGCGCACCTGCAGCAGGGCAATCAGCGCTTCCCGCCGTTTCCTGATGAGCTCATCAATGACCGAAGGTTGCCCCTCGGCCATGGCCTGTCGCTGTACATACAGGATGGATAACGTATCGTGATATAAACCGGCTTCTTTCCGCAGGTAGGGCAACATCTCCTTGATATGAAAATTGAGATGGCCGTAACGCACGCGCATGGTATTGAGCGAGCGCAGTGCATTGAGGCGGACCTCATAATGCTTGTGTTGGAGTAAGGTAAACAACAGATCCACTGCAGCCTGACGGGGAAGGTGCTCCACGACGTCTGGAAAGTGCCGGATCACCGCCTGCTGTGCGTCCGGTTGATTGAGGTACAATTCCAGGGTGCTGATGACTGCAGGTCCATACCCGATCAACGCTTGCTCCGCCTGCACGTGCATCGCTTCATCGCCCAGCGCCTGGAGCAGGACCGGCAAAAAGTGCGGATGCGCCGTTTCTCCTGCCGCCCGCATTGCCGCCCGCGCGACCTCAGGTTCCGGATCCAGCATCATCGATTCGATCACAGGAAAATAGTCGGCCATCTTGCTATAGCCCATGGCCTTGAGCAACGCGACCTTGTGCGCCTGCAACCGTTGTGGATCCTCGATCTTGCGCATGGCGTGATACGCATTGTCAAGATGCCTGCGCAACTCGTACCGCTGTTTCAAGAGCAAGTTGTCGCGCGATTCTTCTGCAAGACTGATCAGTGCTGTGAGCCGGATCGCATGATCCGGGGCCGACAGTTGTTCTTTGATGAATGCGTGAGTGTCTTCTTCTTCGAATCTCAACATGTAATTGGTGGCAGCCACCCTGACCCTGGGATCCGGATGGTGCATCAATGGCCGGATGTCCTCACGATAATCATGTTGCCGCAGGAAGTAGAGGTTGCGCACCGCCTCTTCCACCACCTCCGGGGCAGGATGCTGCAACAATCGGTGAATCGGTTCTGCCAATCGCTCGTCGGGCCTGGTCTTGAGTTTTCTGAGTACGAACAACACCCGCTCCAGGGCACCAGCTTCCAAAACCTGGCGCAAATCCTCCACGATCGAGACATGGCTGAGATCCGGCTCTTCTGCGTCATCCGCCGCTACTCTTTCGAGATTGAGCCTGAAGGTTTGGAGATAGGATGTTCTGACGCGCAATACAAAGTACAGCCAGCACGCCACCAGGGCCATGATGATCAGCGAAATGACCGGGGTGGAAAGGTCAAATCCTCTG
Source organism: Saprospiraceae bacterium (assembly GCA_033720735.1). Taxonomy (GTDB): domain Bacteria; phylum Bacteroidota; class Bacteroidia; order Chitinophagales; family Saprospiraceae; genus B8-G4. The sequence goes on from JAWWBX010000014.1 coordinate 5,486, forward strand.
ACCAGGAAGATGAGGATCAGACCTCCGATCCCGGTGGCAATGCTGTCGACGACCACATCGATAAATGTCTTGGTCTGTTTCTTGACTTCCAGCGGCACTGGCAATGCCAGCAGTTCAATACCCGCTTTGTTGATCGATTGTTTCAGGCTGCTGTCGCTCATCTTGATCAAAATACCGGCCCACAAGACCGGGGCAAACAATACGCACAGCGCCCCGATGAAGATGGCCACGGGCAGGAACAGCAACGAGGTGCCAACGCCCAGTACGCCCACAATACGGCGGGTGAGCAACAACTGCAGCAACAGCGAGATCACATTGAAATTCGAAAACCAGAATCCGAAGAAGGCCGTCAGCTCGTCCGGGTCAGTGATCTCACGCGAGGCGATCGCATTGAATTGGTAATCGACCAGCCGTGCCGCGATCACCCCGATGCCAATGATGGCTGCGAGGTACTTGAGATGTGCAGATCTGCGGATGAGTGCGAAAGGGTGCTCGGGTCGCGCAATCTTCTTCCGTCGCTCATACTTCGACTGTACGGGCAATACGCTGCGGCGCCAGAGCACCCGCGTGATCAGGGTGCAGAACACCAGCAGGCCGGCCCCGACAAAGAGCAGATTCTCACTGCCCAGTGGCTCCGCCAGTAAGGTCGTGAGATACCCGCCGAAGATCCCTCCGGCGATTGCCCCGGCCCCGATGAATCCGAACAGCCGCTTGGCCTCGCGCGCGTTGAACACGACATTGGCCAGAATCCAGAACTGGGATGCGGTCAGTACGCCGAAGACGGCGACCCACACGTAGAAGGCGTACAAAACCCAGTCGCCGGTGATATTGAATCGAAATGCCAGGCCGAACGCCGTAAACACCAGGATCGATGCCAGAAACGAATAGGTGATGATCTTGTCCAGTCCGCGGCGGCCAAGCACACGGGTGTAGATCGTCGAGATAAACACCGCAAACAACGCCACCAGGACGAATGCCACCGGCAGCGCCTCGACGCCCAGCTGCGACAGGAACAAACCGTTGGCGGTCGGCTTGACCACCAGCAGGGTAGAGATGATCAGGAAGATGTTGAGCTGCATGAGCAGTGCCCGCGAAAGCTCCCCTTCCCGAATGTCGAACGCCCGTTGTATCAATCTGGCCAGTGGCACGCTGCGATCTGTCTGGGGTGGTTACTGGATCTCTAACACTTTTTCCACGACACGCACGACCCTGCGGATGATCTGCTCACCGTTGGGGCTATCGGCCAGGGCTACCAAAATATAGCGGCGGTTGGGATTCTCGCCCCATACCATCACCGAATCCGAATGATAGGTGCGCCAGGAGCCCGATTTGCGATACAATTTGGCACGTGGTGCCACCTGTTTGAGCGTGTGGACAAATTTATGGTACAGCGCAGGCGAGGTCATGATCTCCATCATCTGTTTGGAACGGACGCGATTGACCAACTCCCCGTAGGCCATGAGATAGTAAAAGCGGCACACCTGCGAAACCGTCGCCGCATGACTCAAACCCTTGATCGGATCAGGATGCCGGGCACCAGAGGCGGCGTAACGCTTGCCCACCCACAGGCCGCCACCATATTCTTCGTCGTAGAACTCATATCGCGGATCTGTCAGGACTTCTTCGATCTTGTCGTAACCGAGCAAGTCGATCAAGCGCGTGGACGCCTGGTTGTTGGAATAGCGGATCATGGCATGCAGGTCCTGCATGACCCTCCCCGTCTCCATCAACTCTCCTTTCTCAAATGCGTCGACCGCCGCCAGCAGGATGGCGATCTTGGGCAGGCTCGCTGCGTACATCATCTCGTTGCCGTTGACACGGGCAAAACGTGCATTGAACGGATCGCGCAGGTCAACCAGACCGACAGCCAGCTTCTTGGATCTGATCATCGCCGACCACCCGGGAATCGCACTGAGCTCATGAAACAGATCATTTTGCAGCGCCGTATCGACCAGGCTGCGCAAGGGTTTGACTTCGACACCTGGCAGGTCAAGCGGGAGCAGGTCCTGGGCATCAAGTGCGGTGAATGCTCCACCCCAGAGGGCCAAGATCACCGTGAAAAAACCGGATTTCCACATAGTTAGAACATAACGAATTTGCCCGTAAAAGTACGCTGCAGACAGACATGTAATTCAAGAAGTTCCACAGGGCATAGAGCGTGCAGGACGTGGATGTGACGCTCCAGGAGGCTACGCTCAAAAAAAGTCCCTGCGTTGTTGGACGCAGGGACTTTTCACTTGGCTAGAAAAGAAGTGGTTGCCCGGGGTTTTCTTTGGGCCCGGATTCAGATCTGTGAGAATGCCGAAGGCTCTCGGCCTGCCTCAGAACCGGTAGACACCCGCAGCACTGATCACCAACTGATCAAACTTGCTGAGGATATACTTGACCTCACCGACGACGAGGATGTTGTCTGCTACCGGGAAGCGGGCCCCGCCCCCAAGATTGAGGCCGACCTGTGTTTCTGTTTCCTTGATGTTAGGGGTAAATGGCAAATTGATGGTCAGCTTGGCACCGGCGGTGCTGATGTTGAGTCCTGCCAGGCCATATACACTCAGATCTTCTTCGCTGATAAAAAAGTAATGCCCGTTCAAGTTGGTCTCGCGATAGACCGCCTTCACTCCGTCAACATTGTCGGGTCCGGTCGCCGGACTGAAGTATGAAATAAAATTCAGCGAACCACCGTATGGCGAGTCATCGAGATCGACGTCACCGCGGATGTGGATTCCCACCGCCTCGGCGGTCGTACCAAACGAAAATCCCAGCCCGGCGAGGATGGAGATCTGTGCGGAAACGCTACCAGCCGCCATCAACAGGCCAAAGACGATCAAAAAGGTGTGTGCAGTTTTCATAAAAATGCTCATTGTTTGTTTGTGTAAGGTGTGATGAAATTACAGCGCATACCCTGCGCATGCGACCTTTCACCGACCTGTTTCATGAATGGTAAGAATCCGGGCATCAATGGCATGTCCGGGCCATGGCAGTACGGGATGTCCACACAAAAAAAAGGAGGATCAATGGGAACTAATTCAACACAGAGTATGTTGTCAGCCTTGTATGCCGGAAAACAGATTTACTCCACCATTTCTTTTTGCACCCATTCTACGCATCCGCAAGATCTGCCCACCGCCGTTCAGGTAACCACGATCTCGCTGTAGCGCTGCTACACCCCTTATTCAATTGATCAACTGCCCAGCCTGCCCTTTCGGGTGCGCGGGCTGACTTATTTATCGTCAAGAAAATCGTGTTTATGGAAAAGAAGAAGAGACTGATCAACAAGGCTGTCGACTGGATTCGCGGACGAGGCTTCCGGAAGATCCGTGCCAACGTTGAAGATTTTGAAACCCCAACCCACTATTCTGCAGCAGCAAAGGACGACGTGTTCGTCCCCGATGTAACGGCTGTCCGGCGCGGCAAGAAGAGCTATGTCGAGATCGCGCTGAAGTCGGGCAATATCCGCCGTACCATATCCAAATGGAAACTGCTCAGTACCCTGGCCAACCGGAAAGGCGGCAAATTGTTCCTGCTGGCGCCGCGCGGGCACAAGGCCTTCGCGGAACGGATCGTCAAGACCCACCATCTGAGGGCTCAGGTCGTCAACCTCAAGGCCTGATCGTACGGCCATCTCCATTTTGTCAATCAATTATTCACCAACAGAGTTTATATGCGTCAATTAGTTATTACTGCTTCCATTACCCGAAGAGATGAAAAATCCCTGCAGCGCTATCTCACCGAGATCGCTGCGCACGATGTGCTCACTCCCGACCAGGAACTCGAACTCTTCCAACGTTTCAAAGCCGGCGATGAAGAGGCCTTCGAGCTGATCATCCAGCACAACCTGCGTTTTGTGGTTTCTGTCGCCAAACAGTACCAGCACACCGGACTTTGGCTCGGTGACCTGATCAGTGAAGGGAATATCGGGTTGATCAAAGCAGCAAAACGATTTGATGAAACCAAAGGATTCAAGTTTATCTCCTACGCCGTCTGGTGGATCCGTCAGTCGATCCTGCAGGCGATCAATGTACGTGGCCGCAAGATCCGCGTACCGGCCAACCAGATTGGTCTGAAATACAAGCTGCTCCGCGCCAAAGAGCGGTTTATGCAATCCCATGAGCGCTCTCCCAGCACAGAAGAACTGGCGGACATGACGGGCTTCTCCCCGGACATGATCAGCCGGAGCGACCGGCTGGTGAACAAGTGCAAATCCCTCGACGCACCACTGGTGGAGGACAGCGACGCCACGCTGGTCGAAGTCATGGCAGACGAGGCGATGCGCGACCCGGACTTCGAGGTCGCCGTCCGCGAATCGCAACAAAGGGAAGTCGAGCAGTTGTTGCAGGAGGTGTCGCCACGCGAGGCCACGATCCTCTCACTCTACTACGGCATCGAAAGGGAGTATCCGATGAGCCTCAACGATATCAGCGACCGGATTGGCATTTCCCAGGAGCGCATCCGGCAGATCCGGGACAAGTCGATCAAGAAACTCCGCAGAAAGGCCACACGGCACATGGAGGCCACCTTTGCCTGACAGGCTCAGGCCTCGTTGTAGAGTTTGATCACGCCCTCGCGCATCTGACGTCCCGCATCCGAGAGGATGAAGCGGACCGTCTCGGCAATGGCCTCACGGCTGACCCATTGCTCCGGATCTGCGTCAGGCATGGCCGTGCGGTTTGCCGGCGTATCGATAATACTGGGCACGATCACCGTGGCTGTGATGCGTTTTTTCCTTCCATACGCATTGATGAGATCGGCAAGGTGGAACACCAGTCCTTTGGAGAGCGCATAGGCCGTCATGTCCTTGCCCGCCGCTGCATCCAGCGCCGGTCGCGCACCGATCAGGACAAATTGCCCGCCACCACGCCCGGCAAACACCGGCAGCAAGGCACGCACCAGGAAGTACGCCGTCTCGAAGTTGAGCTGGTACATCCTGCGCAAGTCGGCACCTGACGTGTTCGCCAGGTCTCCCATCGCGAAGCCGCCCACCGTCATCACTGCAGCGACGGGCGGATCATCAAGCCGGTCCACAAACGACTGGACATCGGCCTCGACAGTGAGGTCAAGGACTTGCCCGTCGACACCGGCTGCACGTAGTTCGTCCAGACCCTGTTCTGAATGCACAGTCCCGATCACTTGGTAACCATCACCGATCAAGGTGTGCGCGATCACTGACCCGACCTGTCCGGAAGCTCCGGTGAGTAGTACAGTTTGCTGCATCTTATTTGTTTCTAATATGCTGGTGGCGTATCACTAAATGCAGTGATTGGTCTTGTGTATGCTCTTTATCTGTCTTCATACATTCGAATGTACATCGAGTCGAGCTGCGGGGAGTCACGGTAGTACTCGCGCAGATCTGCCAGTTCCTGGTGGAGAGAGTCCACGACATCCTGATACGCCGGATCATGGTATACGTTGCGCATTTCAGCTGTATCGTTGAGGCGGTCGTAGAGTTCCCATTCATCAATATCGTAGTAGAAATGCGTCAGTTTGTATTCCCGGGTGACGATCCCGTAATGTCGCTTCACCATGTGCTCGGAAGGATACTCGTAATAATGATAATACACGGCATTGCGATTCCAGCTGCCCTCCCCAGTCAACAATGGCATGAGACTTTCGCCCTGCATATCATCCGGGGTATCCAATCCGGCAGCGTGCAGTAAGGTAGGCGCAAAGTCGAGATTCTGTACCATGGCATCGGAGACGGAACCGGCTTCGACCACCCCCGGCCAGCGCACCAGGAGGGGCGTTTTAAAAGACTCATCATAGATGAAGCGCTTGTCAAACCAGCCATGTTCACCCAGGTAAAATCCCTGGTCTGACGTATAGATCACAATGGTGTTTTCGGCAAGACCGGTGCTGTCGAGATAGTCGAGTACCCTCCCAACCTGATCGTCAATGCCCGAGATGCACGCCAGGTAGTCCTGCAGGTACCGCTGATACTTCCAGCGCATCTTTTCCTCGTCTGTCATTTGTGGCCAATGGTTCCTGAAATCCTCATTGATCTTTTCAAGGACCGGATTGTAGAGCGCCTCCTGGTCGTCATTGGCCCGCCTGTATTGCCTGTAGAAACTGCCGGGAAACTCGGGCACCTCAGGCTGTACGCCTCCCATTTCTGCAATCGTCTCGGGGCGCACCTTGCTGTCGTGGCTGTACATCATGTGATGGAGCAGATGCATTTCCGCCGTACGGGCAGCGGTGCCACGATTGGCGTAGTCATCGAAAAGGTTGGCTGGCTCGGGAAAGGACCGGTCAGCAAATTCCGCAAACTTCTCGGGACTCGGCCACCACGGCCGGTGCGGTGCCTTGTGCAGATAGGTCAGGAGAAAAGGGCGGTCGGTATCGCGCCGATCCCGCAGCCAGTCGAGTGTCAGATCGGTAATGATCTCGGTGACGTGTCCCGTTATAGTGGTGTCACCCTGCGGTGTGATGAATCGCGGGTTGATGTAGAAGCCTTGTCCGGGGAGGATCATAAAATCATCGACCCCTTTGGGGTTGTTGCCGAAATGCAGCTTGCCGAACATGGCCGTCTGGTACCCGGCCTCCTGAAACAACTGCGGAAAGGTCACGTTGGTGGTGTCGAACGGCATCCGGTTGTCGATCTTGCCGTTGAGATGGCTGTGTTTGCCGGTCAGGATCGTGGCGCGTGATGGTGCACAGATCGAGTTAGCGACGCACGCATTGGTGAAGCGCATGCCTTCCCGGGCGATCCGGTCAATATGCGGTGTCTGGATCAGCCGGTCGCTGTAGGCGCTGATGGCCTGATAGGCGTGGTCGTCGGACATGATGAACAGGATATTGGGCTGTGCCGGATGTTCTTCACTTTTGCCAGAGCAGGCTGCGAGTGCAGCGACCATCAGCCAGCACAAGACGTGTTGCATCTTCATTAGGTACTAACTTGGTTCGTTTCAAGATACACATCCCGCACGATGAATGTCACCTTGGCAATTCAATGATCTTGCAGACATCCGCGGGGATTTTGTAAATTTCTTTGCACGGAAACCACCCTGACATGCCTCTGGTCATTGTTCATGGCGGTGACACATTACGTAGCCTGAAATTATCAGATTGTGAGATCGATTGCTCTTATCCTGCTGCAAGCCCTGCTGGCCCTCGCCGTGGCACATATCTTGCCCGGAGTGATTATCGGTAACTATGTCTCCGCGATCCTTGTCGTACTCGTTCTCGCCATTATCAACACGTTTATCAAGCCCATTCTGACGATCCTCACTCTTCCCATTACCGTGCTGACGCTCGGCCTCTTCCTGATCGTTATCGATGGGTTGATGGTCCTGCTGGCCGACTATCTGCTTGTCGGTTTCCAGGTCGATGGCTTGCTGTGGGCAGTGATCTTCGCGGTGATGATCTATGCGATCAATTCGTTGCTCGCAGACAGCAAGCGAAAGAAAGTGCTGTAAGTGTGGATCCGAGTCGATCTCTGGACTGAGTTCAGCCGTCTTGCTCAGGGGTGGGTGCCGTTTTGACAAACCGGTCCATGATCTCAGGTGTTGGAACCATGCACTGATCGGTCTTGCCAAAGATCCAGTAGCGCCGGCGTGCGATCCAGCGATAGATGCGGTCGCGGAGAGGCTTCGGAATGATCCTGAAAATAGCGAGTAGCCGGGCCGGCCCTTTGAGTTGTGCAAAGGTATTCAGTACGGCATCGGAATAGCGATAGGTCACCCCGTCCTGCTCCAGCAGCATCGTCTCAAAAGTCGGACCCTCCGGATGATCTTCGGCAGACTGCAATGGGGCAAACCTGAACCTGGCGTCAGGGTCTCGTTTGATGACATACTGTACAAAGCCGTTACAGACATTGCACTGGCCATCGAACCAAATGACCGGGTGTGCTGAGCGATGACTCACAGCAGTACAACAACACAGCGACTGGCCTGGTTTAGCACGCAGGCCATGTCAGCCACTCTGGCTATGACCGGGATCTGGACATCAGTGTCACTCCCAGGATCAATGCCAGGGCACCACCTCCGAGCAGAATGTACGCCTGGTTGCGTGTGCCCGTGTCCTGGGCCGAGATCTCGAGTTCGCCAATCTGTACTCCGCCGCCACTGTCCTGGAGCTTCGTGAATCCATAGATCCCGGCCGCAAGGCCGAGGACGATCAGAAGTAAACCCATGTTACGTTTCATCGTGTTCGTAGTTTAAAGCGTGAACCCCTCCCTGCGGTAGCAGTCTACTTTCTGCCCATCAACCGCATGATCACGGAAATAACCAGAAAGCCCAGGAAGATATAGAAGATAATTTCAGCAATGCCCGCAGCCGCTCCGGCAATACCGGTGAATCCCAGTACACCAGCGATCAGGGCAATGATCAGGAAAAGCAAAATCCATCTCAACATGATGTGTTCGATTTTTAAGTGAAAGAAAAAAGGGCCACTGCATGCTAGCGCCTCCGTCGGAAGAGCGCCAACACGGCAACGAACAATGCCGACCCGATCACAGACCAAACGATCGGGAATGTTGTTCCGCCGATACTGATGGAAAGGATGGTGGGTAGCCCCAGCTCCCGGGCAAGCCACATGCCGATCAGGGCGCCGATAAAGCCCAGGATAATGGAGGTCAGACAACCACCCCGGACGTCTCCACCCAGAGCCTGACCGATAGAGCCGGCAATGCCAGCTACCACTAACAAAATGATCAGATCAACCAGTGTCATAGTGTTCGATGTTTGATTGTTCTCGTGTGGGGGTGCGACTGATTGAGGTCAGCCTGTATGGTGAATGCCACTGTGTGTTCACCTTGTACAATGTAGTTTTAACAAAGATTTCACACATCTGGTTCACTGTCACAACTGATTATTTATCAACGGGTTACACGGCACAATCCGCAATATCATGGCGAGGACCTGCGGATGACGAAACAAATTACCCGAAAATTTTGTGACAATGCATAGAAAGCGCGTCTAATAGATGAATACTGATGCGAAACGTTCTTCGACAGCATTCAAGATAAGCTAAGCGGCCCCGGAAGAGGGGCACAATTAGATTGTTTTCAATTGGTTTTTTGGGGTTATGCAGGGTGTCCACAGATTGCTGTGGCACCCTGTTTTTTTGAGCTCCCGTCAACAATCAGCATCTGATTCGTTACCTTATAAAGGAAATGACGGATCATGGGTCAGATGAAGTGGACATACGTCGACGACTACGGCCGACGCTTCAATGTCGGGCTGTTCCACGGCGACCGTACCGGCCACTTGATGATCTACTGCAATACCCGCATCCTTGTGATCGATTTCAACGTTCTCGAGACCAAGAAATACAGCTTTTTCATCAATGACGAGCTCTGCGACATTCATGTCGAGCGGCGCGCAGACGACCGCTTTGCGTATGGATTCAAGTTTGATCACAAGACCGCCACGCCCCGCAACAAGCTGCGCAAACGGCACGAACGCAAATCGCTGATCCGCAGCCTGTGGCTGGTCGCGGCGCTGGTCCTCGTCGTCGGTATTGCCGCGTTTCTCTTGTTGGGAGGGATTGAATACTTTTGAGAGCCTGAGAATACATGCCGCATGTCAAACAGCCTCGCTACTTATCTGGAGAGTCTCATTTTTGTCGCTGACCAGCCGATCACGCGCAAACAACTGCGCAAATCGCTGGAAGCACACCTTGATACAGCCGTTCGCAAGGAAGATATCGACAGCGCTCTCGAGGAACTGACAGCGAAATATGCCTCAGATGACTTTGCAATCGAAATTGTGGAGATCGCCGGCGGCTTTCAGTTCCTTACCAAGCCGGCCTACCACCCGCTCGTAGGCAGTTTCCTGAAACTGGTGACGAAAAAACGTCTGAGCCGGGTAGCACTCGAGACCCTGGCGATCATTGCTTACAAACAGCCCGTGTCCAAGTCCGAGATCGAGAAGATCCGTGGTGTCAACTGCGACTACTCCGTCCAGAAGCTCCTGGACAAAGAACTTATTGAAATTACCGGCAGATCCGACGGCCCAGGGCGACCACTCCTGTACGCAACCTCTGAAAAATTCATGGACTACTTTGGGCTACGGGACCTGGGTGACCTGCCCAAGCTCAAGGACCTGCAACCCACCGAACATACCATCGGTGACCCGGGATCCGTTGAAGAGGAGGTCGAACAGAATTTGCCTGATGCTGTTGAAGATCACATGACACAAAGTGAATCGGAAAATGGAAAGCCTGGATAAACCGCTAGTCAATCGGGTTGCACAAAGCGGCCTGATCACAATCGATCTGGAGACGTTTGTCATGCCGGTCGACTACGCCCATTTTGATCTTAAAGACTATTTGTATCAGGGACTGGTCCTGCGCGAAAAGGAGTTCAGAGAGCGCCTGAAAGAGGTTGATTGGTCAACGTTTGCCGGCAAATCACTGCTGGTCTACTGCTCAACTGATGCGATCGTACCTTCCTGGGCCTACATGCTGGTGGCCGCACAGGCCAGTCCGCATGCCCGGGAAGTCTTCTTCGGATCAGAGGCCGAGCACCGCGAAGCACAGATCCTCAGGAGCATCGATCGCCTGGATGTCTCGGCCTATGACGATGCACGGGTGGTGGTAAAGGGATGCGCCAAAGAGCGCGTACCGGAACGCGCCTATGTCGAACTCCTGACCAGGTTGCAGCCTGTCGTGCGTTCGCTGATGTTCGGTGAGCCGTGCTCCACCGTTCCGGTATACAAACGTCGTTGATATTAAATATTTTTGTTATATATTTAAGTCTGACTATCAGCTAATCAATACTATGCAGCGCGCAATCACCTACTACGCAGCCTTTCTGTCACTGGTGGCGACATTCGTCCTATTCGGTTCGTTTGAGCGCACGACCAGGCCCGATGCCCAGAGTGCTACAGTTTCCAGTGCAACCAGCGACCCGGGTGCTCTGCCCCAGGTCATCCGCTCAGTCGATCTGAGCAAGGAATACACCTTTGCCGGTGAGGTCGTGCCCCAGGGCAATTTTGATGCCATGGAGCGTCTTGACCGGGAGTTGTCGGTCAATTCGTACTGGCATTCGAGCACGCTGCTCAACATCAAGCAGGCGCACCGCTACTTCCCGGTGATCGAACCGATCCTGGCCGAACACGGCGTGCCTGATGACTTCAAATATCTGGCGGTGGCAGAAAGCAACCTGCGCAATGCCGTGTCTTACGCTGGTGCCAAGGGGGTCTGGCAGTTTCTCAAGTCGACCGGTCAGGCCTACGGGCTCGAGATCAACGGGGAGGTGGATGAGCGCTACCATCTCGAGAAATCGACCGAGGCGGCCTGCCGTTATCTCAAGGACTACTACAGGCAATTCGGGTCATGGACCCTGGCTGCTGCGGCCTACAATATGGGTGGCCCGCGCCTCAAACGCCTGCTTCAGGAACAGCAGGCTGAGTCGTACTACGAGTTGAATCTCAATGAAGAAACCTCGCGGTATGTATTCAGGATCCTCGCCTTCAAGGAAATCCTCACCTCACCCGAGAAATTCGGCTTTTATGTCGATGAGAGCGAGTTGTACGAACCGCTGAAATATCGCACAGTGATGGTCAATACAACCGTGGAAAGCTGGGCGGATTTTGCGCAGGAGCATGGCACCAACTACCGGATGCTCAAAGTGTATAACCCATGGCTGATCTCGGGTCGTCTGACGTGTAGCGGCAAGAAGGACTACATCATCAAGTTGCCACCTGCCTGAGGCGCGTGTTGACTGACTACTCTGTCCGCAGTTCGCCAATCCGCTGATCGAGCTGACGGAAGGTGGACAAGCCGCATTCCAGGAACTCCGCATATTCTTCGACACCTTCACGATAGCCGCGAGGGGTCGCCAGCACCTGCTGATCCGGTGAAAGGATCACATACAAAGGCTGGGAGTTCTGTTCGAAATTGGCGATCTGGAAGTCAGCCCACATGTTGCCGACATTCCTGAGTTTTTTGTTCTGGGTTTTGGAGTAGATCTCTTCTTCCAGCGGTTTGCGGTCATCGACGTACAGCGAGATCATCACAAAGTCATTCTTCAGCCTGTTCCAGACCTGGTCTTTCACCCAGATGTGCTCCTCGGTTTTGCGGCAATTGACGCAGCCATAGCCGGTAAAGTCCAGAAAGATCGGTTTATTGACCTCGTTGGCATACGCCACGCCCTCATAGAAGTCGTGGAAACAATCGAGATTGTTGGCACACTTCGAGTAGGACGGATAGCGTGCCTTGATCTCCGGATCACTCTCAGGTACCGGTTTGAAGAAATTGTAATGCGCGGGTGGTGCCAGACCACTGAGCATGGGCAAAGAGTTGTACGTCTTGGTACGGTCATTGGGCATAAACCCGGTCAAAAGGTAAACCGACAAAACCGACATCCCCAACGCCAGGCCCATCCGCTTCCAGTTGCGCCGCTTCATTGGAGAATCATGCGGAAAACGGATCACCCCAAAGAGGTAAAGCGCCATAGCGATCGCGATCAGCGCCCACACACCCAGAAAGACCTCGTAGCGCAAGACCCCCCAATGTGATGTCATATCCGCAACACTGAGAAACTTGAAGGCCAGGGCCAGCTCCAGAAATCCGAGGATCACTTTAACGGAATTCATCCAGGAGCCGGAGCGCGGCAAGGAGTTCAGCCAGGCCGGGAAGGCTGCAAACAGCCCAAATGGCAGTGCCAGCGCCGAACTGAATCCGAGCATGACCACAAACGGGCCCAGCTTGTTGGTCGCCGACTGCACGATCGCCGAGCCGATGATCGGGCCGGTACAGGAGAAAGACACGATCGCCAGCGTAAAGGCCATGAAAAAGATCCCCAGTAGTCCCCCCTTGTCAGCGAGCCGGTCACTCCGGTTGGCCCACTTGCTGGGAAGCTGGATCTCGTAGTAGCCGAAAAATGAGAACGCAAAGGCCACAAAGATCAGGAAGAACAGGCTATTGGCGATCCAGTTGGTGGAAAGCTCGTTGAGCGCTGTGGCTCCAAACAAGCCGGTGATCAGCAAGCCTACGGTAACGTAGATCACGATGATCGAGGCACCATAGACGACTCCATTCCACCAACCCTTGCGCTTGGTATCCTTGGAAAAAAAGCTCACCGTAAGCGGGATCATCGGGAAAACGCACGGTGTGAGCAGCGCCAGCAACCCCCCGAGAAAGCCCAGAACGAACGTCCAGAGCAGCGAGCCGCCGTCGTCGGTCTCCTCCACGTAGCAATCACCCACCGGATCCTGATATGTCTCAATGATCGACGGAATGCTCTGATCAATCCCGTCCGCATCTGTTGTGGCGACCTCGTTGAGCGCACCTGTCGCCGCGGCAGGCACGCCCGCTTCGCGTGTCAGATCGATACTGAAATCGACGTAGGTGGGTGCCAGGCAGCGCTCATCATTGCACGTCATGAACTCCAACTCGCCGGTGATCACACGCACATCACCGGTCACCTCCGCCATCCGGGTAAAATCCACGACCTGCTTCCACTTGACCTGGTCCGAATCGAAATGGATGTCATAGCCGTCGACCCGCTGGGGGCCGGTTTCACTCACAGCGCTCAAATATTCAACGCCGTCGATCTCGTCGAAATAGAAGGTCGTCGGTACCGGTCCTTCCCCGGTAAATTGTGAATAGATATACCAACCCTGCTCGATTTCCGCGCGCACGGTCAGCGCAAGATGTCCGCTGTCGAATCGCTTATAGAACGTCGACCACGTGACCGGATTGAACAGTTGCGATTGTCCGGCGTCGACCTCGACATCTGCCACGTCACCGTTCTCGCCCGGCAGGTCCACCACGATGATCTGCCCGTCTTGCTGGTCGCCACCGGCTGGGTCAGCCGCGGCGCCATCGCCACCCGACTTTGCCACTGAAATGGAAAACTCCACATCCTTGGGGGGCAGGCAACGCTCGTCATCGCAAGTCATAAAGGTGAGATAGCCCGAGATTGGTTTTGTCGCATCGCCGATCTCGACCCGCTGGGTAAAGCGTGCCTCCTTGTAAAACTTGGTCAGCTGCATGTCGAAGATGGGATCCCGGTCGGTCTTGGCATTGTCCGACTCCTTGACGTTGCCGATCAGCTGGTAGTGCTCGCCTGCGTCAAACTCAAAGGTCGTGGGGATTGGCCCACCATCCGCGATGTTCTGCGAATAGATCGCCCATCCGGCATCGATCTTGGCATCGAAGAACAGGTCGTACTGGTTGTCACCAACACGTTCTGCGGAAAACTTCCAATCGACGGGGTCGAACATCTGGCCAAGGGCCAGGGAGCTACAGGTGAGGAGTGCCAGCAGGCTGAATAACCATCTCATAGACAGGATCATTGCGCGCGCAAAGATAACTGGATGATCAGGCAATTGTTGGGAAGGGTCAGCACATTAAAATATTCTTAACGCCGCCTGTCAGACGGATACCTGGGCCGTCACACGGCTTTGAACCAGCGATTCGAACAGGAAACGTCCGTCGGTACCTCCCAATGCACCCTCTGAGGCACGCTCCGGATGCGGCATCATCCCAAACACATTGCCGGCTTCGTTGGTAATCCCGGCAATATTGTTGAGGGATCCGTTGATATTTGCCTCGTCGTTGACCATGCCCAGGGCGTCACAATACCTGAAAACCACCTGGTTGTTGGCCTCGAGGGCCTCCAGGCCTTCGTCATCGATCACGAAGCGACCTTCGGCATGCGCCACCGGCATTTCCAGCACCTTGCCGGCTGGCACCGCGCGGGTCAGAGCGGTATCAGCATTCTCAACGTGCAAGCTGACGGTCTTGCTGATAAACCGTTGATTCTTGTTGCGCACCAGTGCGCCGGGCAGCAACCGCGCTTCACACAGGATCTGGAAGCCGTTGCAGATGCCAAATACGAGCCCGCCCTCCCGGGCAAACTCCACAACACTCTGCATAATGGGTGAGAATCTGGCGATGGCGCCGGCCCGCAGATAGTCCCCGTACGAGAATCCACCTGGCAGGACAATGCAATCGTCGGAGGTGAAACCCGGCAGATCGCGCTCCTTGTGCCAGAGCATGTGTACCTCAGCGTGCATGACCTGCTCAAGCACGTGCTGCATATCATGATCGCAATTGGAACCGGGAAAGACAACAACGCCAAACTTCATGACCCCTGCATTGAATGAAGCCCAAAAATACACAAATGGCCCGACCTACGTCAGGTACAGAATGTTGAGACCAATGAGTGCCAATAGCAGGGTAAAATGCAGGATCTCCAGCAGCAGCAACTGCTTTGACCGGATGAGGAGCATCGCGATAAACACCGACATCGGCAGGATCACCGGCATCCATGCATGGACGTCCAGGCCCCGTTGGACGAGAACGGCACCTAGCAGAAAGAACAGCAGCCAGAAAAGGAAGCTGACCTTCTTTTGAACGTGAATATTCTTCTTCAGATGGAAGGAAGCGGAGTTGAAGATCGACAGCAGCAGGATGGTCCCGAAAAAGAACAGTTGGCCGTAGACCCAATAGCTCCATTCGACATCAAACTGCAGGGCGCCAAATTGTTCGTTGAAATGCGCCGAAACGGCAGAGGCGTCGGTGTGCAGGAGATAGTCCAGCATGCCCACGATCGCGATCGGTGCAGCATACCCGATCAGGTACTGCAGCCATTCGCGGGCCTTCACCGTCCGCAGCATGCTGAGGCCGACCAAACCGCAAAGCAGCAGGACGATATTCCCGAAGTAGAACAGCATGGACATCGACAGCCAAAACCCGCTGCTGAAGATCCGGCCGGCACTCCGGGATTTCTTTTGCGTCGCATACAGCTGTTCGAGCCCGATGATGATAAACGTATTGGCGATCAGGGGTGCCGAAAGCCCGTTGTACACGGGAAAGAAACTCACCAGGAGTATGTAGAACAGGCCCGGAAACAAGGTCAGCTCATTGGTCAAACGATTGCGGATGACCAGGCGATTGATCATGAGCGCCTGGAGGAATACCAGCAGGATGCCGGTGACCAACGAAAGGATGTGATTGGATGCAATGCCCCCGAACAACCAATCAGTCAGAACCCCCTGATGCGCCATGGGAGGCGGGTCGACATCAAAAACGGGCCAGATCCGCACCAGCACGGTATAAGGCAGCAACAGCAAGCTGTTAAAAAACCGGTTCCTTCTGAAGATCTCGAGCACGATATCGCTTGTGGGGTGACGGTAAAAGTAGCCCAAATTTTCTTGCACGGGAACTTACTATAGTTGCCGGAATACGGTGGTCGGCGTATGTCGTACGTTCACAACATACATGAGAAGACCGGCCTATCGGGCAGCCTGAAATACCAGATCAATTGCATTTTGTGTCTGCCGGATCCGATCAAGCCAGAGGTCTCCTGGGCGCCGCGCGCTCTTGCCCCGAATGGTCTATTTTAGCGCAGTGATCTCCAATGGAAAGTTGACCGCTGCCTTATGGCCGGCAAGACTCGTCAGGGTGTTGCGGCTGGACGGGATGTCGCCGGTAGCCCGCATGTTGTTCTGGATATTCGGTCTGATCGTGTTTGGCAGTTGCATCGCGGCAGTGGCGCTCGACGATTTGCGGCTTCTGGTGGCGCCGGTGCT
Organism: Saprospiraceae bacterium; assembly: GCA_033720735.1. GTDB lineage: Bacteria > Bacteroidota > Bacteroidia > Chitinophagales > Saprospiraceae > B8-G4. Next base: position 21,964 of record JAWWBX010000014.1, read on the forward strand.
GGCATTCGGCCTCTTTCTGGCGGTCGCCGATGTCAAACGCCTGTACCTGCTCCTGTGGGCGACCATCCCGATCTCCACTGAAGTCTCGTTGCCGAACGGCGTGGGAACAGACCTTCCCGACGAGCCGTTGATGATCCTGCTGTTTGGCATTGGCATGATCATGATCGTGTCGCGGCTGCACAAGTTTTCATTCAGGCTGCTATTGCATCCGATCACACTCTTCCTGTTGTTGCACCTGGCCTGGATCGGGCTCACGACGATCCATTCAGACGATCTCCTGGTTTCCCTCAAGTTCTTCCTGGCCAAGTCGTGGTACATCGTCGTGTTCTATGTCATGGGGTATTTGCTGATCCGGGGTGAGCGTGATTGGCGGCAATGGTTTTACTGGGTGATCATACCTCTCCTGCTTACGGTCGTCGTCGTCGTGGTACGGCATGCACTGGCCGGCTTCACCTTTGATTCGATCAATTCGGTGTTGAATCCGTTCTATCGCAACCATGTCAGTTATGCGCTCATGCTGGGTGTCATCACACCATTCATCTGGTTCTTCCGCCACCGCATACCCGGTCGTTATGGAGGCATCCTGCTCACACTCTTCGTGATCATCGCCATCTACTTCGCCTATACCCGAGCCGCTTATCTGGGCCTGCTCACGGCAGTGGCAGGCTACTGGATCATGCGCCTGCGGCTCACACGCGTTGTGCTGGTTGTCACCATTGCGGGTGCCCTGATCACCTACACCCAGCTCGCCAAAGACAACCGGTACATGGACTATGCCCCGGACTATTACCGGACGATCACCCACTACGAATTTGACAACCTGATCGAGGCGACCTACAAGCTGGAGGACATTTCGACAATGGAGCGTTTCTACCGGTGGATCGCGGGCTTCTATATGATCGCTGATCAACCGCTCCTGGGCTTCGGACCGGGTAATTTCTATGGCTTTTACAAATCGTACACGGATGAGAATTTTGTGACCTATGTGAGTCACAACCCCGAGCGGTCCGGTATTCACAACTATTTCCTGATGACGGCGGTGGAGCAGGGCCTTCCCGGACTGGTCATCTTCATTCTGCTCATCGCGGTGGTCCTGCTCAAAGCTGAGTGGATGTACCGGAAGCTCCCGGAAGGCCTCCCGCGTCATTTCCTGTCGGCCTGCGTCGCCGCGCTGTACTTCATCCTGTTTGTCCTCCTGCTCAATGATATGATCGAAACAGACAAGATCGGCTCGGTCTTCTTCTTCTGCCTGGCCATGATCGCGGCCCTTGAGCTGCGTCACCTGCCCACTGCACGGACAAACACAAAGTTGTCAGATTCGAGCCCCGATGCGATCAGCGCACCGTGAACATCCGTCTCCGGGATCAGTTGTCCCTGCCGGTCAATCCTACAAGCCTGGTATCCCATCCCTCTCATCTCTTCGACGACCCTGCGGTAGAGGTCATGATACTGATCGATACGCAATTCGATGACAACGACAGGTGATTGCTCTATGAGCAACTGGCTGCCGCCGAGAATCACATCGTGCTCGCCGCCTTCGACATCTATCTTGATCAAATCGGGGCGCAGCCGGTACCTGTTGCAGTAGCTGTCCAAATCGATCATGGCGATCTGGCGTTGCATTCTGACCGGGACCTCGTGGACATGTACCGTGGTGTTGTACTCAGAGTATTTCGCCGCGTATTCATAGAAGACGGCGGTCTGCCCGGGCTGACCAAGCGCGCGTGGTTCAACATTGAGCTGAGGAAATCCTGCCGTATTCTTCCCCAGCCATGTCGCCATCGACCGGGATGGTTCGAATGCTGCAACCCGGCCGGCCGGCCCAACGCAGCGCGCCATGAGCAGGGCATAGTACCCCAGATGCGCACCGGCGTCGATCGCGCTCATGCCGGGCCGCAGCAGGCCGATGAGGTAGCGCGTCAGGCGCATCTCCGAATCATGTGCCTTGAGTCCGGTGAGGTAGATGTCGAGGCCGGCCGGCAGGGGTACGCGCAGGTCAGCTCCGTAAAACGCCCTGGCACGCACCGCGACCGGACGACGCGTGATCGGGTAAACGATACGGGCCATTCCCAGTCCAGCCAGGTATTTCCACGGTCGCATCAGCCAGCGTTGCCATCTGGGTCTGCGGGCAAATCGTTCCGCACGGTCGAGTAGCTCGTGGAGCGCTGGCATAGGCAGCCGTCAAGGTATGCATTATCCTGATCCCTGACTCGTATCTTGTGCCTCCGAAAGACACGTGCGTGCATGGCCAGAGCGCTGCAGGACATCAAATCCCCGATCAGCAAGGAACTGGAGGCCTTTGAATCCCACTTCAAAAAGGCTATGAAAAGCCAGGTGGCGCTCCTGGACAAGATCATGTACTACATCATTCGCCGCAAGGGGAAGCGCGTACGCCCGATGTTCGTCTTTCTCAGTGCCCGGATGTGCGGCGAGATCGGCCCTTCCACCTATACCGCCGCTTCGCTGATCGAGTTGCTGCACACCGCGACCCTGGTCCATGATGATGTCGTAGACGATGCGCACAAGCGTCGCGGCATGTTTTCGATCAATGCGCTCTGGAAGAACAAGATCGCGGTGCTGGTCGGCGACTATCTGCTCTCCCGCGGCCTTCTGCTGGCCATCGACAACAACGAATTTGAATTGCTGCGCATCGTTTCCAGGGCCGTCAAGGAGATGTCGGAAGGTGAATTGATGCAGATCGAAAAGGCGCGCAGGCTGGACATCACCGAAGAGGTATACTTTGAGATCATCCGGCAGAAAACCGCCTCGCTGATCGCTTCGGCATGTGCAGCCGGGGCTGCCTCCACGACCTCGGATCCCGCGCTTGTTGAGCACATGCGCAAAATGGGTGAGACCATTGGGCTCGCCTTCCAGATCAAGGACGACCTGATGGACTACGGCACGGATGATATTGGCAAGCCGCGCGCGATCGACATCAAGGAAAAGAAGCTGACCCTGCCCATTATCCATACGCTGCGCAACGCTCCGGGACCAGCGCGCCGGCGCATCCTCAATACGATCCGCAATCACAATACCGATCACAAGAAAGTGGGTGAGGTCATCCGGATCGTCAGGGAGACGGGCGGTCTGGACTATACGCGCACACGCATGCAGGAACTCCGGGATCAGGCGTTGGAAATGGCAGGAGCGCTGCCTGAGACACAGGCTTCACAAGCGATGCGTGAGCTCATCGCGTTTGTGATCGACCGCAAACAATGATCAATCCACGACGCGGTTGATCTGCGCTCCGAGCGCATTGAGGCGCGTGTCGATCGCCTCATAGCCCCTGTCGATTTGATGAATATTGTGGATCACGCTGGTGCCCTCGGCTGACATCGCCGCGATCAGCAATGCCACACCGGCCCGGATATCAGGTGACGACATCTCAATGCCCCGGAGCAATTGCCGGCGGTCAAGCCCGATCACTGTCGCCCGGTGCGGATCGCAAAGAATGATCTGGGCACCCATATCGATCAACTTGTCGACAAAGAACAGGCGGCTTTCAAACATCTTCTGGTGGATCAGCACGCTGCCGCGTGCCTGGGTTGCCGTCACCAGTACCACGCTGAGCAGGTCGGGTGTAAAGCCAGGCCAGGGTGCATCGTACACGGTCAGGATCGATCCGTCGATGAAGCTCTGGATCTCGTAGTGATCCTGGGCTGGGATGTAGATATCATCGTTTTCAATGCGCAGATCGATGCCCAGACGCTGGAACGTGCGCGGGATGATCCCCAGCATGTCGACCCGGCACTGCTCAATGCGCAATTCCGACCTGGTCATCGCCGCCAGCCCGATAAACGATCCGATTTCGATCATATCGGGAAGGATGGTATGCTCCGTGCCCCCCAGGCTGTCGACACCCTGGATCTTGAGCAGGTTGGAGCCAATACCGCTGATCTGCGCACCCATGCTGTTGAGCATCCGGCACAACTGCTGGACGTACGGTTCGCATGCGGCATTGTATACCGTGGTCAGTCCATTGGCGAGAACGGCGGCCATGACGATGTTGGCAGTCCCGGTCACCGAGATCTCGTCCATATGGATATAGGTGCCAATGAGCCGGTCTGCCTCGACGTAGTAGTGGCCGTTGTCGGTGGCAAAATGAAACGTGGCACCGAGTACCTTGAAGGCATTGAAATGGGTATCGAGCCGGCGCCGGCCGATCTTGTCGCCACCGGGCTTGGGCAGATAGGCCCTCTTGAAGCGGGCCAGCAGCGGAGCGATCAGCATCACCGATCCGCGGATCTTGCGGGCATCTGCCTGAAAGGCATCGCTGGCCAGGTAGTCGAGATCGACGTTGGCGGCGCAAAAACTGAAATCGTGATCACCCACACGGGTCACCGCGACACCCAGGCCCTCCAGCAGGCCGATCAGCCTGCGTACGTCCAGGATATCCGGCACGTTGCGGATGACGACAGTTTCCTCGGTCAGCAAGGTCGCGCAGATCACCTGGAGGGCCTCGTTCTTCGCGCCCTGCGGATGGATACTCCCCGAGAGTGACAGGCCGCCCTGCACCTCAAATGTCTGCGTTGTCATGTCTGTGAGACTTTCCGGCAAAATAAAAGGGTTTGATGTTATCTTACTGTTCATCAAACCCTAATATATCACAAAAGATTTTAATGTGTCACTTTTTTCTGCGGCGATGCCCCTTCGACCGCTGCTTCCCGTTGTTAGAACGTTTACTCTTGCTGCGCACATTGCTGCGCACGTTGGTATACTGCAGGAAATCCAGAGGAGTTTCCTCTGCGATCACGAGCTCTCCTCCTGACATCCGCTTGAGGTCCGACTTGATCACCTCATCGTTGACGTAATGGTCGCGGTTCCAGGTCTTGTAGGCAAGCTTCATATACGAAGCGATGGCCGTCATGAATTTCGTTCTTTTCTCCTCATCCTCCATCTTCTTGGCCTTCTCGATGAGCTGCTGCACGTTGTATCCGTAGTGCCGGTACTTGGATTCGTGGTAGGGGTACTCCAGCTTGGGCGGACGCACATAGCCCTGATGTTTGACGATGGTCACATCTTCCGGTGCCTCGACATCCAGTTCGTACCCGCCGATCATAAAGGCGTGATTCCAGAGTTTGTCTGTGAGTTCTTTGGTAGGCCGGCTGTTGGAAGACTGCATCTGCTCCATGAGTCTCACCACCAGTTCTACAAACATTTGGCGTTGCTCCTTGTCTTCGATCGTCCGGGCATGCTCGAGCATCTTCTGGACATGGCGTCCGTATTCCGGAATGAGTAGTTTTTCGCGATTTGAATTGTATTCGAACCTCTCGTGCGCTTCAGTCATGCTTCTTGATTTATTCTACAGTTACGGATTTGGCAAGATTGCGGGGTTGATCCACATTGCACCCTCTCATCACAGCGATGTGATACGACAGCAATTGTAAAGGTACTACAGATAACAACGGTGTAAACGGCTCTTCGGTTGCAGGGATGCGGATGGTATAGTCAGAATACTCGGAGATCAGGTCGTCATGTTCGCTGACAATAGAGATGACTTTGCCTTTCCTCGCTTTCACTTCCTGCACATTGTTCAGGATCTTGTCGTTGGCGCTTTGATTGGTCGCAATGAATACGACCGGCATGTTTTCGTCGATAAGCGCAATCGGGCCGTGTTTCATCTCTGCTGCCGGGTACCCCTCGGCGTGGATATATGAGATCTCTTTCAATTTCAGGGCACCTTCCAGTGCCACGGGGAAGTTGTATCCCCGGCCCAGATACAGCGCATTGGTTACATCCTTGATCTCGCTGGCGATATACCTGATCTGATCTTCCACGTTGAGGACTTCACCGATCTTGGCTGGGATCAGGGCCAGTTCGCTGACCAGCCGGTGGTAATCGGACTGACTGAGCGCGCCGTTCTCGTACCCCAGGTGCAGGGCCATCATGGCCAGCAGCGTCACCTGCCCGGTAAACGCCTTGGTCGAGGCAACGCCGATTTCTGGCCCGGCATGGATATATGATCCGGCATCTGTGAGCCGGGCGATCGACGATCCGACCACGTTCACGATCCCGTAGATGAGCGCCCCTTTCTCCTTGACGTGTTGCAATGCGGCCAGCGTATCGATTGTTTCACCGGATTGCGAAAGTGCGATGACCACGTCATTTTGGGTGATCACCGGGTTGCGGTAGCGCAGCTCGGAGGCATATTCCACTTCCACCGGAATGCGCGCCAGCTCTTCGATCAGATACTCACCGATCAACCCGGCATGCCAACTGGTACCACAGCCGGTCAGGATGATGCGCGGGGCATGGGCAATCCGGTTTTTGTAATTCTCAAGACCGCCCAGTTTGACCCAGCCTTCCTCGGCATTCAGCCTTCCCCGCATGCAATCCGACACCGTCTCGCCTTGCTGATGGATCTCCTTGTGCATGAAGAAATCATACCCGCCTTTCTCGAGCTCCTCGATCTCGAGGTCGATCTCCTCCACCTCCGGCTGCATGATCTTGTTGCTGATATTCTTGATGAGCAGGTTCCCGTCGCGTGTCACCGTCGCGATCTCGTCATCTTTCATGTAGACGACTTTCTTGGTGTACTTGACGATCGGTGAGGCATCTGACGCCACAAAGAATTCATCCTGGCCGATGCCTATTACCAGGGGGCTCTGTTTGCGCGCAGCGACGATCTTGTCTGGGTTGTCACGATCGATCACCACGATCGCATAGGCACCTACGACCCGGTTCATCGCCTTGAGGACAGCATCCTCCAGGCTCAGGCTGTCACGTTGCTGGTATACCTCGATCAGGTGCGACAGCACTTCGGTATCCGTATCGCTGACAAACGCGTGGCCGTGCTTCTGTAACGCCCGTTTGAGTACGCTGTGGTTTTCAATGATCCCGTTGTGGACAACGGCGATCCGTCCTGAGCTCGACAATTGCGGGTGGGCGTTGATATCATTCGGCTCACCATGCGTGGCCCACCGCGTGTGACCAATCCCGATGGTGGCATTGGTATCATGCGACGCCACCATCTCGGCCAGCTCATTGACCTTGCCTTTCTTCTTGAACGTCAGCATCTCGCCATTGATCAGGGCGACGCCGGCGCTGTCGTATCCGCGATACTCCAGTCTCCGCAACCCCTCAAGCAGGATCGGGTAAGCTTGTCGATTTCCGAGATATGCAATGATGCCGCACATATGCGTTGCTTGCGGTGTCGCCGTTAGCGCACCCTGGTAAAGGTCAATCTGAGCCGGGGGGCGTACGTCGGGTGGCCGGGGCCGTACATGACGACGCGATGGGGCTGGTTTTGTTTCAAAAATGAAGATATGAAGATCTGGTTGCCCTGCCTTCCGCTCACGATATCCTGGACCACGTTGGTCACGTTCATGACGTATTTGCGTGGCGAGACACCCGCTGTGTCCGTGGCCATCAACAACCCGCCGAACACGCTGATCTCCTGCACGTTAAGGGCCAGGCGTACGTCTACCCCGTTGATCAGTTGCCCGTTGTCGTTAAACTCGCGGGTGGCAAGCCGTTCGATGGGCGGGTATAGTTCCGTATCATCCCCGGGTACATCCGCGACAAATACCTCCAATTCGGCCTGATTGATCAGGACGTCTTCCATTTGATCCAGACCGATGATCTCCACTTCGGTATTGACGCCCGACATCGATTGCACAAATGCGAGGCTGTCACCCAGATCGAGGTCATCGATGAAGGGTTCGATCGCCGCCCCGGCATATTCGTGATCGAAGCTCACCAGTTGTACCTGTTCAAAGAAAGCACCGAGGAAGACAAACCGGTACTCCGCCAGATTCTCCGCACCCACGTCACTGTAGTAGACGGTCATCCCGGAAAAGGGAGATGCCAGATCGAACGACAACATGGTGTTGGTGCCTTCAGACATACGGATCTTGACCCCGTCAAACCAGAGCCTGAAACTGTCCGAGAATTCATAGGTGCCCGGCGTTTGCTCAAGCATGGCATTGATGAAATCCTGATTGATCGGAATCCGCAATTGCGGCGGAACAACGGTCGTGTCTTCACCGCGGATCAGCGTGAGGCTGTCCATCGGTTGCGGAATGAAGTTCTCCTTCACGCCCATCGGGAAAAAGCCCTGTGATGTCCTGAAATTGGAGTAATAGCTCTCGGTGTTGTCCAGCACAGTGAAGATGCGAAAGGCCTCAACGGTCACCGGCTCGGAAAGATCCCCATACATGTTGGATGTTTCGTCATAGGCGAGGTGCAGGACAACGGAATCGATCGTGTTTTCGAGAAAATCCCGGCCCACCCCGTTCAGGAACATCTGGGTGCTGATCTCCGCTTCTGATTTGCCGAAGATCGGGTCGTCGAGTTTGCCGCAAAGGTGCTTGATCACCTGGGGCCCTCCTGACGACGAATGGATAATGATAGAGTCTTCGACCCGCGTCACCATGCGCATGCGAAAGGTGTCCGTAAACCCAAGATCAGCGATCTCCTCGTCGAGCAGGTCTGAGCCGATCAATGTCGGCTTGGTGCAACTCTGCCCCAGGGCCACCAGAGCGAGAATGAAGACAACAGAGTAGAATGAAAAGCGCAATCCCATATGCTGGGCCTGTACAGCCCGTCTTGACTGACTACTGAAGAAGCGTTTTATAGAAATCGATGTACGCCGGCAAATAGCTGTCTTCATCCTGATATTCCAGTACAGGTTTTGAAATCCCGGAGACCTCTTTGGCAATCCCGCGCTCATACTTGTCACTGCCTTTGATCACTGCGTCAGCGTGTTCGAGTGCGCCTTTGTGAAGCTTGATGCCGCCGCGCCCGTTGACGAAGCTCTTGAGATCTTCAGGTTGGAGGTTGTTGATCGAAGCTTTGTTCAAGAACCTCTTATCAAACGTCTTTTCGAAGGAGTTGTTATACAGCGAATAGACAACTTTTGCATTGTTGAAGATCGGCTCGTCCTTGTAGACCGTTTTCAGGTAAAACGGGATGAGGCTGGTCATCCAGCCATGACAA
>JAWWBX010000015.1:0-29897 GCA_033720735.1 Saprospiraceae bacterium
GCGGAGGCTTTACGAAAGAGGATACTGAAAATGCCCTGATCGACCTCAACTTCCTGAATGTCGATAATGTCCTCGTCATCCGCGGGGATGCCATGCAGTTTGAGACCAAGTTCAACCCGACAGAGGGGGGACACAAGTATGCCGTTGACCTGGTGCGACAGGTGCAATCCATGAATCGGGGCGTTTACCTCGATGCCAACATTGAGAATGGTACCCGCACGGATTTCTGTGTGGGTGTTGCCGGATATCCGGAGAAGCATTTTGAATCTCCCAATATGGAGACCGACTTGTACTATACAAAAGCCAAGATCGAGGCGGGTGCGTCATACATCGTCACACAAATGTTCTTCGACAATGATCGCTTCTTTGACTATGTCGACCAGTGCCGCGCCTATGGCATCGATGTGCCGATTGTCCCCGGATTGAAGCCCATCACTCAGGCCTATCAGCTCAAATCACTCCCGCGTCGCTTCTACGTCAACCTGCCCAAAGATCTGGTCGAGGCGGTGCAAGCTGCGAAAAATGCCGAGGCAGTGCGCGAGGTGGGTATTGAGTGGGGCATCCAGCAGTGCCGCGAACTCAAGGAGCGCGGCGTGCCTTGCCTGCATTTCTATACCATGGGCGATACGGACACGATCAAGCGGATCGTCAGCGCGGTCGTGTGATCCCAGGTGCTACTGGCGTTTGACCACCAGAATGTCACCTGACGAGAACGCCATCCACGAGAAATCATACACGTAGTGGTACAGTTTGCCCGCCTTGTTGACATAGGTGGAGGTAAAGTGCCTGAACTTGAAGCCTTTCCGCTGCAGCCGTGACCTGGGAACGATAAACTTGCGGCTGGCAGCCTCTTCCCATAACTCTACCAGGATCTCACGATTGCGGTGCAGGAGCCGGTCGACCGTGGCCACGACGGGCATCTGCTCGAGCCTGCGCCGGGAGTGATACGCATTCTTGCACGACAGCGAACAATACTTCTTGTCCCGCCTGCCCGCCAGTTTGTTGCCACAGACAATACACTCGGTGGTGCGGTAGCTTCTCGGGGTCACATCCAGAATTTTCATCGAAGGAGATGTTTGATAATACGTTTTTAACCGATAGGATCAGATAAAATCGATTAATACTATAAAGTTCATGAATATCTGTAAAATACACATATAAAAACAAGTGATGAGTAAATATATTTTGCACTATTAAGAGTGTACTGTGCGTGCGAGATCGAGGCTGCAGGGTTTGGACTGTCTTTGTAACTTCGCCCGAACGTTAAATTGCACCTAATGATCAGGCATCTTTTTCTCGTATTGGGGATCGCTTTAGGTAGTACGCCAGCGATGGCTCAGGTCCAGTCTCCGGAAGAGTTCTTCCCCCACCCGTACACCGAGGAGTTCACCCAGCATCATCTCATCGTCGACTACTATCAGCACGTTGCCCAGGCGTCTCCCATGGTACAATTGGTGGAATATGGTCGCACCAACGAGCACCGGCCATTGGTGCTGGCATTTGTTTCGTCTGAACAGAATCTGCGCAATCTGGACGCCATCCGGACCAACAACCTGCGCCTTGCGGGGCTGTCTGAGGGGGAGCCCGACATGGATGCCGCGCGCCTGATCGTATGGCTGTCGTACAGCGTGCACGGGAACGAATCTGCTGGCACGGAAGCCGCTCCCCGGGTCTTGTATGACCTGGTTACCGGGGCCAATGGCGCGCACGCGTGGCTCGAGAACACCGTGGTGATCCTTGACCCGTGTATCAATCCTGATGGTTTCAACCGATATGTGAATTGGAATGCGCAGGTGAGTTCAAAGTCTTTCGACAGCCGGCCGGTAGCCCGGGAACATGATGAGCCCTGGCCAGGCGGACGGGTCAATCATTACCTGTTTGACCTGAACCGGGACTGGGCCTGGCAGACCCAGATCGAATCGCAGCAACGCATGGTCGAGTACCGTCGCTGGATGCCACAGGTGCATGTAGATCTTCACGAAATGGGTTATACCAGCCCCTATTACTTCGCGCCAGCGGCTGAGCCCTACCACCCGTACATCACCGATTGGCAGCGCGACTTCCAGGTGACGATCGGCCGCAACAACGCGCGCTACTTTGATGAGAATGGATGGAGGTACTTTACCAAGGAAGTCTTTGACCTGTTCTATCCCTCTTACGGCGATACCTATCCCACTTACAATGGCGCGATCGGAATGACCTACGAGCAGGGTGGCAGCGGGTTTGCCGGCCGGGCCATTGACCTGCCGCACGGGGATACGTTGTTTCTCGCGGATCGCATCGCGCATCACACGACGACCTCACTATCGACCATCGAGATCTCTTCTCAAAACAAAGGGGCATTGCTCGAGCAGTTTCGCCGGTACTTTGCCGATGCGCAAGCTAATCCACCGGGGCCGTATCGCACCTTCGTGATCAAGGGAAGCAATGCGACCGGCAAATTGCAGGCATTGACGCATCTGCTGGAGCGCCAGGGGATTGTCTACGGCAGACCACAATCCGGCGCGGGCAGGTCCTACACCGGCTTTAACTACCGCACTGGGAGCGATGAGGCTTTCACGCTGTCAGCAGATGATCTGGTGGTGAGTGCATTTCAGCCGCGTTCGGTGCTGACCCAGATCCTGTTTGAGCCGGAAGGCGATCTGGTCGACTCCCTGTCCTACGATATTACGGCCTGGGCGCTCCCGCATGCCTACGGGGTGGAGGCCTTTGCCCTGAAAGACCGCATCAATGTGCTGCCGGGCTACCGGATTGCCGCCAGTTATGGTCAGTTACCAGAGGCGTACGCGTATGCCTTGCGTTGGGAGTCGCTGCGGGAAGCGAAGTTTCTGGCCGCTGCCCTCAGGGAGGGCTTGCGTCCAAGGTTTGCCACCGAAGCATTCAGCGTTGGTGGCGAGTCCTTTGCAGCAGGTACGGTCATCTTCATGCAGACCGAGCACCGTAACGTAAGAGGCTGGCTCCAGACTCTGCAGAGACTTCATTCAGACATGCTGACGCCACTCGTGCCGATCCAGACAGGGTTTGTCGACAGTGGCAAGGATCTGGGATCCTCCAGTTACCGGCTGATCCAACAACCGCGTATTGTGACCGTGGCAGGCGAGCGCGTATCCACCAATGGGTTTGGACAGGTTTGGTATCTGTTTGAGCAAGTACTTGACTATCCCGTGACCGTGGTGGACGTGGGGTCAATGGGATCCGTCGATTGGGATGATTTCAACATCCTGGTGCTGCCCGAGGGGTTTTACAGCATCTCCGAGAATACGATGAACGACATCAAGTCCTGGGTGCGCGGCGGTGGGAAGGTGATCGCCATTGGTTCTGCCCTGCGGCAGTTTGCCGACAAGGACGGGTTTGCTCTCAAGACATACGCAGAGGATGATCGTGAAAAAGAGGTTGAACGAGCCCTGGAGCGAGAGGAACTGGACCTGCGCCTGGAGCCCTACGCCAGCGGGCGTCGCCGTTCTATTTCGCATCAGATCCCTGGGGCAGTGTTCCACGCCAGGGTCGATGTAACACATCCACTTGGGTTCGGACTGGGCAAGGACTATTTCACTCTGAAAACAAGCGCGCGCAGTTATGAGCATCTGACAGACGCGGTCAATGCCGTCTATCTCGGTGATGCGCCACAGCACTACGGCTTCGCCGGGAGTAAAGCACTGGAGCGCGTGGCCAACTCCGTGGTGTTTGCCGCCGAGCAGAGCGGCCGCGGTGCCTATGTCTATATGACAGACAATCCCCTATTCAGGGCCTTCTGGGAAAATGGCAAGTTTGCGTTTTGCAATGCATTGTTCTTTGCCGGTAACTAGCGACTGATATGAACGATTACTCCCTGACATCGTGGGTGGAAGTCCCGCCCGACAGCGACTTCCCGATCCAAAACCTGCCCTTCGGTGTGTTTCGCTACGGCCAACGCGGACCGTCGGCGTGCAGCATCATCGGAGATCAGATCATCGACCTGGTGGCCCTGCATGCCGAGGGGTTGTTGCCGGTTCCCGGAGTGAACCGGGCAGTGTTGGAGCAGCCATATCTCAATGATTTCATCGCGCTGGGAAAATCCACCGCCAACGCAGTGCGCGCGGCGCTGACCGAAGTGCTCAAGTCAGAAGCCGGCACGTCGGTGCGCGAAACCGTCACGAAATGCCTCGTACCTGTGCAACAGGCGGAAATGTGCTTGCCAGTCAAGGTTGGCGACTACACGGATTTCTATTCGAGCAAGGAGCATGCGACCAATGTCGGGTCGATGTTCAGGGACCCGGCCAACGCCCTGCTGCCCAACTGGCTGCATTTACCGGTCGGTTATCACGGTCGCGCCTCATCGATCGTCGTCTCGGGGACACCCGTAAAACGGCCCTATGGCCAAACCATGCCCGAGGGTGCGACGTCACCTCAATACGGACCATCACGGCTGCTGGATTTCGAACTGGAAATGGGCTTCATCATCGGCAAACCCAACCAGCTTGGCACGCAAATCACCACCGCAGAAGCTGAGGAGCACATTTTCGGATTGGTGCTCTTTAACGACTGGTCGGCCCGTGACATCCAGAAATGGGAGTACGTCCCGCTGGGCCCGTTCCTGGGTAAGAGCTTCGCCTCGACGATCTCACCATGGATCGTAATGCTGGAGGCACTGGATCCATTCCGGGTGGCAGGACCCGTTCAGACCCCCGGTGTGCTGCCATACTTGCAGTATGAGGGCAAAAAGAACTACGACATCAACCTTGAGGTCGCCATCCAAACCCCGACAGGGGCCGAGGTGACGGTTTGCCGCTCCAACAGCAAGTATCTCTACTGGAACATGTGCCAGCAACTGGCTCATCACACGGTGAACGGGTGCAATATGAACGTGGGGGATCTGTGCGCCTCAGGTACGATTTCCGGGCCGGATCCGTCGTCTTATGGGAGCATGCTCGAGCTGACCTGGCGCGGGACCAAGCCGATCCAGATGCCCGATGGCAGCGAGCGCAAGTTTCTGAATGACGGGGACACCGTCGTCCTGCGCGGCTATGCCCTGCGTCATGGCGTGCGGATCGGGTTTGGTGAAGCCAGCGGGCAAGTGGTAGCATGACGTGACAGTAACGGACTGGACAAAATGAATGCATTATGATCATACCGTTTCAATCGACTGTTCTGGTTGCCCTGGCCACCATGGTTGTCCTGACCTCGGGTTGCCAGACCGAGCCAGACATCTCGTGTTCACGCGTGTACCTGGATCTCGCCGGTGCGCAGGAGCTGCAGTATGAGGTGTACATACCGGCATATCAGGAGTATGCGTACCGGGAAACCCGTCTTGTTTTTGTGACGGACACGACCAGGCATCTCTACTTCATCGATCGCAACATCTACATGAACCGGCCGGCCGAAATGGTGGGAGACAAGGTCATTGACCACACCACGTATTTGCGTGCCTGCGGGGGACAGCTGTCGGAGACAGATACCCTGGTGATCATGCGCAAGCTCGACGACGGCAGGTATTCGGAGTACGTATTGAAAGGGCATCAGGTATGGAAGGTGCGAGATGAAGCGCGCCTCGATGCAACCTCTGAAAATGAACACCTGGTTGTGGATGCCGCGCTGCAGAAAGGCGAAATGATTGCGACCAACCGCGACACGCTCCGCATCGATCGGGTAGATGCAGGTCCCTGCTACCGGATTCAGCACGTGGTCAGGAGATCGGGATCTGGCGAGGTGCGAGAAAGCTGGCTGGGCGATCTGTTGTTGCACCGGCAGGATGCAAACCTCGAGATCCGGCTCAGCACCATTGACGGCCAACCACTGGCTGCGTACCTGGCCGACCTCTGTGATGCATGATCAAAAGTGGATGGCGTGCAGTCGTACGCCGTCTATCCGGTTGAACTCAATCGCCGGCGATGGAAACTTGAACACGTTGAGCATACCGAGCAACGTGCGGATCAGCGGGCTGCGCGATGGGATGCGCGAGAAATCGATATCCGGTGCCAGGTAAAACTGGCTATAGCGGGAGTAGTCCGGTCGGGTGATCTCATAGATCACACCATTCTCCTCCCAACGATTCTCAAATCCCCCGTACATGTGCTCTGCACCATAGCCGATCGCCACATTCAGCCAGGCAGGCCAGCGGCTGGTCTGCGGCAGGAAAGCGGCGACATTCATACTGGCCCAGACCGTCTGGGTATTGTAGTCCTTGATGAAGCGTTCAAAGAAACCAGTGCCGTAAAGTGAATTGGTCCGTTGCCGCAAGGTGGTGGTGTGACCGTTGTCGACTGCCCTGATCTCAAGGTCGGGATACGAGGTCGGGAGGCCGGACACCTTGAGAAGTATCCGCTGTTCGTTCCACAGGAAATGCTGCGTGAGGAAGGTGCTGGCCCCGAGCAGGTTGAACGCGAAGTCGGGGATTGAAAATCCCCATTGTTCAGAGTAACCGTCCAATACTTCGATCGTCCCCTGTAGCAGCACGCCTGCGCCGGCACCCACCCAGGCGGCCGTCGCCGGTTTGATCCCGGTCCACCGGGCAATGCTAAACACCCACTGGCTCTCAAAATACGCCGTGTACAAATGGCCGAACTTGTCCATGTTTTTCCACTCTCCCCAGTCGTTGAAGAAATGAAAACGGGTTCGCGCATACTGGTCATACCAGATGGTGCTCAACCCGATGACCGTACCGGTGTAGAGGGTGGTTGAAACCGCAGTAGCCGTCCAGAACCGGCCTTTGTTGAGAGTGTCAGCGGGGAGCAGCCAGTGTTGATCCTGGCTCTGGACAGGACCAACACAAAGAGAAAGGAGCAAGGCAAGACCAGCCGCCCGCATCTTGAGTTCGACACGTTGCCGACACAATCGGCAGACGCGCATGGTGAACTTGGCCGCTCGCGTCATATATTATATCGAATGCTGTATTTTCAGGGCGATTCAAAAAAAATATGGCATCTTGCCGCCTGTAACTGCTGACCCTGTATGAAGAGGATTTTGATCGCGACGTGCGCTGTCTTCCTGGCAGTTTTCCCTCTACGTGCCCAAGATATTCATTTTACCCTGTACGACATGGTGCCTATCGTGTTCAACCCGGCCGAGACCGGGGGGTTCTACGGATCGTACCGGTTGTCCGGGATTTACCGGGACCAATGGCTATCCGCGTTCGGCGTGCCGGATGAGTTCAAGACGCCGTCCCTTTCGATCGATGTGCCGCTGATCAAGGGATTCCGCGACCAGGACTGGGTCGGAGTTGGTGTGATGTTTTACTCTGACAAGGCCGGCTCGCTGGGAATGAGTAACAATGCGTTCAAACTCAGTGCTGCTTACCACCTGGCACTCAACAAGCAGGGCACCAGTGTGCTGGCATTCGGATACCAGACCGGCTCAGTGCAGCGCCGTCTGACGATCAACGGGCTGGAGAACATCCTCCTGGAATCCGACCTGTTCAATCCTGGAGCATATGCGAATGACCCATCCATCCAGAATGCACTTGGTGGACCGCAGGGTGGCGGAGATCCTGAGTTGAGCAAGGGATATACCGATCACGTTGGGGGGTTGCATCTGAAGGTGCAGTCCGACCGTGCCAATCTGATCCAGATCGGAGTTTCTGTCGCGCACATCGGGGGAAGGCGCACGGTGGGTAATTTGCTCAACCAGATCTACCGGATTCCGATGCGCTTCCTGGGGCATGGCAGCTGGCGCACCGTGCGCAGCGAAAGGCTCGCACTCAATTTCAGTGGCTTTGTACAGACTTACGACAAGGCCAATGAGATCATGGTGCAGGGGACCGGCGAGTTTCTCTTCAACGAGGAAAAGCGCACCGTACTGATCGGAGGTGTCGGCTATCGCCTGGGCGATGCGTTGCAAGTGCTGGCGGGTATCCAGATCAAGGATGTGAAGGTGATGTTGAGCTACGACCTCAATACATCACGCTATACGCCTGCCACAGGCACGTTTGGCGGGTTTGAGATCTCGGCCATGTACATCGGTACGATCTACAAGCGCCCCGACCCGGATCCGGTGCTGTTTTGTCCGCGCTTTTAAACCAAGACCCGTGCGCACTGCGTTATTGATCATGATCAATGGATTGGAGATGAAACAAGTTTTACTGACCTGCGCGTGTCTGCTCACAGCCGGCGTGGCATTGGCCCAGCCCGCCAAGGAAGTGCCGGTCTATATGCGCCTCGAAGTGGCCGAGGAGCACCTGGCGATGAACAGCTTTTACCGGGCCCTTGAGCAATATGAGGAAGCCTACAAGGAAGAACGGTCCGATGAACTGGCATACAAGATCGCGCAGCTCCATTTTCAACTGCGGGATTACCGGCGGGCCGAGCGTTGGTTGCGACGGGTCGTTGAAAAGGACAAGACCGGCCGTTGGCCCGATGCCGTCCTCAACTATGCGCGCGTACTGAAATACAACGGGAATTATGAGGAAGCGATCGAGGCTTACAACATCTACGCCAACATGGTCAGTGACGACGACCTGCTCGCCGTTGCCGACAATGAAGTGGCCGGACTGCAAATGGCGGTCAAGGCCGAGGCCCCGATCGAACTGGTGATCGACAATATGGGCCGCAAGGTCAATTCGCGCTACACCGAGTTTGCCCCGGTGATGCACCCGGACGGAGAGCTGTACCTGGCCGCCCTGCCGAGCTCTGACCTGGTGGTCCTGGATGGCACGGCCGAGGAAAAATTTGCCAAGATCTACAAGTCCGGACTGGACAGGAACGGCGAATGGGAGAAGCCCAAAGCACTGCCTGGCAAGATCAACCGTGAGGGGTTTCACACCGGCAACCCACGGTTTTCCGACGACGGGCAGCGGATGTACTTCACCCGGGCACTGACCGACGTCGATAAGCTGATTGAGAGCCGTATCTATGTCAGCTCGGTCGGGCGATCGTCCTGGGGGGCAGCAGAAGAAGTCCCGAATGTCAACGGCGATTATATCGCGACACATCCCACAGTCGGATCGCTCCTCGGCAATGAAGTGCTCATTTTCTCTTCCGATATGCCGGGCGGTATGGGCGGATTTGACCTGTACTACAGCATCCGCCGCGCGGATGGAGACTACAGCCCTCCTGTCAACATGGGCGAAAAGATCAATACTGCGGGAGATGAGCAAACGCCGTACTTCCGTGCCAACGAGTTGTATTTCAGCTCAACGGGGCATCCGGGGTTTGGGGGCTTCGACATCTTTGTGAGTGAGTGGGACGGGAGTTCCTGGTCTGATCCGGAAAATCTCGGTGCAGGCTACAACACCGGATTTGATGATCTGTATTTCACTGCCAACAAGGAAGGAACACGCGGATTCATCGTGTCCAACCGGCCATCTGATGAAACACGGTCGGTCAAGAGCAAAACGTGTTGTGACGACATCTACACGTTCGAGATCCGCGATGTGATCATCGACCTGCTTACCGTGGTGTTCGATCAGGAAACACGTGAACCCCTGCTTGATGCCCGGGTCACGAAGTTTGAAGTGGTCAACAATCGTCCGGGCGAGGCGGAATCCAAGCAACTGCCGGAGAGCAACGCCTTCCGCTTTCTGCTCGATATGGACAAGAGCTACAAAGTCACTGTGGAGCGCGAAGGTTACTTCCCACAGGACTTCACCTTCAACACGGTGGGGATGCTGGAAGGCACCAAACGTGAAGACGTCTACCTCGAGCGCGCGCCATCGGACGAACCGGAGACGCGCGTGATCACGATCAACGAGCCGATCCGTCTCAACAACATTTACTACGACTTCGATGACGACAAGATCCTGCCGGATGCAGAGCAGGACCTGCAGGTATTGCTCGACCTGATGGACGAGTATCCCGACATGGTGATCGAGCTGTCCTCACACACTGATGCACAGGGTCCGGACCGCTACAACGAGCGCCTCTCGCAACGCCGTGCCCAGAGCGCAGTCGACTGGCTGATCAGCAACGGGATTGATCCTGACCGCCTGCGTGCTGTGGGCTATGGTGAGTCGCAGATCCTCAATCGCTGTGTGAATGGCGTGCGCTGTACCGACGACGAACACCGCTTCAACCGGCGCACTGAATTCAAGATCATCGCTGGTCCCACTTCCATCGAGATCAGCAAGGAGATCCTGGACGAAAAAAAAAATTAGGTAGCACGGGTGGTGGCGTATCTGCCATCGCCAGGTTTGCCAGTGCCAGGGTCGAGCTCACCTTCGACCAGACCTTTGTGAATTTTGGCAAAGTGCGACGCGGTGAGAAACGAGAGCATACCTTCACTTTTACCAATACCGGAACCGTAGCTGTAGAGATCGACCTGATCTCCTCCTGCGAGTGTACGACAGTAGACTGGAGCGTTGGAAAGAGCTACCAGCCAGGAGAGCGTGGCAGCTTCCACATTGTGTTCGACAGTGCCGAGAAGGAAGAAAGTGAGACCGTCGACATCGATGTGATCCTCAGGAACACCGATGCTGACGGCAACCCGATCTTTTACATCCTTCAGTACCAGTTTGAATTGGTGCAGTAGATCAGCCGAGCGTCTTACTCCTGGGTCCTGGTCCCGTCCTTCGCCGTCAGGATCCCCGAATGCGGGTAAACGTAGTTGTAGGCTGGTCCTTCGAGCATGCGCGGATCGTAGTCCAGGTCCAGGAAGCCACAGATCCGTTGCAGGACAGGTTCCGGCTCATTTACCAGATCGGAAAACGTGATCTTCAGGGCGACATCCGCAACAGTGTGCAACTCCCGCTCCGAGCGTTGAAATTCCCGCACGGCCTGTCGTGTGCTCATTCCGGTGCGGCGGGTGATGCTGCGCACGACTTCCTCTTCCGGCCTGGTAATCACAATGATCGACGCATCCAGTCGCAGGTAGTCATCGATCGACATGCGTGACGTCGGGAAGACCCGGATCTTGTGGTGCTTGGTCCGCCGGCTCACGTCCAGATTGGCAATGCGGTTGAGGAGATCCCCGAATTTCGATCCGCGGCGGGTCATGCGGATCTGCCGCCATGTCAGGAGTTTATTCCCGCTGTAGCGCTTGCCGATGGCTTTGCGGACATCGGTCGTCGTTGACTCGTACAGCATATTAATCTCCGGATGTCGCCCAAGCATGGCCGCCAGCAGCGAGGTGCCGGATCGCTGACACCCCAAAACAAGTAACAGTCCAGGCTTGATCGCTTCCATCTCAGAACACTTTGAACAGTCGTTTCACAATTCCGGAGCCCACAAAGGTGGTCAGGTAGTAGGCCAATGTCTTGAGGGCTGGTCCTGATCTGCGAAAATAATATCTGGCTTTCGACATGTCGCCGACGACGTAGTAGTACCTGGCCATCGTGCCATGAATGCGCCGGTAGGCGATCCGTGTCTCGCGCGGATAGGCCTCGCGATAGCTATTGATGATCGCCAGCGAGTACTCCAAATCCTTTTTCCGGTACGACTCATCATACGACAGATTGCGTCCGTGCACATAGCGCTCGTAGAGCGGCCGGCAAACTTCGATCGAAGCCTGCTGGTGAAAGAGCCGGGTGATCCAGTCGTAGTCCACCATCCCGTACTTTTCTTCAAACCTGATGTGCTGCAAAGCACTGCTGTACATGATACTTCCGAGAAAGGTGTGCTGGCCATGACGGGACTTGGTCAGTTTGGTCAGGAAAGTGGCATTGTTCTCAAAATACAGGTGTGCTTGTCCGGTGCAGCGGGTCACCGACCGGGACCCGTCTACCGTGTCAATGATTACATAGCCCGAGGTGACGATCGGCACTTGCTCCAGATAAGGGAGAAGCGTGATGACCTTGTCAGGCATCCAAACGTCATCATGATCGGAAATACAGATGTAGTCGCCGGTCGCCCGGTCCAGTCCGATGTTGCGCCCCTGGTTGGGTCCTCCGGAGTTGCTGGTGGTGGTGAGGAACGGGACGGCCATTTCGTCCAGAACGCGGTGGGTATCGTCCGTCGAGCAGTCGTCGACAACGATCAGCTCAAGCTCAAACTGGCTGCCGGCCCCGTCCTGATTGAGAATGGACCGGAGGGTGCGCTGCAGGTGTTCTGCAGCGTTGAAGGTGGTCAGAATGACCGAGACTTTCTTCAATGCACCCATACGCTCTGCATCAATTGGGTGCCCCGTGTGCCGAGACGGAATTCTTGGAGACAATCACAATACTTTGACCAGTGCGTGCGACACCATGATGCAAGAACATGCGTGTTGCCAGCCCGGCTTCCTGGATCATTTGATCGAAAAAAGATCTCGCGTATCGCACACGGTGGAGCGGCCCGCGTGATTTGCCCAGATAGTTGTCCGGATTCTCCTCGTGATCGGGAACATTCTCCTCGATAAAGGCTGTGAGGTAGATGACCCCGTCGTCGTCCAGGACACGGTGCAACTCCGCCAGGTAGAACCGGACATCCTCAGGAATCATGTGCGAAAAGACAGAGTTGAGGAAGGCGAGATCGAATGATGCCGCCGGAAAGGGCAGGGGTTGTAATGAGGCGGCCTGCGGGTTGTAACGGGCATTGTGCGCAGCCAGGTGAATGAACGTAAAGCGACCCTCGTCATCACTGAGCCACTTGCGGCACCAGGAGACGGAGCGGGCATCGGTGTCCACACCGACGTAGGATTTGAATGGATAGCCCAGGTGTTGCAGACCGATCGCCAGCCGGCCCTGGCCACAGCCAAAATCCAGCAAACGGGATTGGTCATGCAGCCCGCAATGATCGCGGAGTTGTTGCACTTGCTCCACGGCCGATTGTACATACCGGTCGTTGTTGCTAAGGTCCTGGTTGGTGCGGAACCGTGGGAGGTAGAGCCCCTGGTGACGCACTGCGTCGTCTTTACCACCGCCGGTGATCCACTGAGACAGGTGTTTGAACATGCGCATGCATCTGAGATTCTGGACTGCCAATCCGCCAAAGGCCGATTTCGGTGCCGCGAAGATACCGGATTTATTGATCGCCCCGGGTCGCACTCTGCGATACGCTACCTGTCGGCGCAAAAGTGGACATGACTCTGCATTTTTGCTGCGTGGAACAACTGATGGTACAAATTGGCGAACTGAGCATGACGCAGCTCGGCGCGCTCGTCACAGGAGTGGTCTATGTGGTGCTCGCTGCACGCGAACGGCCGGTTTGCTGGGTCTTTGGCATCGTCAGCTGTGCCCTGATCGCATGGGATGATTTTACGGTGTTCAGGTTGTACGCAGATGGTGTGCTGCAACTTGTGTACGTGGGGCTCGGAGGGGTCGGTTTGTATACCTGGTTGTCCGGAGGGCGTGAGGACCGTCCCGGCACTGGTATTCATGTGCGCCCGGCAGGGCAGCATCTCGTCGCAGTCGCGATAGGCTTGCTCCTCGCCGTGCCGGTTGCATGGCTCCTGCGCACGTATACGGATGCCGCATTCGGATTTCTGGACACCTGGACGACGATCATGTCACTATACGCGACGTGGTTGCTCATTCGCAAAGCCCTGGGAAACTGGATCTTCTGGATCGTCATTGATGCCATCTACATCTACCTGTTTCTGGCCCGGGGAGGACTCTTGATCAGCCTGCTCTATTTCGTCTATCTGTTGGTGGCGATCTACGGATTCTGGCACTGGCGCCGGCGCCTGTCAGGACGTGAGATTATTGAGAATATCTCTAAATAGCCAACCTTCTCAACCCCTGCCTGTTTCCCTCTTTGAGACCAGATCAATCCTAAGAAAGGTTTGATATCTTTGCGGTGATTTTTTCAGGCCTATTGGTTTTAAGAACTCAAGACTCAGTGGAAAGAAGAATTTCGCGCATTCCCAGACTCTTCACGACCGGTCTCTTTTTACTTCTGTCACCGTCCATTTTCGCCCAGTCATCAGGTGGTTCAAACACGCTGCTCTACGCGCTGATTGTGGTAGGAGCGATCCTGCTGCTCGGGGTGATCCTGCAAGTCGCAGACAACCTGTTGCGCATTGAAGCCAAGCGCCACAATATGGACACCGATCGCATCGGTTTGTTCCCGTCGCTCGGACGCATTTTCAGCAAACCGCTGCCGGAGCATTTGCGGGACAAGGACGTCTATGACCTCAAGAAAGGGTTTGATATCAAACTGGAAGGCGCGGCCCGGCCGGAAATCGTGCCGGCCCAGGTGACGCGGTTTGCGCTCCAGCCCCCTAACTGGATTGGCATGGCTCCAATCCCCAAGGTCGTGGTGGAACCGGGAGACACGGTACGGGCGGGAGATCCTATTTTTTATGACAAGACACGTAGCGAGATC
Organism: Saprospiraceae bacterium; assembly: GCA_033720735.1. Taxonomy (GTDB): domain Bacteria; phylum Bacteroidota; class Bacteroidia; order Chitinophagales; family Saprospiraceae; genus B8-G4. Next base: position 14,148 of record JAWWBX010000015.1, read on the forward strand.
CAGTACGTTGCACCGGTAAGTGGCGAGGTCATCGAAGTGAACCGTGGCGCCAAGCGTTCGATTGCTGAAGTGGTGATCCTGGCCGACCGCCAGATGCAGTACAAGGAGTTTGAGGCACCGGAACTGGGTACGGCCTCGCGGGCGCAGATCGTGCAATTCCTACTGACATCCGGCGGCTGGACGATGCTGCGCCAACGCCCATATGACATCGTGCCGCCGGTTGACAGCCACCCGGTCAATGTTTTCATCTCAACCTTTGATACAGCGCCACTGGCACCTGATCTCAATCTCGTTGTTGAGGGAAGGGACGAGGCCTTCCAGAAAGGACTCGATGTCCTCACCAGATTGACCACCGGCAAGGTGCACCTCGGGCTCGATGCGCGCGATGGCAAGCAACCTTCAGACATCTTTGCCAACGCGCGCAATGTCGAGAAACACTGGTTCCGCGGCCCGCACCCTTGTGGTAATGTCGGGATCCAGATCCACCATGTAGCACCCGTCTCGGCCGGCAAACCGGTATGGGTGCTCGGCGTACAGGAGGTGATCACCCTGGGGGCCTTGTGGACAGAGCGGCGGTTTAACGCCGAGCGGATCGTTGCCCTGACGGGAGCGCCACTGGACAATCCGGTGTATGTCCGCACTCACATTGGTGCCAATTTGGGCGATTTGCTCAAAGATCAGGGGGATCTCAAGGGCAACCGGGTCGTCAGCGGAAACGTGCTGGCAGGGGAAAAGAAACCACATGACGGTTTTCTGAACTATTACGATCAACATGTCTCGGTCATCAAGGAAGGTGACAAGTACGAACTGTTTGGCTGGTTGTTCCCTGTCGAACCGAGGCCGAGTGTGAGCCGGACCTTCCCGAGCTTCCTGATGCCAGACCTCACGTTTGAAGGAAACACCAATACGCATGGCGAGCGCCGCGCTTTCGTCATAACAGGACAATATGAAAGCATGCTGCCGATGGACATCTATCCGCAGCATCTCATGAAAGCGATCATGACCCGCAATTTCGAGCGCATGGAAGGATTGGGCATTTATGAGTTGAGCGAAGAGGACGTCGCCCTTTGTGAATTTGCGTGCACCTCGAAGGTGCCGGTCCAGGCGATCCTGCGGGACGGCCTTGAGGTTATGCGCGAGCAAGGATAACCAGGTTAACGAACAAACACACTCGGCAGAGCTGATAGCAACATGAGTTTACTTGACTTTGTAAAGCGATTGGAACCGGACAAGGAGAAGTATCCCAAACTCCACGTGGTCTTCGACGGGTTCTTCACGTTTCTGTACGCGCCCAATTCGGTCACGAAAGGGGGTGTGCACATTCGCGACGGCATGGACCTCAAGCGGACGATGGTGATGGTGGTGATCGCCCTGCAACTGTGTTATTTGTTCGGCTCGTGGAACATCGGGCACCAGCACTTTGCAGCGCTCGGCGTGCATACGGGTTACCTTGAGGCACTGCATCTGAAGATCGCGTACGGGCTGATGAAGATCCTGCCGATCTTCATCTGGACGCACATCGTCGGCCTCGGGATCGAGTTTTACTTTGCTGCGCGCAAAGGCCATTCGATCGAGGAAGGCTTCCTGGTGACAGGGGCGCTGATCCCGTTGATCATGCCTCCCGATATCCCGATCTGGATCCTCTGCCTTGCGGTGGCATTTGCCGTGATCGTGGGCAAGGAGGCGTTCGGTGGGACCGGGATGAACATCTGGAATATCGCCCTGCTCGCCCGGGTGTTTGTGTTTTTCGCATATCCGACCACGATCTCCGGTGATGAGGTGTGGGTTGCCGGTCTCGAGAGCACGGCGGCCGGCGCAATGGCTGAGTACAGCTGGTGGGAAACAGGGTTCTTCAATACCATCTTTGAATGGTTTGGCTGGTCGACCTTCGATCCGACGCTGACCGTGGTCGACGGCTATACGGGTGCTACACCGCTGGCACTGGCCTTCCAGGGGGGATGGGATGCGGTAACTCAGGTATATTCCGAAGGGCAGATGTGGTGGGGAGCGATCCCCGGCTCGATCGGCGAGACCTCCAAGCCGTTGATCCTGATCGGTGCGCTGTTTCTCATCGGGATCGGGATTGCGAGCTGGCGGATCATGGCCGGCATGTTATTGGGCGCGGTGGCCATGGCCATGCTCATGAACGCCTGGGGTGCCACACCATTCATGGAAGTGCCATGGTACTACCAGCTCTACATGGGTAGTTTCTTTTTTGCGATGGCTTTCATGGCCACCGATCCGGTGACGGCGGCATCCACCAATCGTGGAAAGTGGATCTATGGTTTCCTGATCGGCTTCATCGGCATGATCATTCGTGTCATGAACCCGGCCTATCCGGAAGGTTGGATGCTGGCCATCTTATTGTTAAACACATTTGCTCCGCTGATCGACCATTACGTTTTGCAGGGCAATATGAAAAGACGTTTGCAACGTGCATAGTACAGGGTATGTGATCCGGTTTATTGTCATGATCACCGCTGTAGCGGCCCTGATCCTGGCTGTGATGGCCACTGGATTCAAGGAGCGTCATGACCGCAACGAGGCGCTGTTCAACAAACGCGCCATCCTTTCGGCCGTCGAAGGCCCGCTGGGGCAGGACGTCGACAATCTCAGTGACGAAGAGATCCAGCAGATCTTTGATCAACAGGTCGAACAGACCGTGCTCAATATGGACGGCGAGGAAGCAGCCATGTCCGTGATCGAAAGTCGCGGGTACAAGGGCGTCAAGGCGGAGCATATCGACATGGCCAAAGAGAAAAAACGTCCTGAGCAACAGCGCCTGCGTCCGCTGTTCATCTTCAATCAGGACGGCGAGAAGTACTACATCGTTTCCGTGCGCGGATCCGGGCTGTGGGATGAGATCTGGGGGAATGTGGCATTGGAAGATGATTTTGAGACCATCGCCGGTGTCTCATTCGACCACAAGGCTGAAACGCCGGGACTGGGTGCCGAGATCAAGGACAATCCGGCCTTCCCCGCCCAGTTTGTCGGGAAGAAGATCTATGACCGCGATGGAGACTACACCGCCGTGAAAGTCGTGAAGGGCGGTGCGCGCGATGACTGGAATGAGGTCGACGGCATCTCCGGGGCGACCATCACCGCTGACGGGGTCGAGGAAATGCTGTACCGGGGCATTGGATATTATCGCCCGTATTTTAATAAAGTGAAGGACAATTAACCCACCGGGAAATAAATCACAGTACGATGGCTGAGACGACAACTGTACAGGAACCCAAAGTCAAACAGAAGGTTGAGATCTTCGGCAAGAAGGAACGGCGGCTGATCACAGACCCGCTGAATGACAACAACCCGATCACCGTGCAGGTGCTGGGGATCTGCTCCGCCCTGGCGGTGACGACCCTCGTGTTTCCCTCTCTGGTGATGACCGTGGCGGTGATCTTTGTGCTGGCGTTTTCCAACCTGATCACTTCATTGCTGCGCAAGGGCATCCCGAAGCAGGTGCGGATGATCGTACAACTGGTGATCATCGCTACCCTGGTCACCGTGGTCGAACTCACCCTCAAGGCCTTCAACTTCGATGTCTACAAGAAGCTTTCGGTCTTTATCGGGCTGATCATCACCAACTGTATCATCATGGGACGCCTCGAAGCGTTTGCCATGGCCAACAAGCCCTGGAAGTCGTTTCTCGATGGCGTGGGCAACGCGCTGGGATATGGAGCAATCCTGCTCATCGTGGCGTTCTTCCGCGAAGTGTTTGGCAAAGGGACCCTGTTTGCCGGTACGGGTATCGAAATGAAGATCATCGGCCCCGCTGCCGATTACTGGATCGACACCACGCAGAGCGCGATGTTTGCCTGGTATGCGCCCAACAACCTGATGGTGCTGCCGGCAGCGGCCATGTTTATCATCGGGATCCTGATCTGGATACAGCGCGGATACAACAGGAAGCTGGTCGATATTTCATAAACAGACAAGCACAGAGTCATGGAGCTGTTCAACATATTTATCAAGTCGGCATTCATCGAGAATATGGTGCTGGCCTACTTTCTGGGGATGTGCTCATACCTGGCCGTCTCCAAAACGGTCAAGACCGCCTTCGGACTGGGCCTGGCCGTGATCTTCGTGCTCGGTATTACCATGCCGATCAACTGGCTGATCAGTGAGTTCCTGCTCAGCGAGAATGGCCTCTTCGGCACCGACCTGACATTCCTGCGGTTCATCCTGTTTATCGCGGTGATCGCCTCGATGGTGCAACTTGTAGAGATGGTGATCGAGAAGATGTCGCCCGCACTCTACAATTCACTGGGGATCTTTCTGCCGCTGATCACCGTCAACTGCGCCATCCTCGGGGGGTCATTGTTCATGGTCTCACGCGAGTACAACTTTAGCGAGTCGGTGGCCTTTGGACTGGGCGGCGGGTTTGGCTGGTTTCTGGCGATCATCGCCATTGCAGCCATCCGTGAAAAGATCCAGTATTCAGATGTGCCCGCTCCGCTGCGGGGCCTTGGCATGGCTTTCATCCTGACCGGACTGATGGGTGTGGCCTTTATGAGCCTGATGGGCATCGACCCGGCGGCCTTTACTTCAGCAAATGGTGGATAAGAAACTGTAGCAGACCATGGTCATTGTATATTCGATACTCGTTTTCAGCCTTGTTATTCTTGCCTTGTCATTCATGTTGATCGCCGCCCGGCGCCGACTGGTCCCGCAGGGCAACGTCAAGATTGTCATCAACGGGGATACGGAAAATCCCCTCGAGGTGCAGCCCGGCTCAACGCTGCTGTCGGTCCTCTCGGACCAGAATATTTTCCTGCCCTCGGCCTGTGGTGGCGGCGGTACCTGCGCCATGTGTGAGTGCCATGTCGACAAAGGTGGAGGCGATGTCCTGCCCACCGAGCTCAACCACCTGACCCGCAAGGAAGTCGCCGAGAATATGCGCCTGTCGTGCCAGGTCAAGGTGCGCGAAGACATGGAGATCAGGGTGCCCGAAGAGATCTTCGGTATCAGGAAATGGGAATGCGAGGTGGTCTCCAATTACAATGTGGCCTCATTTATCAAGGAGTTTATTGTCCGGTTACCGGACGGGGAGATCCTGGATTTCAAGCCCGGTGGCTATATTCAGATCGATGTACCGGAGATTACCGTCCACTATAAGGACTTTGATATTACGGCACATCCCGAGCACCACGATGATCCTGAGAAGTTTAAAGAGGAGTGGGATCAGTGGAAGCTGTGGGATCTGACGATGGTCAACGACGAACCCCAGTTCAGGGCCTACTCCATGGCCAATCACCCGGCTGAAGGTAATATCGTGATGCTCAACATTCGTGTTGCGACGCCACCGTGGGACAAGAAGACCAACAACTGGATGGCGGTCAACCCGGGCGTCTGTTCGTCCTATGTGTTCGGTCTCAAGCCGGGCGACAAGTGCACGATTTCAGGGCCCTACGGTGAGTTCTTTATCAAGGACACGGGCAAGGAGATGGTCTATATCGGTGGTGGGGCCGGCATGGCGCCGCTGCGGTCACACCTGTTCCACCTGTTCCATACGCTGAAGACCACGGATCGCAAGATCTCCTATTGGTACGGCGGGCGATCGAAGCGCGAACTGTTTTATGTCAACCAGTTCCGTGCTCTGGAGAAGGAATTCCCCAATTTCAGCTTCCATATTGCGCTTTCGGCTGCATTGCCGGAGGACAATTGGGTCGAGAAGAAATCACTGGACGATCCCGAAGGTGATGGGTTCGTCGGCTTTATCCATCAGGTCCTGCTCGACAACTACCTCAACCACCATCCCGAGCCCGAAGAGATCGAGTACTACTTCTGTGGTCCGCCGCTGATGAATGCCGCAGTGATCCGCATGCTCGACGAGCTGGGTGTGCCCGAGGAGAATATCGCCTTCGACGACTTTGGAGGGTAGACTTGCGAAGTCTTAGTCTTACACCCCCAGATTCCCTTTAAACATCTGGATCGCGATCGCGATCAGCAGGATGCCAAATACCTTCCGGAGCGTATTCTTGAGTTCCTTTGACATCTTGCGCTCAAGCCAGCCACTGGAGCGCAACACCAGGTAGATCAGGATCAGATTGATCACGATACTGGCGAGGATATTCAACGCCGAGTGATCGGCGCGCAGGGAAATCACCGTGGTGAGCGTACCGGCGCCGGCCAGGATGGGAAAGGCGATAGGCACGATCGAGCCCGAACTCGACTGGTCCTCAAAGTCGCGAAAGATGCGGATCCCGAGTACCATTTCCAGTCCGATAAACAAAATGATCAGCGACCCGGCCAGGGCAAACGAACTGACTTCTACCCCAAAGAGACCTAGCAAGGCCGTCCCAAAGAACAGGAAGGCGACCATCAACATACCCGCAGCAATCGTCGAGGTCGCCGCGTGGACCCGCATGCCCTTTTGCTTCATGTCGAGGATGACCGGCAGGGAGCCAATAATGTCGATCACAGAGAACAGGATCAGACTCGTCGTCAGAATTGCTTTTACACTCAGCATATCAGAACATATTTACATCATCAACTATACTCAGAATGACACGAATATGTTCAAAAAAGAATCATAAATACATGAAATGATCTGTTAGAATGTCATAAATTATGAAATAGATATATATTGACGTCAAATTGGTAATCAATCCCTGTAGAATTGGCTGTTGAGAATCAATTTGACAGTACAGATTATCGCATTGTTGAAGCGTTGACCCGCGACGCCCGGGTGCCCTTTTCGCGGCTGGCGGAGCGGTTAAACGTCTCCAACTCACTGATTCATCAGCGCGTCCGCAAACTGGTTGACGCCGGCTTGCTCAAGGAGGCCGTCTACCAGGTCGACACCGAGAAGCTGGGTTATGAGACCAGCGCCTATTGCCAGATCATGCTCAAGGAAGGCCGGGCGCTGCGTGCCGTGGTGGAGCAGCTGAAAAAGATCCCGGAGATCGTCGAATGTGTGAATATTGCCGGGCGCTACGCGATCATGGTCAAGCTGTTTACCGTCAACAACAGTCACCTGCGGGATATCGTCTACGATCAAATACAAACCATTGAAGGGGTGGAGGGGACCAACACCGTGATGAGCTTCGAGACCGCTTTTTCACGTACTGTCCCGATCCCCGGAATCACCAAAACAGAATGAACATGAGACACAGCTACAGCGTATCTTCGCACTCTGAACGTATTAAACGCAACATCCCATGATGCATCCGGCCAGGTATCTGGTGACCTCGGCATTGCCGTATGCCAACGGCCCGGCCCACGTAGGTCACCTGACAGGCGCGTACATTTCTGCGGATATCTATGTGCGGTTTCTGCGGATGCTGGGCAAAGACGTGGTCTTTGTCTGTGGATCAGATGAACACGGGGCCGCGATCACCATGCGCGCCAAGAAGGAAAGCGTGACACCGGCGGAGATCGTCGACAAGTACCATGCCATGCTGGAGGAGGCCATGCAACGGCTGGGGATGTCCTTTGACATCTATCACCGGACTACCGCCGCACTGCACCACGAAACAGCGCAGGAGTTCTTTCGCACGCTGCATGCCAATGGCAGCTTTATCGAGCAGGAAACAGAACAGTATTTTGACGAGAAGGCCGAGCAGTTTTTGGCCGACCGCTATATCAAGGGCACTTGTCCGCGGTGCAGTCATCCCGAGGCATATGGCGATCAGTGCGAGAACTGCGGAAGTTCACTGAGTCCTACCGACCTGGGCGATCCGGTGTCTACCCTGACCGGTGAACGCCCGGTTCTGCGCAAGACGAAGCACTGGTACCTCCCCCTCGACGAGGCGGAAGGATGGTTGCGAACCTGGATCGAGGAGGGCACTCTCGATGGGGAAGAGCACCATGACCCGGCACTGTGGAAAAACCATGTCCTGGGACAGTGCAAATCCTGGTTTGATGGCGGTCTCCAGCCGCGGGCCATCACCCGCGATCTGGACTGGGGGGTTGATGTGCCGCCGGAGATCGAGGGGTCGGAAGGGAAGAAGCTCTATGTCTGGATGGATGCGCCGATCGGCTACATTTCGGCTACCAAACAATGGGCGGCAGACCATGGCAAAGACTGGAAGCCGTACTGGCAGGACCGGGAAACGGCACTCGTGCATTTTATCGGCAAGGACAATATCGTTTTCCACTGCCTGATCTTCCCGGCCATCCTCAAGGCACATGGCGGTTACATCCTGCCGGTTAATGTGCCGGCCAACCAGTTCATGAATCTGGAGGGCGACAAGATCTCCACTTCGCGCAACTGGGCGGTGTGGGCACACGAGTACCTGGAAGACCTGCCGGACAAGGAGGATGTGCTACGCTACTACCTCACCAAGAACATGCCGGAGCAGCGCGACAGCGAGTTTACCTGGAAGGGGTATCAGGAGGCCAACAACAACGAGCTGGTCAACAACCTGGCCAATTTTGTGCACCGGGTCATCGTCCTGACCAACAAGTACTACGACGGGGTCGTGCCGGATTTTGACGAAGACTGCACCGTCAACAGTGCCTCAGGCAGTGACCTGCCGTCCTGGCACGAGTCTGAAATACTGGACCTCCACGATCAGCTCGACGCGGTATTGCACGAGGTGTTGACGTTTGAGTTTCGTTCTGCACTGACAAAGCTGATGGCGATCTCTGCTTCCGGCAATCAGCTGCTGCAATTTAATGAGCCGTGGAAGATCCAGAAGGAGGACCCGGAGACCGTCAGGGTGGTGATGAACCTCGGGCTGCAGTATGTGACTGCGTTGAGCGTGGCCATGTATCCGTTCCTGCCATTCACGTCGGCCAGGTTGCGGGACATGCTCAACCTGCCGGACCTGGCGGACGGAGACTTTGCGGACATGATGCTCAAACTGGCCGAAGGCGAACTGTTGATCCCTGCCGGTCACAAGATCGAGAAGGGCAAGCATCTCTTCGAACGCATCGACGATCATGTCATTCAGGAGCAAATGGACAAATTGCAGCGCAGCCGTGGTGATGGCAGCGGCAACAGCCAGCCGGGCGTGCCGATCAAGTCCGAGATCTCCTACGATGACTTTGCTAAACTCGACATGCGGACTGCTACCGTGTTGCACGCCGAACCCGTAGAGAAAACCGACAAGCTGCTCAAGTTGCAGCTAGATCTCGGTTTTGAGCAACGGACGGTCGTGTCCGGGATCGCCAAACAGTTTTCGACGGATGACATCGTCGGCCGCAAGGTCGTTCTATTAGCAAACCTGGCGCCACGCAAGATTCGCGGGGTTGCATCGCAGGGCATGATCCTGATGGCCGAGGATGCCGAGGGACGCCTGTCATTGATCGCCCCCGAACCCTCCTGGGAAGATGGCAGCCAGATCAGCTGATAGCCCGTGAAGAAGAGGTTGTTGATCGCCATCCCTTGTTTTCTGCTGGCAGCGCTGGTGGCCAACCAGATGGCGGAGCGTACCCAGCAACAGCTGCTCTGGGGCTGGCGTCCCTTCTTCTTGCTATTGAGTGTCTGGGCGGGTATGCTCATCCTGTTGTCAAGCCGCTACACAAGGGCTCCGGACAACCGGCGCTATCTGTTGCTTTCCACGCTGAGTGGCGTACTGCTCAGCCTGGGATTCCCGGTATCCCCGCTCACGCCTCTGATATTCGTTGGCCTGGTGCCGTTGCTCATCATAAGCCGTGGTTTGTTTAGGTGGCGTGGTGGTCCTGCCCGATGGTCGATGTTCAAGTATGCCTTCAATGCCTTTCTCATCTGGAATGTCTGCACCACCTTTTGGGTCATCAATACTTCGTTTTTGCCGGGGATCGTAGCCAATGTGCTCAACGCCATGATCATGGCCGCGGTCTTTACGTTGATCCACCAGGCCATGTGCACGTTGAAAGGTCGGTTGCCGACCGTGGCCCTCATCACTATCTGGATTGCCTTTGAATATCTGCATCTCTACTGGGAGATCTCCTGGCCGTGGCTCAACCTTGGCCATGCATTTGCGCAGTATCCGTCGTGGGTCCAGTGGTACGAGATCACCGGGATCTTTGGTGGGAGCTTGTGGGTCCTGTGGGTCAATGATCTTGTCTGGCGCGCCTGGGATGCCTATCAGGTCACTCAACGCTTCCCGCGTCGACGGGTCTGGGGCATTGCGGCAATGATCATACTGCCCATCGTGGCGGGAGTGGTCCGGTGGGCGACCTACCCGCTGGAGGAGGGCTCCGTCAAGGTGGCCGTCGTGCAGCCCAATTTCGAACCCCACTACGAGAAGTTCGTCTTCAACCAAAACGACCAGCTCGAACGGTTTGTGCGCCTCTCGGAATCGGTGATCGACAGCACGACGGATTATCTCGTCTTTCCGGAAACCAGTTTTCCGGCCGTGCTGCTCAATGACATTGAGCGGGATGGTCGCATCCGGCGGTTACGACAGATGATGGCACCTTTCCCCGATCTCAAGCTGGTGATGGGTATCGAATCTTACCGCACATTTACCGAAGAAGTAGACATGCCTGCCATTCGGTTGCAGGAGGGCTTGCGCGACACCTTCTGGTATGACGTCCAGAACAGTGCCGTCCAGCTTGCTACCGGGGAGGAGATCGATCCTTATTTCAAATCGAAACTGGTGCCGGGGGCAGAGTTTTTCCCTTTCCGGGACGTGCTGCCTTTCATCAGACCGCTGATCCATATGTTGCAGGGCAGTGTTGCCGGCCTCACCAAACAGGATGAGCGTGAGGTATTCAGGTCGGGATCGACGGCCGTGGCACCCGTGATCTGCTATGAATCCGTGTATGGTGCCTATGTCGGCGAATACGTGCGCAAGGGCGCCAGCATGATCTTTATTGTGACGAACGACGGGTGGTGGGACGATACGCCGGGTCATCAGCAGCATCTGAAATTTGCCTCGCTGCGCGCCATCGAGCACCGCCGGCCGATTGCACGTTCGGCCAATACCGGGGTTTCTTGCTTCATCAACCAGCGCGGTGATATCCTGCAAGCTACCGACTACGGGGTGGAAGCCGTGATCACGGGCCTGGTCGATCCGGGTGACGGCTACACCTTTTACACCCGCTGGGGTGACATGATCGCACGAATCAGCGTGTTTCTGGCGGTACTCCTGCTGGCATTGACGATCGTCAGAAGCCGCTTGCAACGTGTGAATCCTTGATCCGGACCACGCGTAACACGTGCGGACAGGGCCGGATGACTACTTCATTCCCCCGATCATATCCTCCGGACGCACCCATTCATCAAACTGTTCCGCGGTCACGTAGCCCAGTTTGATGGCTGCTTGCTTGAGGGTCGTCCCCTCCTTGTGTGCTTTCTTGGCAATCTCTGCCGCCTTGTCATAGCCAATCCTGGTATTGAGCGCGGTGACCAGCATCAATGAGTTGTCCAGGTTTTCCTTGATGCGCGGCCGGTTTGGTTCGATACCTGCCGCGCAATGTTCGTTGAAGCTCAGGCAGGCATCAGCGATGAGGCGGGCCGACATCAGGAAGTTGTAGATCATGACCGGTTTGAAGACATTGAGCTGAAACTGACCGTTGCTACCGGCGACTGAGATGGCAACATCGTTGCCCATGACCTGGGCCATGACCATCGTCAGTGCTTCGGCCTGGGTGGGGTTGACTTTGCCCGGCATGATCGACGATCCTGGCTCGTTGGCCGGGATCAGGATCTCACCAATGCCGCAGCGCGGCCCGGACGCCAGCATGCGGATGTCGTTGCCGATCTTCATCAGCGACACGGCGAGCGTTTTGAGTGCGCCGTGGGCTTCGACAATCCCGTCGTGTGCTGCCAACGCTTCAAATTTGTTGGGGGCGGTTTTGAACGGGTGCCCGGTTAGTCTGGCGATCTCCCGGGCCACCTTGCGTGTGTAGCCCTTCGGGGTGTTCAAACCGGTGCCCACCGCGGTGCCGCCGAGGGCCAGCTCGCTCAGATGCTTGAGGCTCGCGCGGATAGCGGCCAGACCATGATCCAGTTGTGAGACAAAGCCTGAAAGCTCCTGTCCCAGCGTGACCGGCGTGGCATCCATAAAGTGTGTCCGGCCGATCTTGACCACGTCGTGATGGGCTTTTGCTTTTTCATCCAGCGTGTTGCGCAGGGTTTCCACTGCCGGGATCGTCTGTTCGACCAGGAAGGTGTACGCCGCAATGTGCATGGCCGTCGGGAAGGTGTCGTTAGAGGACTGCGACTTGTTGACGTCATCGTTGGGGTGCAGGTATTTGGACGAATCCGTCAGAGAGCCTCCCTTGAGGACATGTCCTCGGTTGGCGATGACCTCATTGACATTCATGTTGGTTTGGGTGCCCGAGCCGGTTTGCCAGACCACCAGCGGGAATTGGTCGTCGAGCTCTCCGCTCAGGATCTCGTTGCAGACCCGACCGATGAGCCGGGCTTTTGCTTTGGACAGAACGCCGAGCTCGGCATTCACCTGCGCCGCCGCTTTTTTAAGTACGGCGAACGCACGGATCACTTCGATTGGCATGCGTTGACCACCGATGCGGAAATTTTCTGAAGACCGCTGTGTCTGGGCGGCCCAATACTTGTCGGCGGGCACCTTGATGACGCCCAGGCTATCTTTTTCTTTGCGAAATTTCATCTCGTGCGATTGAAATGCAAAGGTACGCCAATCAAGGACGGCATGCTTTCAGTGGCAGCATTTTAGATCGCGTCTTGATTGAATAGGGCCACAGATTATCACTGATTGGAGTTGCACAAGGGTATAAATCTGTGTGAATCTCTGCCTGCCGGCAGACAAGTTTGTAATCAGTGGCCAATTCCCGAACTTAGACGTCCATCAGTTCAAATCAGACTATGCATCTGCTTACACTTCTGTTCGCTTGTTTATTGTGCGGCACGCTTGTCGCCCCGACCAATCCTGCTGCGATCAAGGACCTCATCAAAGAGGATCTTGCATATCTGACGGCGTTTTACAAACACCGCCACCAGCACCCCGAGATCTCACTCGAAGAAAAAGAAACGTCAGCTGAACTGGCAGCAGAGCTCCGCAAGATCGGCGTCGAGGTCACAGAAGGTGTCGGGGGATACGGGATCGTGGGGATGATACGCAACGGCGAAGGCCCCCTGATCCTCTACCGCACCGACATGGACGCGCTGCCGATGTACGAAAAATCCGGGCTCGAGTACGCCAGCAAGCACGAGATCGAATATTCAGGTGTGCGCACCGGCACCATGCATTCCTGCGGGCACGACATGCACATGACCACCTGGCTGGGCACGGCGCGCGCGATGATGAAAATGAAAGACCAGTGGAGTGGTACCCTGATGCTGATTGGTCAGCCCGCTGAAGAGATTGGCCAGGGAGCGCGCATGATGCTTGGTGCCGGTCTGTACGAGCGATTTGGTGTGCCCGACTATGGCATCGGATTGCATTGCAGTCCGACCATCCCGGCCGGCCAGGTCGGCTTTGGCAAGGGATACACCATGGCCAATACCGAAAGTGTCGATATCAAGGTGTTTGGAGTGGGCGCGCATGGTGCTTCGCCGCACATGTCCATCGATCCGGTGGTGATCGCCAGTATGATCGTCATGGACCTGCAAACCATTGTCAGCCGTAATCTCAAGCCGACGGAATCGGCCGTGATCACGGTGGGAGCCATCCAGGGGGGCGTCAAGCACAACATTATCCCCGACGAGGTTATCTTGAAGCTGACGGTCCGTACTTACACCGAAGAAGTGCGCCAGATGGTGCATCGCCGGATCCGCGAGATTGCACGGGGTGTCGCGCTGGCAGCTGGGTTGCCGGAAGACAAACTTCCTGAGGTGGTCATCCCTGACCAATTTACACCAGCCAACTACAACAACCCTGAGCTCGTGGACAAGATGACCGCGTCATCAGCAAAAGCCATCGGAGCAGATAATGTGGTTTATGCAGAGCCACAAATGGTAGGTGAGGATTTTGCATGCTACGGCTCCACCGAGCACCAGGTACCAACGGTGCTGTTTTGGTTGGGGACGGTTCCGGAACATCGGATGGCATCGGGAGATCTGCCGGGCCTGCATTCGCCATTCTATTATCCTGATCCGGAGCCCACGATCACCACCGGGGTGTCTGTTGTGTGTCAGTCCCTGCTCGATCTGTTCAACGGCGAAACGCGCTAGGAGCGGCTATCTGAACGTCACTTGTTTGAGTGGTCTGGATTTTGACAGGCGCAGCGTGTAATTCTCCCCGTGCTCGTTGATGTGGACCATCTGCATCTGGGTAGGGTAGACCTCCATGAAGTAGTCAGCGTGAATTTCCAGGTGAGACCATTGCTCCGGGCAACCGGCGGTAAACTGGATCTGATGGGCATCTCCCTCGAATCCACACGACGTGTGGGTGAGTGACAGCAGCTGATCATTGATCTTCACCTGCAGATGTTCAGCGAAATACGACCGAATAGCGTCTGCCTCTGTGAGACACAAATTGGCGAGGGCAGGGTCAACGTCACCCCGGGCCTGCCTCAGGGCGGTCTGCAAATCGTCGGAAAAGACCTTGACCGTGATCGTTGCCGAGGGAACCTGGTCGATGTGACGCACCTCGATCACACTCACATAAAATGCGTGATCGCCGGGTGGTAAGAACCCCATCAGGAGCAGCAACAGCAGGATCATGACGTAAAGATATTCGTTTGGCTGCGGGTCAGACTTCAAAAGTCTGCGAGACTTTTGAAGTCTGCTGTCTCACCTGCAGAACATCTTCTCTATCTTGCTGTTCCATTAGATGAACACCATTTTTCTCAAACGTAAACACGAATCAAGATGGCTTTTACACTTCCCGATCTTCCCTATGCGCATGATGCCCTTGAGCCGCATATCGATGCGCGCACAATGCAGATCCATCATGGCAAGCACCACAACGGATACACCAACAATCTCAATGCCGCTATTGAAGGCACCGACCTGGCAGGTCGCTCGATCGAAGACATCCTCAAGAATCTGGATATGTCGAATGCCGCTGTCCGGAACAATGGCGGTGGCTACTATAATCACTCCTTGTTTTGGCAGGTGATGTCTCCCGACGGTGGCGGAACACCCTCTGGCGAACTCGCTGAAGCGATCAACGCGGCATATGGCTCGTTCGATGGCTTCAAGGATGCGTTTTCGAAGGCGGCGGCTACCCGCTTCGGCTCTGGCTGGGCCTGGCTGTGTGTGCACGACGGCGGCAGGGTTGAGGTATGCTCGTCACCCAATCAGGACAATCCGCTCATGCCCGGCGTCGGCTGCGGTGGTCAGCCCATCCTGGGTATCGACGTATGGGAACATGCATACTATCTCAACTACCAGAACCGCCGCGGTGACTATGTCTCCGCATTTTTCAATGTGATCAACTGGGACGAGGTCGCACGCCGGTACGCAGCAGCCAAATAATGCTTCGGCCGGGTGTTGGCATCCGGCAGACGTATCGCAGACATTCGGAAGGCCTCGTGTCGTTTTTTAAGGTTGCACCGAGGTCAAGGCGTCAAGCTGTCTCGCTTGCCGATCGGAAAATGACGGTAGCCAGCACGGGACCTAACCATGGTTTTCGTCCTGCGTGCTCGCTTCACATGGATCATTTGTCATTCCGGGTAAGTGCGCATTGCACGCACCGCTCATTTGTGATTCCGGGTAAGAGCGCGCATTGCACGCGTTCCGAGTAAGTGCGCGCAGCGCACGCACCGATCATTTGTCATTCCGAGTAAGGGCGCGCATTGCACGCACCGATCATTTGTCATTCCGAGGAAGTGCGCGCAGCGCACGCATCGAGGAATGGCTTCGTACTGATCGTATTATTGCTCCTGGTCAGCGAATACGCAGGCCCTGCGGATCGTGTCCGCTAACGCGCTATTTGGCGGTCGCCC
>JAWWBX010000016.1:0-29517 GCA_033720735.1 Saprospiraceae bacterium
CCAGCTTGCCAGGGGTGCGCGGGAAGGGGATCACATCGCGGATGTTGCCCATGCCGGTGACAAACTGCACCAGGCGTCCGAACCCGAGGCCAAAGCCGGCGTGCGGGCAAGTGCCAAAGCGCCGCGTGTCCAGAAACCATTGCATCTCCTCTGCCGGGATGCCCATCTCCTCCATGCGCCGCTCCAGATAGTCCAGCCGCTCTTCGCGTTGCGACCCGCCTACGATCTCACCAATCCCTGGAAACAGGATGTCCATCGCCGCAACTGTCTTGCCGTCTTCGTTCAGCCGCATGTAGAAGGCCTTGATCTCCTTGGGATAGCCAGTGATAATGACCGGTTTCTTGTAGTGTTTCTCCACCAGGTAACGCTCGTGCTCGCTCTGCAGATCGATCCCCCAGCGGTCGACGGGGAACTGGAACTTCCCCTTCTTGTGTGGCTTGCTGCTCTGCAGAACGTTGATCGCCTCGGTATAGGTGATTCGCTCGAATGTCTGATCGACGCAGAAACGCAACTTGTCGCGCAACGCCATTTCCGAGCGCTCGTGCTGTGGTTTCTGTTTTTCTTCCTGGATCAATCTGCTTTCCAGAAAGGCCAGGTCGTCATCACATTCGTCGAGGGTATACTGAATGATGTACTTGAGCATATCCTCCGCCAGGTCCATGTCATCATGGATGTTGAAAAACGCCACTTCGGGCTCGATCATCCAAAACTCGGCGAGGTGGCGGGAGGTATTGCTGTTTTCAGCCCGGAAAGTCGGTCCGAAGGTATACACCTTGGTCAGAGCAAGCGCTGCCAGCTCAGCCTCCAGCTGACCCGATACGGACAGATTTGCCGGCGCACCGAAGAAGTCCTGCCCAAAGTCTACTGATCCGTCCTCGGTTTTCGGAATGTCATCCAGTGGCAAGGTGGTCACCTGGAACATTTCGCCTGCGCCTTCGGCGTCGGAGGCGGTGATGATCGGACTGTGCAGGTACACATATCCGCGGTCGTTGAAGAACTTGTGGATGGCAAAGGCGAGCGCATGCCGCACCCTGAAAACCGCGCCGAAGGTGTTGGTCCGGAAACGCAGATGCGCAATTTCCCTCAGGAATTCCAGGCTGTGGCGCTTGGGCTGCAGAGGGTACTTTTCCGGATCCGCATCACCTACGATCTCCAGCCGGGCGGCCTTGAGTTCGATGGTTTGCCCACGCCCCTGGGAGGGCACAATTTCGCCGGTGGCGCTGATCGCCGCTCCGGTCGTGATGCGCTTGCGGGTGGCATCGTCGATCAGGTCCAGATCCACCACGACCTGCAAGGTCTTGATGGTGGTTCCATCGCTGAGTGCAATGAACTGGTTGTTGCGAAACGTGCGTACCCAGCCGTACACGGTGACGGTGGCGCCGATCTCTTCGGCACGGAGAATGTCCTTGATCGTTGGTTTTTCTGCCATGGCAACTGCATTCTGCGGCGCGAAAATAGGGAGATTTACCGTGTCAGGGCGTCAGGTCAGGCTCCGTTCAATCCCGGTGATGAGCTCGAGCGTCTCATCATACACTGCCTGATGGCTCTGCGCGTCCGCCCCTCCCGCATACAGAACGAGTTCGCAGCGACGGACCACATCCATGACGGCTGCGCGTTGCGTCGCGTCGATGCCTGCCTCCTCCATGCGCCGGAGCAGGTTGTCTTTGGTCAACTCGGATGGTGCAATCCTGAGTTTGCTCGAAACATAGCTAAACAAGGCAAGAGAAATACTCTCGTAGAAAGGCCGAGAGTCCCCCTCAACAAGCGACCTGGCCGTCTCAAGGTGTCGCATGGCCGTCTTCAGAGCGCGAAGACGTTTCCGCTCGGCAGGATCAAGCCCGGCAAACGCCAGCCGTCGGCGCCGGATGACGGTCGCTCCGCTGAGCATGAGCAATGGGATGGCCAGCAGGATCCAATACAGCGGGCTGAACAGGAACACCGGAGCTGCATGTCGGATTTGCTTGGGTGAGCGCAACCCGGTGATATCCCGGGACGCCATCTCGTCGGCGATCAGAGCCGTGTCGTTGGTTGTTCCGTCACCCGGCCGTACGTTGAGCGCGATCGGCCGTGATTGCAAGGTGACATACGCACTGGAGTCCACGTCATAGTAGGTAAAGTCGACCTGGAAGCTGGTTAGCCCGGGGTTCCGCGGAATCAGCAGATACTCTATCTGCTTGGTATTCTCCATGACTCCCCCGACATCGACAAACCTGTCCTGCAGGATCTTCGGGTCGTACATTTCGAACCGGTCACCAAGGTAGTCGAGCGTGGGCGGAGCCCAGCGTTTGGCATCTCCGTCCCCGGTGATCAGGACTGTCAGCACCAGAGCATCGTCGGTGGTCAGCTCGCGCCGGTTGATCTGAACGTCCATCTGGTAGCTCCCGACTGCACCCGTAAAGGTCGCCGGTTGCGGTTCCGGGACCGGAACAACCTCGATGGTGACGTCATTTGAGCGCAGTGTTTTTGGGATCGTGCGGGTATTGAAGAAAAAACTCCGGCGGGTGTCACGAACTCCGACGCCGACATTGATCACCAGTGGCTCGATCGTGATCGATCCGGTCTGTTGCGGAAACAACGCCAGCGACTTGAGGGTCTGCACTTTGTACTGGATCCCATCCACGACCTCCAGATACGCCCGTTCGGTAAAGTCCTTGACGTAGCGGAAAAAGAAATCCTCGTAGCCATCTTCCTTGAGGGTGCTGTAGTTTCGAATGTTGACGGTGGTGTAGAGTTTGTAGTCGATCCGGAGTTGTTGCCCCGGATGGGCCGTGGTCGTGTCGACCACCATGCGCAGGAAGACCTCTTCGTCGGTCGGTACGGTCTGACCATCACTGGTCGTGCCGGCCCGGCCTTTCACGACCTCCACAGTGAGTGGGTCCGTTGCGAGCACCTGGCTACCCGTTCGAATTGTTGCCGGGCCGATGGTAAAGATCCCTTCCTGCTCTGCCATCAGGGTGTAGCGGTAACTACGGCTTTGACTGCGACGTCCGTTAATGATCGTGGTAGACATCGACATACTCGGACCCGAGATGACTTCGAAGCTGGTAAAGGGCGGGGGCTGAAAGTCACGTCCTTCCGCGTTCTCAAGAGTAAAACTGACCTCAAACACTCCGTTGACAACGACCTGTCGCGCCTGGGTGGTGGCCACAAAGCGCACCTGCGCCCCGAGCGTCAGCGCAGTCAATGTACAGATCGAGATCAAGAGGAGTCGCCGCAAGCTCAGATCTTTTTTCTGGGTCGCTTCGACCGTGCTGGCTTCTGCTCCGGTACGGGAAACAGCTGGTCAAACCGCTTACCCGGTCCATGCGGGCGCTGGATGACACCATCCGGGTTGGGCGAGACCGTGAGATCAATGGGCGGTGTCTCCAAAACGCTCTCTCCGATCGTGACGTACGCCGGCGGCACGGTATAGATGCCCAGATCCGGCGGCTCGAGGTAGTAGGTGTAGGAGGCACTCTGGCTCACCTCCCCATTGATGATGCTCATACTCGTCGAGGTGTTCGGCCCTCCGATCAATCTGAACGACGAGAGGTCCGGAGGATCGAACCTGGCATTGCTGCCGTTCTCGATCGTAAATTTCAATTCGAAATAGTTGCCAAGCAGAATGGTGTCACTGCTGACTTCCACCGTGAATTTGGGAGTTTGTGCGCTGACGATACCGGTGAAGAAAAGCGCACACCCGATGCAGATGATTTTCTTCATGACGCACTGATTATGAGTTAACGTTACCAGTCTTTCTTTGGTTTTTTCGGATCCGCACTCCCCTTGCGCAGTTTTTCCTGCACACGTTGGTCTTCTGCCTCAATGATGCGCAACAACTCCTCGGCTTCTTCCTTGCTGAGGTCGCGCGATGGTTCCTGTTGCTGCTGTTGATCTTCGTCGGGCTGTTGCTGCGGCTGTTGCTCTTGTTGTTGCTGCTCCTGTTGCTGGTCGTCCTGCTGTTCTTCGTCCTGCTGCTGTTGCTGCTCCTGTTGCTGCTCCTGTTGCTGCTGCTGTTGTTGTTGCTGGAGTTGCTGGAGTGCCAGGGTCAGATTTTTCTTGGCGTCCAGATCCTGGGGCATGAGTTTCAACGCATTCTTATATGCCTCGATCCCTTCCTCCAGTTGCTGCGCCTGCAAGTGGGTGTTGCCCAGGTTGTAAAATGATCTCGCTTTCAGCTCATCGTCGGAGGCCTGGGCAATTGCCGCTTCGTACTGCCGGACGGCCTCTTCGTACCGCTGCTGCTGATAGATCGCATTCCCAAGATTGTAAATGCCTTCGGGAGTCGCCTTGGCGGCATTTGCTTTGCGATACGCTTCTTCGGCTTCGGCGTATTCCTGCTGGTCATACATCAGGTCACCAGTGCGCTTGTGGCGATGTGCTGATTGCGCGTCGGCCATCGCCGTCGACGCTATCAGAATGCTCAAGCCGATCAGGGATCGCTGTACCCTCTTACTGTTCATAACGCAATGGAATTTCGTGATTTCCGGTTGCCAATCAACATTTCAAATAACAACATGATCAAGGCTGCCAGCAAGAAATACTGATAATAGCTTTCATATTCTTTAAACGCACGTTGCTCCATTTCGCGTTTCTCAAGGCTCTCAATCCGTGACCGCATATCACTTATAATGCTGTCATCATCTGTCAGACGATACAACGTCCCTTTTCCCGCTGCCGCCAGCTGACCCAGGAACTGCGGATTGACCGCCGTCCTTACCGGGTTGCCCTGCGCGTCCCGTTTGTAATCCTCCCGGCCCTGGATCAACATCGGGATCAAGCCGCCCTCCTCCGTGCCAACGGCAATGACAAACGGTACCAGGCCACGCTCACGTCCTTTTTCCATGCTTTCCACTGCTCCGTCTTCGTGATTCTCGCCATCGGTGATGATGACGAGTGCTTTGTGGTGCTGCGCGTCTTCCTCGTAGGCGCGCATGGCCATATCGACGGCCTCGCCGATCGCCGTACCCTGTGTCGCTGCGAGGCGCGGGTGCGCACTGCGCAGGAACAACTCAGCCGCGGCATAATCAGAGGTGAGCGGCATGTGCAGGTAGGCGTTTCCTGCAAAGAGGATGATACCGATACGCTCCCCACGGAATGCACTGATGAGCGACTGCGCAAACTTTTTGGCTCGCTCCAACCGGCTCGGCGCGACATCCTGTGCCAACATGCTGTTGGAAATATCGAGGGCAATGAAGATATCGGCCGATTTGGCCTGAACCGTCTCGCGCCGGATGCCCCACTGCGGATTCGCGAGTGCAATACACAGCAGGGCAACAGCGAACAACCCGGCGAAGTGCCGCAACAGGATCTTGCGTCTTGAGAGGTCAGCCAGCAAGCGACTCCACGCATCTGGTGTGGCCACTCTGGCAGCGGACCTCTGCGCCAGCCAACGGTACATCAGCAGGGCGCCAATCAGGATCGGCACCAGGGCAAACGCGATGAAATATTCCGGATGTTCAAACCTGAACATGTGCGTTACGGATTCATTCTGAATATCGTCCAGCGCAACAGCATCGCCCCGGCAATCAGGACCAGGCCAAAGACTAACCACCGGTGGTACTCCTCGCTGTAGCGATTGAACACGGCAATTTCCATTTCTGTTTTCTCGAGACGGTCGATCTCGTCATAGATCCGCTCCAGGCTTTCAGCCGAGGTGGCGCGATAGTACTGCCCTCCGGTGAGATCCGCGATCTCCTGCAGTAGCTCCTCGTCAATCTCGACGCGGGCCATCCCAAAAATATAACGGCCGTCATCGCGTCGGCTCATGGGTGCCAGGGCATCGCCCATGGTTCCTACTCCAATCGTGTAAACGCGCACTCCAAACTCCTTGGCTACCTCGGCGGCGGTCATTGGCCGGATATACCCGGCATTGTTGACGCCGTCGGTGAGGAGGATGATCACCTTGCTGCGGGCATCACTATCCTTGAGCCGGTTGACGCCTGCCGCCAGACCCATGCCGATCGCTGTCCCATCCTGCAGCACGCCGCATTGCAGGCTGCCGAGGAAGTCCTTTACGATTCGGTGATCCGTGGTCAGCGGGCACTGTGTATAGCTTTCACCTGCAAACACCGCCAGGCCGATCCTGTCGTAAGGCCGCTTGCTGACAAACTCGGATGCGACCCGCTTGCTCACTTCGAGGCGGTCAGGATTAAAGTCCTTGGCCAGCATGCTGCTCGACAAGTCCATGACCAGGAAAATATCGATCCCTTCGGCATTG
The DNA here is from genome assembly GCA_033720735.1 of Saprospiraceae bacterium. Taxonomy (GTDB): domain Bacteria; phylum Bacteroidota; class Bacteroidia; order Chitinophagales; family Saprospiraceae; genus B8-G4. The sequence continues at coordinate 6,200 of JAWWBX010000016.1, forward strand.
ACCACCTCCTCCTTGAGGGTTTGCTGAGGGCGTGCCATGGCAATGATCAGCCCTGCCAGGCCCAGATACTTCAAGGCCTGCACGACCGGCAACAGGCGGGTGCGCCAGGTCGCCATACCCTCCAGTCCCGCCAAAGTCGGCAGGCCCAGGGACACGAACAACCTGTCGGCACGACGTCGCTGCCACCACCAGACGAGCGGGAGCAGTGCCAGTAGTGCCAGCCAGTACGGATGCAGAAAGGTCACGTTGTCAAACATCATCCTCAATCGTTTGCTGCATCATCTTCGTCTTGTCGACAAACTCCCGCACAAAGGTCAGATGCGTTGCGTGCACTTCCACTGGCGGCTGCGCCTTGGCAAACTTGACCAGGTCTTCGACTTCCATCATACGGGCTGTTTCCTCCAGGAGATCCCCGCTAATTGCCATGCGCCGCAGCTGGGCGATGATCTCGTTGCTGGTCGATTCCAGCGCCTGAATACCAAAGCGGCGTTCCAGGTACTCACGGACGATATGACTGAGCTCGGAATGAAACGCCTTGATCTGGCCTTGTTGCCAGAGCTGCTGGCGGTCAAGCGCGTCGAGCCGCTCGATGGCCAGGACGTGCGGGGGACGTTCATCCCTGATTTCCACCACTTCCGCCTCTTTTTGTGGGCGTCGCGACCACCAGATCCCGGCGAGGATCAGCAGTGCCAGTACCGCGGCACCAGCGATATACGGCAGGTAATCTGAAAACCGGACCGGTTCGTATGTAATCGGTTTGATCGGTGCCAGGCCTGCACTATCCAGGACGCCAGCGATCTGTAATGGAACGTCATTGGAATACAAGGTATCCGGCCCTTGTGCCGTATTGACGATCACGGGAACCGGCGGGATACGCACGCCCCCGGTATCAAAGACCGCGATCATCCAGCGCTTGCGCACCAGCCCCTGCCCCACCTCGGGAACGGCCGATGAGATCAACTCGATGGCTGCCACGGTGTCCGCAGGCACCACATCCTGATTGACCCATTGCTGGCCGGGAGAGAGACCGACCTCCAGGGTCAGTTGCAGGTGATCCCCAATGAGTGCTTCCGTGCTATTGATGCTGAGGGTGGGCTGAGCACCAGCGACACTTGCCGAAACAACTACTAAAATCGCTGCGGTCCACGCCCTCATCGTGCCCTGCGCTTGAAAAATTGATGTAATACCGGAACATAGGACGTCCCGGTCTCCAGCAGGATCGTATCGCTCTTGCTGCGGGCAAACACCCCTTTGAAGCGAACGACGTTTTCCTCGAACCGTCGCGCGTATGCCTCTCGCACCCGTCGGCTGGAAGTGTCAACGTGCATTCTCGCACCGGATTCCCGGTCAGAAACGAGAAGCATACCGCCGTCGGGTAAGGCGCGCTCGTGCCGGTCATACACGAGACAACCAACGACGTCATGGCGCTTGGCCGCCACGCGCAAGGCTTCGTCATAGCGGTCGTCGAGAAAATCACTCAGCAGGAAGGCGATACAGCGCTTCTTGATCACATTGTTCAGATACGTGAGAGGAGCGCCGACGTGTGTACGCTTGCCGGACGACTGATGATATAACAACTCACGGATGATGCGCAGAATGTGCTTGCGACCCTTTTTGGGCGGGATGTAAAGCTCCACTTCTTCCGCAAACAGGATCAGTCCGACTTTGTCATTGTTCTGGATCGCTGAAAACGCAATCACCGCACACAGCTCGGTGATCATCTCATGCTTGAACTGGTCAGTCGTGCCAAAAAAACATGATGGGCTGACATCCACCAGCAACATTACGGTCAGCTCCCGTTCTTCCTCGAAGATCTTCACGTGGGGGTCGCCGGTACGCGCGGTGACATTCCAATCGATGTTGCGCACGTCGTCCCCGAAATCATATTCACGCACCTCGCTAAACGACATGCCGCGTCCTTTGAACGCACTGTGATATTCACCAGAGAACAAATGCTTGCTCAGCCCCTTGGTCTTGATCTCGATCTTTCTGACCTTCTTCAGAAGTGTTCTGGTATCCATGAGTTGTCGTCACAAGCTTTTTTGACCATCATGCTTTCGCGCCAGCATTTGCCCGGGCGGCGCATCGATCAATTGCTGACTGGATCAGGGCACCTCGATCACGTCGAGGATCGACTGAATGATCATTTCCTGATTTACATTCTCTGCTTCTGCTTCGTAGCTCAGGCCGATCCGGTGCCGCAGGACATCGAACGCCAGATTGCGCACATCTTCCGGGATGACATAGCCACGGCGGTGCATGAAAGCGAGTGCTTTGGAGGCGATTGCCAGGTAGATGCTGGCTCGCGGCGACGCCCCGTATCCGATCAACGGTGCCGCATCCCCCAGACCATAACGCTCGGGGTCGCGGGTGGCAAACACGATATCAAGGATATAATTTTCAATCTTCTCATCCATGTACACGCGGCGGACTGTTTCTCTCGCCTTGATGATCTCTGCCGGCTCGATGACCGGCGGTACGGCCTGAGTCGTGGCACCATTCAGGTTCATACGGACGATCTGCTGCTCCTCTTCCTTGGTCGGGTAGTCGATCTTCACCTTGAGCATGAACCGGTCGATCTGTGCCTCGGGGAGTGGATACGTCCCTTCCTGCTCGATGGGGTTTTGCGTCGCCAGCACCAGAAACGGCTCTTCGAGCCTGAACGTTTCCTTGCCAATCGTTACCTGTCGCTCCTGCATGGCTTCCAACAACGCACTCTGGACTTTTGCCGGCGCCCGGTTGATTTCGTCGGCGAGGATGAAGTGTGCAAAGATCGGCCCCTTGCGCACGGAAAACTCGGTCGTGGAGGGATTGTAGATCATGGTGCCGAGGATATCGGCCGGAAGCAAGTCCGGTGTAAACTGGATGCGCTGGAAATCAGCGTGCACACTGGAAGCCAGCGTTTTGATGGCCAGTGTCTTCGCCAACCCGGGCAACCCCTCCAACAGCACATGCCCGTCGGCAAGCAACCCGAGCATCAGCCTGTTGAGCATTTGCTGCTGCCCTACGATGACCTTGCCACAGTTCTGATGAATACGTTCGACAAAGGCACTGTCGAGGTAAATCTGTTGATTGAGTGCTTCGATATCTACACTTGTCTGCATGACCCGGTTGTCTTGTTGGATGTGCGCCCAAAGATAGCACAATGCGGTGCAGCGGGCGCAGGCGTCCAAAAATACCGCAAGCGCCTATGGACGTCAAATCAATTAACGCAATGTTAACAGGCAATGACGTCAGTCGAGCCTAACTTTGACCACATGAGATGGATCCTCCTGATACCCCTGGCTTTGGGCGTGGTTGCCGTGGCAACGGCCCAGTCTGCCAGCCCTGAAGCGCCCGCAGTTCCAAGCGCTGAGCAGCATATCGACTGGCTTGCTGAGGGGACGCTGCTGGTACGTCTGCCTGCCAACCGGAGCAAGATGCAGGCGATTGAAAAGGCACTTGCAGATGAAACACTGTCAGAACGGGCGCGCGACCGGCTCGTAGCACTTCTCGCCGAAACCAAAGAAGAAACGGCCGCACAGCAACAGGCGTATGTCACTGCATTTCAGGATGAGTACAACTTTTCTGACGTCGGGTTCTTTTTCGATTATGACACGCCGGCCGTACTCGAGGGATGGGGCAACGTGTACGATTTCGATCTGATGTCTGAAAAGGAGATCAGCTTGGACAAGCCCTGGTACATCCTGTCGATCGGGCGTACACCCGAATCGCGCGTCTCGGGCCTGGTTGTCCTCGATCACCAGCTCGATCCGGTGCCCAGGCCGTTTCCCAACAGTGTGATCACTTCAGGGTTCGCTGTGATCGGAGCATGGCTGTCTGCAGATCCGGCCGAGCACTATTTTGTACGCAAATTGCAGAAGAACCTGGACCGCTTTTCAGAGCGCTGATCTCACTGTCGCTGGCGACGCAGCGAATCAAGGCGAACACTATCGGGTAACACGCGGACTTCCGGGAAGGCCGGTTTCTGTGGCTTTGGTGGCTTTTGAATTGGCGTCACCGCCTCCTCCCGCGCACGGGCGCGGATCAGAGAGTCGACGCGCGCAATCGCCATATCCAGCGCCCGGTCCTTGCAAATACGCAGTTGGCGTGCCCGAAAATCCTCCACCTTTATCGCCACGCCCTGCTCAACAATCTCCTCTTCAGACAACGCCGGTTTTTGCTGGAAGCTGGCCAGACCGAGCGCAGTAAAGACCGCACAGCATATGATGATCTGTCGTGTCATTGTCCGATGAGAGATTGACGTTCGAGAGTGCGTACCTCAAGGATCGAATCAGCCGCCTCCGCCACCAACGAATCGAACCACACCCTGCAGAGCGAATCGAGTTCGGGGCGTAAGAGATTGATCTGGCGGGCGGCGACAGTGTCGATCGTCCGGCGCAGATCGCCGGTGATCGGCACCTCCCGTTTGCCACAGGCGGGTAAGACAAGCAGTCCCGCGAACAGTATGGAGAACAGTACCCGCACAACTACATCAGTTTGCGGCGTAGCTCGAAGTGTTTACCGAGATACACCTTGCGCACCATCTCGTCTTCGGCAAGCTCTTCAGCCGTCCCTGAGCGCAGAATACGCCCTTCAAACATCAGGTACGCCCGATCCGTGATCGACAGTGTTTCCTGCACGTTGTGGTCGGTGATCAGGATGCCGATGTTTTTTTCCTTCAATTTTGAAACGATATACTGAATGTCCTCGACAGCGATCGGATCGATCCCCGCGAAGGGCTCGTCAAGCAGGATAAACTTGGGGTTGGTCGCTAGTGAACGGGCGATTTCAGTGCGGCGCCGTTCACCTCCCGAAAGGCTGTCCCCGACATTCTTCCTCACCTTCGTAAGGCCAAACTCTTCGATCAGGGACGCGCAGCGTGCGCGCTGCTCAGCCTTGTTCAATAAGGTCATTTCCAGCACTGCTAAAATATTGTCTTCGACGCTCAGCTTGCGAAACACCGAGGGCTCCTGCGGCAGGTATCCAATTCCGCGCCGGGCGCGCTTGTACATGGGCAGATGGGTGATCTCCTCGTCGGCCAGAAAGACCCTGCCCTCGCTGGGTTTGATGAAGCCGACCACCATGTAGAAGGTCGTGGTCTTGCCGGCACCGTTGGGGCCGAGCAATCCGACGATCTCGCCTTGCCGTACCTCGATGGAGGCCTCGTCCACCACCTTGCGGCGTCCGTAGTACTTATCGAGCTTGTCGGTATACAGTTTCATTATTCAGTCCATGTCACGGTGACGTCAACATCCCAGCCCGCCCGCAATGGTTCAAGATCCCGTAAAAGCAAACGCTCGGGTTGTGACAAAGTTGCGAAATCACCGGGATCCCAACGCCCGTTACCATTCCGGTCCTCGATCAGGCGCAAGGCGTATTTTTTGGCCGGCAGGCGGCCGTACACCAGGGTCGTATCCTGGACATCCCTCAGTCGTTGTGACTTGACCGTTGTCTGCCCATCCAGGAGCTGCATAACATACGTCCGCGCTGAATCCAGACCACCAACGCGGATGGTGATCGAGCCAAACGCGGTAGAATCCTCAACATTGACCCGGTATGCTGTGGAGTCATTGACCCCTCCGAACAGATCGGTGACGGCACCCTGCAACAGGGTCACCTGATACCGTCCCGCAACGGGCCATGGGCATTGCAGCCGCACCTTGCGCTGGTCAACAGTATCGCGTTGAACTCTGCAGTCGCTGACGGAGGTCGAATCATTGAGTTGTACGCGGACGCGCGCAGGGTCGATCGCAACTACCGGTGTCGCGCATTCCAATACCAGGGAACTCTCCGGATGCACACTCCGGCCGGTGAGTCGCACCCTCACGGGGCGGCGCACTTCGGCCGGATCAAACGGGCGCAGGCGGATCGTATCCAGCACCGTCGTGTCATGGCGGATCTCGATCATCGCCGTGTCAGCGTTGCGGTGCCACAGTCGCAGCGTGTCCTGGTCGACAAGCCAGTGGTCTGGCACGGAGCCGCGCACCGCGTTGAGCATGAGCGTGTCGACTGGTCGCGACAGTGCCACCTTGACCACGCCCGCAGGCCGTTGTTGTTGAAGCAGGACAGCAGGCCTGGGCAGGGCGACATAGGCGTTGAGCCTGATCTCCGGTGTGGCACCAGGGCTCACATAGACTGGCTCGGGCGCAAATGCGAACATCTCCCCCTCCTGGTCGTAGAGGTAGTTGAGATTGGCATCCCGCAGCGCGTACACCCTGAAGGTATCCTGCCTCATAAAATCGATCCGGAACATGCCACCCTCTCCCGTCCGCGCAAAATAGGCTGGCCTGCGGCTGGTGATCGCTGTATCACTCTGATCGTTGTGCAGGATGACGTAGATGCCTGATTCCGGTTTTCCGGTTTCCGCATTGAACACGCTACCCGACACCGATAGTGAATCGATGAAAGCGCCCGTCGAGAAAACGAACACCAGGTTTTCTGCCGGGTTGCCTTCTGTGAGGTCCTGTACTGCCTCGCCGAAGTTGATCGTATAGGTGGTATTCTCATTGAGCACTTCGTCCTTGTGAAAGGCATAGACCACTGTCTTCCCCCTGAGAGTGATCTCCGGATTATTCTCCAGGAGAGGCGAAATGACGACCTGTGACGGAGCATCCCTGAGCTGTACCCATTCGTTAAATGTGAGCCGGATGTCCTGCTTCGTAAAGTTGGTCTGCTGATTGGGCGTACTCGCCTCCGGCACCAGCTGTGGAGGCGTTTCATCTCTGGGGCCGCCAGTCGGTGCGACCGGATTCGCACATTGTACGACGAGCGCGATGCCACCACACAGGAGAAGCAGGCGGCAAAGGCCGTGTGCGTCAAACCGGGTCATGCGCGAAAATAGACAGATCACCTTTATGATACGTCCGAAACCCTCGGGTTGTTTCTTGGATGGAACGAAAGGATCGTCTCCCTGAGGTATTCTGCGTTGAGGTGCGTGTAGATCTCGGTAGTGGTAATCGAAGCATGCCCCAGCATCTCCTGCACAGCACGCAGATCAGCTCCCCCCTCGACCAGATGGGTGGCAAACGAATGACGGAATGTATGCGGACTGACCTCTTTGTCGATCCCAGCTTTGCGCGCCAGGTCTTTAACGATCTTGAAGACCATGACCCGGCTGAGGCCGCGGCCACGTCGGTTGAGAAACAAGTGATCTTCGTATCCCGGCTGCACGTGCAACATCCCGCGCCGGTCACCTTCCAGATAGAGCCGGATATGCTTGATCGCCTCCGCTCCGATCGGTACCAGTCGTTCTTTGTCGCCCTTTCCCGTGACTTTCAGCATACCAATATCGGTGAAGAGGTGGGAGCGGCGGAGGCTGATTAGTTCGCTGACCCGCAGTCCGCACGCATAGAGGGTCTCGATGATCGCCCGGTTGCGGGTGCCTTGCGGGTGGCTGAGGTCGATCGCAGAGATCATGGCTTCAATTTCTGCGAAGCTGAGTACTGCTGGCAGTGTGCGGTCAAGGCGCGGACCTTCGATCAGTGCCAACGGGTCCGTTTCGATCAGCTCCTCGAGGAATGCAAAACGGTAAAATGCCCGGAGACCGGAAAGGATCCGCGACTGGGTCCGGGCGCTCAGACCCAGGTCCGCAATATACTGCAGGAAGCCCTCCACGTGAACAGAGGTCACCGCATCTGGTCCGACTTCCAACCCGTGCTCGTCAAGAAACGCTTGCAGGTGCCCGACATCACGCAGGTAGGCTTCCACCGAATGTGGTGAGAGTGAGCGTTCCAGTTTCAGGAACATTTCAAATCCGCGGATCGTACTGCCCCAGTCCATAGCTGCGCCTATGCCATCATCGGTGCAAAATCGCTAATTTGCGAACGTCGAATACGGTCGAATTATGAGAATAATTAATATAAAATTAATTCTTTTTCTGGCAGTTATGCTGATGACCTGGGGGGTGTCGGCACAACAACTCAGTACGGCGCCTGATCCCACCCTGGAATCGCCGTACAATACCATGTACATTCATCTCTACTATCTGCAGGCCGACTCCTATCAGCCCGGGATCGCAGCCGAGGCTATTGCCCCGGGGCCCGATAGTGCTACCTCCGTCGATCTGGCAATCAAGATCAAACAGATCTTCGATGGCAAGGGATTGTACGTCCGGCTCAATGAATTGCCGCAAGAAGAAAACTATACAGACAGTACCTCGCGCAAACCCTACTATACGCCATTCCCACGCTACCTGCCGGAGGTGTATCTCGAACGTATCAACGGGAAGTGGTATTACTCCCGTGAAACGGTGGCGCTCATCCCGGCACTACATGACAAGGTGTTCCCCTTTGGCGCCGATATCCTCACCAGGATCTTGCCGATCCGTTCCGACTTCAGACTATTCGGGCTGGCCCTATGGCAGCTCCTGGGCATCATGCTGGTGCTTTTGATCTGTTATGTCATACATGCCGGGGTGAGCCTGCTCTTCCGGATTACCCTGCGGTTCTTGACTGGTGGCGAGTACAAATGGACATTTATCGGCAAGGAGTCGGTCCGGAAGCTGGCGCGCTATCTAAGCATTATTCTGGTGGTCTGGCTCGCCCGTATGATGATCCCCGCTTTGCAGCTCCCGATCAAAGGCTCCGAATTTGTCAATAAGTCACTCAATATCGTGATCGCCGTGATGATCATGCTCATCGCCATGGTAATCGTGAAGGTGTTGAGGGCCAGGGCACGCGAAGTTGCGCTGCGCACAGAAAACCGACTGGACGAGCAATTGCTCCCGATCCTTACCCGCATTATCAATATTGTCATTGTCACGGCCACGATCATTTACATCCTGCGTACACTCAACGTCAATGTGACGGCCTTGATCGCGGGCCTCTCCATAGGTGGTCTCGCCCTGGCGCTGGCTGCCCAGGACTCCGTCAAGAACCTCATCGGATCGGTGATGATCTTTTTTGACAAACCTTTCAAGATCGATGATTATATCGTGGGCAGCGGTTTTGAGGGACAGGTCGTAGAGGTTGGTTTCCGGTCGACCAGGATCAAGACCCTGGATACGTCCATCATTTCGGTTCCCAACGGGCTGATCGCCAACATGCACATTAACAACATGGGTGTCCGTGTGTACCGTCTGTTCAACATCATGCTGTCGGTCACCTACCAGACCACGCCGGAGCAGTTGGAGGAATTTATCCAGGCACTGAGGCAGCTCATTATCGACCACCCAATCGTGCAGGATGAGAACTATTATGTTCACCTGCGTGAAATGGGTCAATCTTCGATCAACATTATGTTCAGGTGTTACCTGGATGTCCCCGGCTTTGCTGAAGAACTCGCGGTTAAGGAAGAACTTTACCTGACCATCCTGCGGATGGCTGCCGAGCGTGGCATCGAGTTTGCCTATCCAACGACCACGGTGTTTGTGGAAGGCTTCGAACCAGACAAGGCCAACAAAGATTAACATCGTATGCGCAGGAAGTTCTTCGTCGCCTCGATCCTGACTGTGGCAGTTGTCCTGCTCCTGCACCTGTATGTCTGGCCGGGTGCCATCTGGCTGTTCGCGCTGGTCGGACCGCTGATCGCCATCGGGATCTACGACCTTGTGCAGACCAGGCACACCCTCCTGCGCAACTTCCCTGTGGTGGGGCACGGCCGGTACATTTCTGACTGGCTGCGACCAAAGATCTACCAGTATTTCGTGGAGCCCGACTATGACGGGCGTCCATTCCCCCGGTTGCTGCGATCGGTCGTCTACCAGCGCGCAAAGAATGTGCTCGACACATCGCCATATGGCACACAGTATGATGTCTACTCTGAAGGCTATGAATGGATGAACCACTCCATTGCCGCGATTGATCCACACGACCTGGACAATGATCCGCGGGTGCTGGTCGGCAGCTCCTCGTGCGGCCAACCCTACAGTGCAAGCATCTTCAATGTGTCGGCAATGAGTTTCGGATCGCTGAGCAAGAACGCGATCATGGCGCTCAACGGCGGTGCCAAGGCAGGAAATTTTGCCCACAACACCGGTGAGGGCGGGATCTCGCCGTACCACAACAAATTTGGCGGGGATCTGATCTACCAGATCGGAACGGGGTACTTCGGTTGCCGGTCAAAGGACGGGTCCTTCGACCCGGGACTCTACCAGGAGCGCACGGCCCCGGACAATGTAAAGATGATCGAGCTCAAGCTCTCGCAGGGCGCCAAACCCGGCCACGGCGGAATTTTGCCGGCCAAGAAAGTCACCCCGGAAATTGCCCAGATCCGCAACATCGAGCCATACAAGGATGTCCTGTCCCCGCCATATCATACGGCATTCTCTACGCCGAAGGGATTGCTCGAGTTCATACAGCAGCTGCGCGCGCTTTCGGGCGGCAAGCCGGTGGGATTCAAGCTCTGCATCGGGCATAAAGCGGAATTTCTGTCGATCTGCCGGGCCATGGATGAAACGCGCATGTTCCCGGATTTCATCACGATCGACGGCGGTGAAGGGGGGACCGGTGCGGCCCCTCTCGAATTTTCTGACTCCGTTGGTATGCCATTCAAGGAAGGGCTGGCATTCGCCTACAACGCTCTGGAGGGGTTCGACCTGAAGCGTGAGATCAAGCTCATCGCCGCGGGCAAGATCGTCAGCGGGTTTCACATTTTCCGGGCCCTGGCCCTGGGCGCGGATCTCTGTTACAGCGCCCGGGCCATGATGATGGCACTCGGTTGCATCCAGGCACTTGAGTGCAACAAGAACACCTGCCCCACTGGCGTCGCAACACAGAACGAAGCGCTGATCAGAGGCCTGGTGGTCTCAGACAAAAAGGAACGCGTGGCCAACTATCACCGGGAGACCGTGCAAAGCTTTGTCGAGCTTATGGGGGCTTCCGGGATCAGGAATCTGGATCAGATCAACCGCGCGCATGTCTACCGGCGCATCGTCATGAACCGTCATGAACGGTACGATCAGATCTATCCTTACCTTCAGCGCGGATGCCTGCTGCACTCGGATACAGTTCCAGAGGAATGGAAGTTCAACATGTCACTCTCTTCCGCTGATGCGTTCATGTTGCACCAACCACTGAAGAAACTACACCTTTAACCCGGTCCCTAGTGCAGGTGCTCCATACCGGAACATCCGATCGGCGATCCCGGAGGCATAGGGGTGTCGGCCGGCAACTTGAACGCAGCCCGGTTGGCGCTAAAGTCTTCAAACAGCGAAATGATGTACAGGTCGTGCGCACGTCCTGACTTGGTTTCATTGGCGTTGAAGTACAGCTTCTTTTGGGCCTCGATCTCCGAAACCTTGTACAAGGCGGCGGCACTCACCTGGCGGGCAATGGACGGATCACCAGCCAGTTTGAGCAGGTGATGCACCATCTGCTTCTCAACCATTTGCTGCAGCGATCGATGCACAGGCCCGGTGGCCGCAAACCCGCTGATCCGTTCCCATATCAGGTCGAGATACTCCGACAATTCCGGATATCCGTCCTCATATGCTGACACATTGTGCAAGCGTGCCAGCCGTTGCGGATGGAGCATGAACGAAAGCGTATGATGTACGCTGCTTTCAGCGGCAGCGAGCGGATCAAACACGGGAGCCGTCCAGGTCTTGAACAGCTCGCGATGACGACCAAACCCGACCGGTTGCGGGGGGATCGTCGCTACGATCTCCTGATCCAGGGCCAGAAACTCCGGTGACAAGGTTTGCAGCAGGGATTCGACAGCCCGCATCTGGTGGTCTGCCGGGACCGGCGAGATGGGTTCCTGACCATCACCACGCATGGCGTAGGTATACGCATAGCCACCGATCAGCTTGGCGACTGCCTCCACCTGATAGCGGTGACCGAGGTACAGTGGCACCAGGACCTGCTCGAGGTATGCCATCGGGGTGCCCTCACGGATGGTCTCCGTGCCAAAGCGCTCCAGGGCGTGGCGCCGGACTTCTGACATGCGCTCGAGTTCAGCCACGGGATCGTCACCGTTGTCCCAGAGATGCGCGACCGGGTGGGCACCACCTGAAGGGCGGGCATCCTGGTCTGAAATATAACGCAACCCCATGCCCTGGGTTTCCATTAAAATTGCCCGAAGGGCGGCTTCCTCATCAGTGCCATCAGGGAAATCCTGATATCCATAGATGATCGCTCGCTTGTCCCACTCGCCAATCCCGGTGTCGTATGCTTCGCTGAAATCGATCTGGCCGTTAGTCAGTTTGACATACGGATGGGGGTAATCCATCACCGAAGCACGGTCGTTGTAGCTAGCAGCGAAGTTATGTGCCAATCCAAGGGTATGGCCGACTTCGTGTGCCGATAGTTGCCGCAACCGGGCCAGGGCCAGATCGGTGAGCGAACCTGGATCTTCATCCCCATTCTCAAATATGCTGGCCAGACCCTGCGCGATCATAAAATCCTGCCGCACCCGCAGTGATCCAAGCAGAACATGCCCCTTGAGAATCTCACCGGTGCGCGGGTCAACGATCGACGATCCGTAGCTCCAGCCCCGGGTACTCCGATGCACCCAATTGATCACATTATAGCGTACATCCATCGGGTCTGCATCGTCGGGCAGCACGCGCACCTGAAAGGCATTGCGGTAGCCCGCGGCCTCAAACGCCTGGTTCCACCAGGAGGCCCCTTCGATCAGTGCCGAACGAATAGGTTCAGGACATCCCGGGTCAAGGTAATAGATGATCGGTTCCACCGCCTCGCTCACGGCAGCCGACGGGTCCTTTTTCTCGAGTCGGTGTCGCACGATATAGCGCTTCTCAAGCGGCTGGTCGATCGGCGTCGCGTAGTCATAGTAACTGATCCCGAAATAGCCCGAGCGCGGATCGTTGCGCCGGGGTGTATACTGGTCATCCGGCAGTCTGATCAACGAGTGATGCATGTGTACCGTCACCGCGTCGGGTGATGGTGTCACACTCCTGATGAAGCCGCCCTTTGGCTTCCCGGTCAGGGTGATCAGTGCATCAAACTCGGTATTGTCCGGAAAGTTTTTGGTGCGCGGCAGGTGGATCGCGCTGCGGCTGGCATCGACCTTGTACGCTCCCTGATTGGACTGTTCGAGCCGCCCCGCCACATTATGGGCATCCCGCAGTAAAAACGGAGTAAAGTCAATATAGCCGGTTCCGTTACGCTCTTCGCGTTTGAAACCCCACAGGACCGACCGGGCAAACGCTTCTCGAACGGCCTCGCGCTCCCTGGGATTGTCGCTTACGGCACGAAAGTCGTAGTTGGACTGGACCAGGAGGATCTTGGGGCCGCTCCGGACAAATTTCACAACATGGTCATCGCCGAGCTGGTTGCGGTCCAGACCCAGGTCGTTGGAACCCACTCCGGCCGACAACGCATTGACATACAGGAATTCCTGGTCCAGCTGGTCGTCGATGGCCAACCATATCTTGCCGGTCGAATCTTCCCATTCAAAATCAAAGAACCCCTGTTGCACCCCCTGGGCCATGCCTGACGCTGCACATAGTGTCAGAAAGGTGGTGAGTGCGATCGCTAATGTTGTAAGATTTCGTTGCATGCCATGCGTATTTGAGGACATTGAAGATACGTTGAAGTAAATTCAAAATTCTTCCTGGACCGGGAGCGGCTCATCGCGTTTCACCGTCATTTCGTTTTCGACCAGGGTACACCAGTAGCAGTCGTCATTTCCGCATCCTTGCTCAAAGTCGTGTTTCTGGATGCGCTCCCATACCTCTGCGATCTGGTCCGACACCAGTTGAATGTCTTCCGGGGTGATCTGAACCTTGATGCGTTCATGCTCGCCACTCGAGCGTGGCTGTACAAAATCAATATAACCATGATCTACCGAGTGCCGGATGCCAGGATCGGCATCGAGCAGTATTTGATAGAACACGATCTGTCGCCAGTAGTCGCCACCATGGGGATTGCGCTCGTCGGGACGTCGCAGCTGTCCCCTTCGGTGCGCATTTGACGATTTACCGGTCTTGTAGTCGGTAAACACAGCATGGTCCTTGAAGAGATCAACCCGGTCGATATCTCCCTTGAGCGGAATTCCCCGGTGTTCTGCATTGCGCACCTCGTATTCGGTCAGACTGTCAAGTGCATGTGTCCAGCCGTCGGCGCGTTGCGTGAAATACGACCGCAGGATCTGCTCGCCAAAGTGGAGATGCATGTCATATTCGGTGTCGGTAAAATGAGAGCGGTGGCGGCGTAATTGACGGCGGTACAGATTAACGAGATCATCGGCAGTCCCCGACAACTGTCCGTCCCTGATATGCCAGGTAAAAAAGTCATCCAGCGTTTTGTGGATCGCCTTGCCAAAGCCGAAGTAGGTCTTCTGGGCCGATGGGATCCGCAAGACATAGTCAAAATAGAACTTGCGCGGACACTCAAGATACTTGTTCAGTGCACTCGCGCTCAATTCAAAACCATCCAGTGCCTGATCAATCAGTGCGTGGTCTACAAGTGGCGTAACGACCTCTACCGGACGGAAGAGGTCCGCGCAATATGCGGTGTATGCCTCATCAGTGAGATCCTTGGGCTGCGCGGCTATTTGACCGGCGTCGGTGATCTCGTTGATAAATCGCGACGCCTCCATTTCCCGTTCGTAGTCATCCAGTTCATGGTACGACATGGTCAGGTGTGTGCGGGCGCGCGTCATGGCAACATAAAACAGGCGGCGCTCGTCTTCATCCGACCCCTCAGCACTGGAGGGCACGAGGTCGGGTAGTTTGTACATGTCGAAGTATCCCTTGCCCGCTTCATCCCAATTGCGTTTGGTGCAACCGATGATAAAGACCCTGTCAAACTGCATGCCCTTGGCTGAATGCGCCGTCACAAAATGGATACCGTCTTTCGCACTCAGCGTCTTGTGCACCGGCAATTCGATATTGTTGTCGACCATGAGATCGATGCGCTCAAGAAAATCGATCAGTTCCAGCCCGGGAGTCCGTAATGTCTCTTGCTTCACATGGTCAAACAGCGTTTTGACGAGTTGCAAATGCCAGGTCTGGTTGGGGTGGTCAAAGATCCATTGCAGCACACCTCCTCTGGTCAGGATCTGTTCAAGCAGTTCCTGTATCGTCAGATGCTTGAGCTCCCTGATCCATGTTGTCAGCAATTGTTCGAGGGCCAGTACGGCCTCCACCTCACGGATACCCAGATGCTGCAGAAGTTTTTCATCAGCCATGACCTCAAGCCACGGTGTGTTGGATTCTCCGCGTCTCCTTTTGCATGCAATGGCGATCTTTCCGGCATCCCGTGGGGGGATCGCAAAAAAGCCGTAGTGCATCATCTCAAACAGCAGGTGCTCACCTGCATCCAGCTGCCGGCTTTCCATCGCCACATACCGCATCATGGTCAGGATGTTGCGGATCAATGGCCGCCAGAGGATGTTCACCGGTTTCTTGACGTTGATCGGGATATCGCGGACTTCCAATACGTGCAGCAGTTCTTCCACCTGGCGATGCGTGCGGTAGATCACTGCGACAGACTCGCGTTCCAGTGTACCGGCGGCATGCAGAGCCGTCAATTCACTGAGCAGTGCAGCCTGTTCCTGCGTCCAGTTTGGGTAGACGTGGATCTCCGGCATCACCTGGCTGGCTGCTGCCGGACCCTCCGCGGTCAGGTCCTTGGTATACTCTGGAAACTGACGAACGAGGCGCTCGGTGTTGTTGGCAATCAGTGCCGATGCAGCGTCAAGGATCTGCTGAGACGACCGGTAGTTGCGGGTCAGGACGATCACCTCGGGGGCATATTCCTGCTTGAACGCCGTGATATTCTGCATGTTGGCACCCTGGAACCTGAAGATCGACTGGTCGTCGTCGCCCACAATGAAGACATCGGGCCGGTCCCAGTGGCTGGCCAGCAGCCTGAGGATCGCGAGTTGAATGCCATTACTGTCCTGGAACTCATCGACGAGAAGGTACTGAAAGCGCTCCTGGTAGCTGGCCAGCAAGTCCGGATCCTCGGCAAAGGCGTCGTGTACCCAGGTCAGCATATCGTGATAGTCGTAGCGTCCGGCCTCCCGCAGTTTCTCGTTGTAGCGGTCGAAACAGTCTACGGCTGCACGCAGGACTTCCATCGGGGCCAGCACCTCCTTCTGAAACCGGGCTTCCTTCAGATCACCTTTGTGGTAGCTGCCGCTGCGTGACTTGCCTGATTTCTGGTAGATGTACTCACCGTTTGTGCGCTTGGTTTCAATCCATCGCTCGATGGTATCGCGCATCATACCCGGTGTCCAGCGCTCCAGTTTCATGACCTCAAAGAGCTTCTTGAGGCGTGTGGTTTCATAATAGATCTTGCCGGTAAAGCGTTTGAGCGGGTGCTCGAGGGGTTGCTCGTCGATGATCTCGCGCAGGATCTGAAACTGCTCAAGATCGGAAGCCGGCTGGGCATCCCGGTACACACCAAACCGGTCGAGATGCTCATGGATGACCATGTTGCAAAAACCGTGAAAGGTAAAGATCTGGCCGTTGTAGGCAGTAGGACCAATGTAGCGGGTCAGCCGGCGGCGCATTTCCATCGCGCCGGCCTCGGTGTAGGTGAGACACAGGACATTATGAATAGCGGTCTGCGTCTGTTCGAGGATGTAGCCAATGCGCAATCCCAGCACGTCGGTCTTGCCCGTGCCCGGGCCGGCAATCACCATCACCGGTCCCTCAATGGTCTGGATGGCCTGCTGCTGTTCGGGGTTGCGCCCTTCCAGTTCCTGATAAAAAAGTGCTCTGAAATCAGTCATGCAATCGGGTAAATGTCAAATGGCTCAGGTCCGGGGAAAACGCGCGCTCACGTTGCAGCTCGTAGGCGTACACCTGCCGGCCCAACTCTGCCAGAAAAGGCAAACCTACTTCATCAAACTCATAGATGCCATCATTGAAGGTGTTGTTTTCATTGACATGCACCGTGGCTGCCAGGATAAACTCGATCTTGTTTTCAAAGTCGACGATATAAGCGCAATCAGTGAGATAGCCATACGCCCACCCGACTTTGTTGAAGATGCGCAAGTGTCCCGGCATCGGATCACGCTGATCGCCGTAGATCAAAAATTTGACATAGCTGTCGTAGTAATCTTCACCCTCATACCGTGGATAGCTTGACTCGCGGGGCAGCATGCACATGACCGAATACAAAAACCGGTAGTCCTCTTGTGTCAGGTTGAAGCGCTCTTCGGCAGGTGTCGCTTGCGGAAACATGATGGATTGCAGCAAGCGCACTTGCTCTTCGAGCGGGAAGAAGTTCTTCATTGAAAAGTCGAACGGTTGCTCTACCCGCTCCCCGTCGCCGTTGATAAATGCGACACCCCTGCGCTCACCATTTGGCCGATACCGCACGGTATCACGGGCCACCTGTTCGTCTTGAGCGTACACCAGGGTGTCGTGATCAAAGAACTGGACCGGGTTGGTATACCGGTTCTCAACTGGTCCGAAGCGCGGATCACTGAGCCGATGAATGATGCGCGAGCGTGCGAAGCCCTTGCTCCGCAGGGTTGCCTGAATATGATCCCACCCCAGAAATTCATACAGTCGATTGTACGCATCATTATCGCTCACGATGAAGATCTTCCGGACATAATGGGCCACTGATGGCACACCAGCCTCAGCCGTGCTGTCGAGCAATACCCGGGACTGGGGCGGACGCACCGAATCGGTTTGCATCCGTGTGTGTCTATCCAATCCGGGAATAGCAAGGTTGTTGAGGCGGGACAGCGCCATCACCGCCACAGGGAACTTGACCGTGCTGGCCGGGTAGAAGTAACGGTCCGGGTCGGCGTTGTGCGTGTAGGTGGTGAATGACGGGGCATTGTTCTCGTCACGGTCAATGCGGACGTAGTAGATCTGTGGTTCATACTTCTCCGGATTGTCGATGACCTGCCTGACACTTTGTGGTGCGTCAGCCAGGATCTCGTCAAGCGGGGACTTGCGGCATGACAGGCTTCCAGCCACCACTAAAATGAGCATGAAAATCCGGGTCATCCGTGTATTGTCAGGTGTGCTCCGTCAAAATAACTATTTTGTTTATGTGGTCGTGCGCGGCGTACCGGCGACCTGTTGCAACCGTTCACCATGCAATATTTATACACGGCTGATGAGATCGAAAAGACGATTGACCTGCACAAACAGGCCTACACGGAGCTGTTGCGTCATCCGGCTCTCAGCGCGGGTATGTATCTTCTCAAAGCTGGTGATCCCGACTTGCAGCGTCCCCATTCCGAAGATGAGGTCTATTATGTGCTCGATGGCGTTGCCCGGATGACAGTCGCCTCGGAAGACTTTCCGGTGCGTCGCGGTGACCTGATCTACGTGCCCGCCTATACAGAACACCGCTTCTATGATATCACCCGCGATCTCAAGGTGCTGGTCTTCTTCTCCAGCGCGCACATTGAACACTAGTTCAGGTTGATCATGCATTCAGTTCGCATTGTCGGGATCGCCTTCGACGCGCAGTCATCCTATCTGCGCGGGCCGGCCCTGGCTCCGGGTCGGATCCGTGAAGAGATACTGAGCACGGCCTATAATCCCTTCGCAGAGTCAGAACGCGAAGTCGTTGGATCCCGGCTTTCTTTCGGACCCATTCTCCGGCCAGGATCCTACGAGGCGATTTATCCGCTGGCGTGTAAAGAACTGACAGGCTTCGGACAGTGCTTGTTTCTGGGTGGCGATCACTCCATTTCGTTCCCGTTGATCCAGGCCACCCACGACACCCGTGGTGCGTTTCATATTCTCCATTTCGATGCGCATGGCGACCTCTACGACCAACTCGATGGCAATCCGTATTCCCACGCCTGCCCGTTTGCCCGGGTCATGGAGCGAGGACTGGCGCGAGGTTTGACGCAGGTGGGTATCAGGACCATGACCCCGCATCAGCGGGAACAGGCAGTCCGTTTCGGCGCGGAGATCATCACCATGCAGGAACTCGACAAATTCGAGCCGGCCGCCATACCTGGTCCCATTTACCTGTCGCTCGACATTGATGTGATCGACCCCGGCTTTGCCCCAGGAGTTTCACATCGCGAGGCAGGCGGCGTTGCGCCGGCCACCTTGATCCGGTGGATCCAGGCCATTGATCAACCGATCATTGGCGCCGACCTGGTCGAATACAACCCGCTACAGGATTGCCGTGGAATCACCGCGGCACTATGTTACAAGCTGGTCAAGGAGATCCTCGATGCCATGATCCGCAACGCGCGTAACTAGTAACGAGAATTGGGATCGTAATAGCGGCGGATCGCCTTGTTTTCGAGACTCATGCGCAGATACTGCTCCGGAGCCGCCATAATCGCCTGCAGGTACGACTCACCCTCCAGCCCATAAAACTGGGGATAACGCTGTTGCAGCGAATCATAGACTTGCGTAACAGGGAGCCCGGAGGAGATGTACGATGGGATCGCATAGTCATCAGGTATTGGCTGCGCAAGGTCATTTTGTACGAATACTTTGGTCTCATCAAGCGAATTGAGGACGATCCGCTGTGCCGGCTCCTCCGAGTTCTGATCGGGGGCTGATTGCTGGCATGCTGACCAGAGCAACATGGTGACCACAAGGAGCCGAAAGAAAGAATAAATGGACTTACTGCTTGACTTCATTCGTGCCGGAAATTTTAATGGTCGCGAGCGACGTGCCCGTGATCAACCCGTCTGGTGCCGCAACATGATTGTCGAGGGTGACATCCTGCAGATGTACCACTGCGCGCCAGCCGTCTGCGAAGATAGCAGCTCCGTAGCCCACTGCATAACATGCGGTCAATTCCACATTCATGCAGGTCAACGCTCCCTGGCAAAAGATCCCTCCCCCGCGGTCGTTCTGGCCTGGGGATCCGTCGGCATACCCGGCGGTGATGATGACCCCGTCGAGCAGACAATCCATGACGTCACTGGGGACGCGGACAACATGGTACGCATTGTCTTGGGCACCCGCAGCTCCGATCTCGCCGCTGAGTATCACCGGGTTGAGCGCGGGGTTGCGCTGCGACCGCAACGTCTCCGTCCCGTTAAAACCACCGTATATCGCGACGCCATCCACCAATTCGAAACTGCGGGTCCGGTCATTGGCGTGCGGTGTATAGGTGTCAGCCTTTACCCAGATCTCCTTGATGTGACTTTCGCTGGCAAACGCGAGCGCATCGTTCAGGTCTGTGAATGCATCCGGCCACGACAGGCCATTATTACCCCCCGCCGCCGTTCTGTTGACATAGATGACATCCGTTTCATAGATGTCGATGGTACGGTCAGTCACCACCTGGTACAGCGTGGTGGTCTTTCCACTACTTGGCCAGATCACCCGCAACGAATCGATCGTGTGGTGGGTACCCGTTCCGATCATTTCGGTAAACGAGTTCTGTGAAATATAGGCCGACCCGCACTGGGTGTAGCGAATGTACTTTTGTCCGTCAATGAAGAATTCGATCTTGCTCCCGACCGCATCGCGGTTGCTCTCGATGCCACGCAGGCGGATCTTGAGCCAATGCCCGTCAAGATTGCTGGTATTCCGCCAGAGCTGGAATTTGTTGACCTGACCGAAGTAGTTCCCGTTGTTGACGGCAATGTCAGGCCGGCCGTCATTGTCAATATCGCCGATCGCATTGGCAAAACTGTTCATCGTATCACTCTCCATACCAGGCGGCTCGATCGCGATGAAGGTATCCAGCGGAAACTGATTGATAAACAAATCGCTTGAACTGGTTGCCGTCTGGTGCATCGCACTGACGTAGAGGTCGACATCCCGGTCCAGATCTACATCCACAAAATTGCCTCCCCAGGTCACGTCAAACATCTCAACCCCGACGTCTGCCGCCGCCTCGGTAAACGTGCCGTTGCCATTGTTCCTGAGCAGCACATTGTACGGGTGCGTATTGTCCTGCGCACCCACCGTGTTGGTGACGTAGATGTCCATAAAGTCATCATTGTTGTAGTCACCAATACCGACGTTCATGGCGTCAATCCCAATGTCCGTATTGGATTGGGCACTCACGTCGGCAAATGTTCCGTCACCATTATTGTGAAACAGTGAATTGAAACTGAAGTGCCGATCCTGCGAATTATACAGGTCGACCCACCCGTCATTGTTGTAGTCAAAAAACCCCGATGCCAGCGTCAGGTTAAGTGAATCATCGACGCCCGCAGCAACGCCGACCTCGGTAAATGTATCCGACCCATCGTTACGGTACAGGTAATTCGTGTAGGTCGTCGAAAACCAGTTGCCCAAATAAAAGTCCAGGTCGCCATCCTGGTCATAGTCCGCTGCACAGGCGCTGTAGGTAGGATCGATTTGGCTGAGCAAACCACACGTCGCGGTGATCTCCGTCAGGCTCAAATTCCCATCGTTGCGGTACAGCCGGTTTTGCCCCTGGAAATTGGCGAGCAGCAGGTCCTTGTCACCGTCATTGTCGTAGTCAAACCAGAGCGGTGTCATGTTTCTCTCCGTGGCATTGACCAGGGACGGCAACTTGTCAAATCCGCTGCCGTTGTTGACATAGAACAGGACGCTGTCGCCAGCCTGGGTCCCGAATGTCAGATCGTCGCGGCCGTCACCATTGAAGTCCGCAAAGCTGACACCGTTGCCCGTCGAACACAAGCCACATGCACCATCCACTCCCAGGGCAGTCGCTACATCCTGAAAGGTGATCGACGCGGCCCCGGGGTCATACTCCCGGATGGTGATGCGCTGATCGGCCATGATGTCGGTCACGACCTGCGGCACGGTAGCACCCGGCCAAAAAAGATGGAGGGTATCCACCCGGTCGTTCGTTCCCAATCCGAAATGAACCGTCAGCTCGTCGCCGCCCCCGAGGCTGGAACCGCTGTACAGTTGCCGCCACTGGACATCCCCGTCCGGGGTCCGAATGCGCAGGCGGGCCCCGATCCCGTTCCGGTTACTCTTGGTGCCATGCAGTTTGATATCCAGATAGTGATGTGCATGCACGAGGTCGTTTTCCTTGATGCGGATGTCTTCTCCATAGTTGATGATCGCAAGATCCCGGTCGCCGTCACGGTCATAATCTCCAACCACGACCGTCCGGCCCCGCATGGAATCAGCCAGATTCAGATCTCCCGAACGGTTGGTAAAGCTGACGCCGTTGCCATCGTTAAGAAAGAACTGGTCATAGTGCGGATCTGTTGCCGAGTCGAAGTGATGCGATCCGAAAACGACAAACAGGTCCTCCCAGCCATCGAGGTCGGCGTCGAAGAAACAGGTGCCCCAGGAGAACAGCGGCCACGGCTGCCCGCCGGTTCCGGCCGACACCGAAGCATCGACAAAACCGGCCCCGGTGTTCTGAAAGAGGATCGTGGATCCAATGTTGGAGAAAAAGTAGTCGGGCATGCCATCCCGGTCATAATCACCCATCGCCAGCCCCATCCCATTGGCGCATGAATCCACACCTAGCAGCGGGCTCACCTCCGTGAAATTCCAGTCGAGGACCGGATGCGTATCGCCATCATTTCTGAACACCTGATTCGGGATGTAATTGGGTGTCACACAGTCGTTGATGACGATCAGGTCTGCATCCCCGTCCAGATCGTAATCCATCCATCCGCCAATAAATGTCGCGCCGGTGATCGTGCCGGCATCGGCAAGGAGGCCGGAAACATCCGTAAACGTTCCATCGCCGTTGTTACGGTAAAGGTGATCCTGGGTGTCGGCATTTCCGGCGCCCGACATCGGGACGTGATTGGCGATGTAAAGATCGACATACCCGTCCAGATCGTAATCTGCCCAAGAGGCAGAGGTGCCGCGTGATTCGTCCGTCAGATCGATTCCTGCGATAGCCGTGACATCCGTAAATCCTGTCCCACCGTCGTTGCGCAGGAGACGGTCACTCCTGGAGTTAGCCAGAAAGAGGTCATCATAGCCGTCATTGTTGAAGTCGGCAACGGCCACGCCGGAGCCGTCCCCTGTGGGGTCATGGACCTGAAATGCCACGGCAGACTCGACAAACCCACCGTTCCCGTCCCCCAGGTACAACAGGTTGTTGCCCGTGCGCATGGTGATATACAGATCGAGGTGGCCGTCCGCATTCGCGTCAAACCAGGCGGCGCCGGTGCCGACAGACAACGGGTCGAGCGGGGCCACGCTGGTTCCGTCATGCTGAATGGGCATGCCAGCGGGGTCACGGTCTACAAACACCTGAGCGGATGCTGTTTGCAGCATCATAAGGCCTGCGATGCACGATGCGATCCGGAGTGAGAGATTCAAGACAGTTCCGGTTGTGTTGGTAGCTAAAGATAAAAAAAGGCCACCTCGTGCGAGGTGGCCTTTTTTTCTTATCGAGAAGGCTTGATCTTATTCGATCACAACCATCTTCTTCGTTGCTGTAAAGTCGTCAGCGTCCAGTCGGTAGTACAGAACACCAGTGGCGCTCAGGCTCTTCTGCGACAGCTTCACTTCATTGTGACCTGCTGCATAGTCGCCTTCTACCGTATGTACAACCTTACCC
>JAWWBX010000017.1:0-28219 GCA_033720735.1 Saprospiraceae bacterium
AGTTCAAGTTGAGCCCGTATCTCCTCGATGTCTCGTTGCGTCAGTCCCATCAGGGGCGCGAAGTTGTGATTTAAATCCCGTTATCCCAAATACAAAATCCGCGGTGCTGTTGTTCCGCGACACGCCAATTGTCTTACATTTGCACCTCAAATTTCGAAACAAATCAAGAAATGGCTGGAAACAGAACATTCACCATGATCAAACCCGACGCTGTGCGCGACGGACATATCGGAGCCATCCTGGCCAAGATCAATGAAGCAGGATTTCGCATTGTCGCCATGAAGCTGACGCAGCTTTCTCCCGAAAAAGCGGCGCAATTCTATGCGGTACACCGCGAGCGTCCCTTTTATGGCGAGCTGGTCGAATTCATGTCATCAGGACCGATCGTCGCCGCCATTCTGGAGAAGGACAATGCCGTGGAGGATTTTCGCACACTGATCGGCGCTACCGATCCGGCCAAAGCCGCCCCAGGCACCATCCGCGCGCTGTACGCCCGGGATGTGGGTGCCAATGCCATCCATGGTGCCGATTCAGATGAGAATGCAGCGATCGAAGGTGCTTTTCACTTCGCCGGCGTCGAGATCTACCAGCGTTAGAATTCCACGATCGTCGTTCCGGAACCGCCTGCCTGATCCTCGGGATGGCGGGTTTCAACGACTGGATATTCCTTCAATTTGTCAACGACCAGGCGCCTCAGCGCTCCCGTTCCCTTGCCGTGAATGATCCGGACCGGCGAGGTGTTTGACATCAACGCGCCATCCAGGAATTTCTCAAGCAGTTCTCCGGCCTCATCAGCCCGCAACCCCCGAATATCAAGCAGAGGGTTGAACTGGCCGACAGGTTCACGTGCCAGGTCATGTTGCACCGAGGCCCGCGGGTTGATCTCGAGGGGATCTCCTGCAGGTGTAAGATCGGTGACAGGCACATTCATGCGGAGTTGGCCGATGATCACCGTTGCCTGGTTCTTCTCGAGCCGTTCGATCTGGCCGGTATGCAGTCCATTTTGCACTTTGACAAAATCCCCGACGCGCCAGGCGACATTGGCGGATCGCTCCTGAGCCAGCGCCGCGTTGATCTCGCCGATCTCCTGACGCACTTCCTCCCGCGCTTTTTTGATGCGATGCAATTCTTTTTGCGCAGCTTCCAGGTTGTGTGACTCGCGGATCGCCCGCACCGACTTCTCCAGCTCCCGGTTGAGCTGGGAAATGTGCTGGTAGTCGCGCTCCTTTTGCTCGAGGCGAAATTTCTTGCGCTGTGCCGTGAGGTCTTGTTGCAACCGTTCGTAGTTCCTGACCAGTTTGTCCAGATTGCGCTCCTGCTCGCGCACCGCCTTCAGTTTCTCTGAAAGCGCATGCTTTTGCCGCTCCAGATCTATCAGCAAGTCCTCGAGGGCGCGGGTCTGCTTGCCAGCGCGCTTCCGGGCGTAACCGAGGACCTCTTTCGGCAACCCTGTCCGCTCGGCGATCTCAAAAGCAAATGAGCTGCCGGGGACACCCACTCTCAGCTGATAGCTCGGCGCCATGGACTCCTGGTCGAAGACCATCGCACCATTGACCACGCCTTTTTTGCGAAAGGCATACACTTTCAGTTCTGAATAATGGGTGGTCAGCACGCCATGCACACCGCGCTTGATCAATGCATCGAGGATCGCCTCAGCAATCGCGCCGCCCAATTTGGGATCCGTACCGGAGCCAAACTCGTCGATCAGCACCAGCGTGCGATCTGTGGCTGCCGCGACGAACTCCTTCATGTCCTGGAGCCGCGAGCTGTAGGTGCTGAGGTCATTCTCAATCGACTGGCGGTCACCCAATTCGACGCAGAGCTTTTCGAATACTCCAAACTCGGAGCGCGCGTCTGCAGGAATCGGCAAACCAGACTGAACCATCACCTGCATCAGCCCTACCGATTTCATCAGGATCGACTTTCCCCCCGCATTGGGGCCGCTCAGCAACAAGATCCGATTGCCTTTCTGCAAGTGCAGATCGAAGGGTACCGTGGTTTTACCTCCCTCTCTGTTCTTCAGGAAGAGCAGCGGATGGCGTCCCTGCTCAATATGCAAGACCGGCTGGTCGGAGATCTCCGGGCATGCGCCCTTGAGTGCCATACCCAAGCGTCCCTTGGCCAGGTACAGATCAATTTCGGACAACACGTCTTCGGCAACTGCAAAATACGGGACCGATGGCCTGAGCTGGTCACAGAGCTCAAGCAGAATGCGGCGCTCCTCAGCCCTGATCGCCCCCTGTATCTCGATCACATCATTGTTGACCTCGATGAGTTCCTCCGGTTCAACGAAAGCGGTTTTACCGGTGGCAGACTGGTCATGAATGATCCCGCGGATCTGGCGCTTGCGCTCAGAAATCACAGCCAGTACCCGTCTTCCGTTGCGCATGCTTTCCAGGGTATCCGACAACCAGCCCTGGTCGGCATATTTCCGAATCACCTTTTCAAAAAGCTGGTCTCCCTGCCGTCTTCTCGCTGCCAGCGATTTGGCCAACGACCGCAGCGTGTCTGACGCATCGGGCCGTACCTGGCCTTCCTCGTCCAGCACGGCAGTCATTGCGTTGATGGCGTCAGCGGGGTCCGGCAAACCGGAACTCAAACCGGCCAGATGCGGAAAGCGCTCACCATGCTCCGAGTTGAAAAAGGTCAGGACATCACGCACCTGCAGGAGTACCGCCAGCAGGTCAATGAGCTCTTCTCCGGGTACCACCAGTCCATCGACCCGCAGCTGGTCGAGCACATCTTCCAGCCTGGGGTAAGCGCCCGTGATCACCGTCAGTTGCTCCTCATGGATGCGCATCGCATCACCAGCGATCATGAGTTCTTCGCGGATCCACCGGGCATCTTCCCTAGGCACGATACCGCTACACTTCTGTCTGGCCACCTCCCCGGTGCAGCGCTCGCCGACCAAAGCGAGGACCTTGTGAAACTCAAGGATTTCCAGAGCCGATGAAGGGATTACACGCATGGCAACAGGGCGGAGTGCAAAATAAACATGAATATTTCGAAAGCCTTACTTTCACCTGAAATCAACGTGGATGGCCGGCAATAGTTTCGGGGAGATCTTCCGGGTGACCACCTTTGGTGAGTCCCATGGCAAAGGGATCGGCGTGGTGATCGATGGTTGCCCCGCGCGGCTGCAGCTCGACATGTCATTCATTCAGTCTGAATTGCGCCGTCGCCGGCCCGGTCAGAGTGCACTCACCACCCAGCGCCAGGAGACCGAGGAGTTTGAAATCCTGTCTGGTGTGCTCGGCGAACAGACGACTGGCGCGCCGTTGACCATCTGGATCGCGAACCGGGATGCCAGGCCTGCCGATTACACGCATGTCGCAACCACTTACCGGCCGTCCCATGCTGACTACACCTACGAGGCCAAGTACGGCATTCGGGATGTAAGAGGCAGCGGAAGGGCATCGGCCCGGGAGACTGCAGCCCGTGTCGCAGCCGGCGCCGTCGCCAAAGTCATGCTGCGCAGCATGGGTATCGAGATTGGCGGTTACGTCCGCCAGGTGGGCACTGTGGCCATGACAGGCGCGGACCGTCAGTGGCCTCTCGCCGAAGTAGAAGCTTCACTGGTCAGGTGCCCCGACCCGGCGACATCAGCCAGCATGCAGGCAGAGATCGAACGCGTGCGCGACCTCGGTGACTCCCTCGGGGGGGTCATCGCGTGTGTCATCACCGGGGTACCCGCCGGTCTGGGTGAACCGGTATTCGACCGGCTACACGCCGATCTCGGAAAGGGCATTTTGAGTATCAACGCCTGCAAGGGGTTCGAGATCGGATCAGGCTTTGCCGGCGCAGCGATGCAGGGATCGGCGCATAACGATCCCTTTGTTCAGACCGACGAGGGTGTGCGCACTACCACCAACCATTCCGGGGGCGTACAGGGCGGCATTAGCAATGGCATGGAGATCATCGTCCGGGCAGCCTTCAAGCCCGTTTCCACGCTCATGCAAACACAGCGTACGATCGACCAATCGGGCCAGGAGGTGGAACTTGAGGGGAAGGGCAGGCACGATCCGTGCGTGGTGCCGCGGGCAGTACCCATCGTGGAAGCCATGTGCGCACTGGTGCTGGCAGATCATTTGCTGCGCCACCGGGCCCGCGCGGACTTTATCAGTCGTTGATGTCCGGAGAAGGCGTTGTTTCGGTGTTTTTCTTGAGTTTTTTGGCCTCGCGGTCGAGTCCTTGGAGCCATTCTCCGAAGCTGTCGAACTCGCGACGGTACGACAACCCAAGTCCAACTTTGCTTTTGCGCCCCTCGATCGTCCATTCATTGCGGTGATAGAACCGGATCTTGAGCCGCCGATCGGCGGTAAGGACATATTCCAGGGCATAATCACCGGCGAAATAGGTGCCGGATGGGATGACCGGGCTGTCGGTGATGTAGTTGCCTCCCACGTCCAGGATAATGCGGTCATCAAACAGGCGGTTCTTCATGCGCAGCTCCCACTCCGAGTAGGAGTAGTCCTGCAAGTCAAAATCGTACGACTTGTTATACCCGACGTCAAAATCGATGCCTGAGATGAAGTCGACATCCTCCACTGCCCGTTCAAGGAACTCCGACAGGAACTGAGACAACTGGGTCGAGAAGAACTCACTCAATGTGTTGTAGATACCGCTGCCAGCCAGTTGTGTGGTACTGCTGTTCTGCAGCACGTTGGATGGCAGGAAGGTACCCGCCCACAGGAGACCGAACACTTGCTCGTTGAGTGCATTCTGGTTTGACTCGAGGATCCTGAGCTTGCTGTCGGCATACCCGGCCAACTCACCGGTCAGCTCCGGAAACCGGATGGAAAAATTGATCGACGGTTCAAGCAGCGACCCTGTCAGGTACATGGTGAGTTCCACACTGCGCTTGAGGCTTGCCTCCTCCTTCGCCTGGGGAGAGGCATTAATGAGATATTCTTCAAGAAACGTACGCAAGGAGGTCCGCAGGCCGGTGTAAGTCGCCTGAATATCCATTTGTGCGTCAAACGGATCACCGGTCCAGCGCAGCGTGCCTCCAGGCACAATTTCAAACGGCTTGTTGAGTACAAAGTTGGTGAACAGGTAGTCACCCTGCGCAAGTTCGTACAGGCCATACATAGTGAAATCACCCGAGCGCGTGATCTCCAGTTGCAAGTCTCCCTGGCCGGTCACCTTGATGATATCTTCGGTGCGCTCGTCAAAAATGATCTCGACCTGAGCTTCCGGCGTCATGGACAGGTTCATGTCAAAGTTCATCCCGGTGATGAGCTGTTCATCACTTTCCACGGTCACGGTACCGGTCGAATCCTTTTTGACAAAACGGATAAACGTCTCTTCTCCCTCTACTCCATTCTGCTCAACCGTGATCGCCACCCGGGTGCCTGCCAGTGCCGTGGCATCCACCGAAATATTGGGTCTCGAAGTGGTGCCGGAAAAACGGGCATCGATGCTGCCGATCCCGAATCCATGGTACAACGGATTGTCCTGCTTGGTGGTATTGAGAGCGATCAGTCGGTTTGCCGTAATCCGCGCGTCCAGACCGAAATCAGAAAAGAGCTGGTGTGTCAATCCTCCCGTTACCCGCCCGATATTGCCATTCCTGTCCCGGATCTCGGCGCCGTCCATGGAGATCCTGTCCCCGGTCAGCTGAATGATTTGATCATGAAATGTGTACCGGGCACCCAGATAGCTCACGGTGGTGGCGCCTTCCATGGTCCTCAGTGTGCCCTCCATGTCGAGCCGGCTCATCGGTCCGTGCAGACGCATGTCGCCGATCAGACTCCCGCGTGTATTGCGGATGCCGTCTCCCAGGATGTACTCCAGGAACTGGAGCGGGAAGGTATCGAGACGGATGTTCATGTCGAGCGTATTGCGCAATTCTTCTGGCACTTCATCGAGCGGCGGATAGTACCAGCCGTCTGCCCTGATATGCGAATCAGTTTCGTCAAGATTGACCGACATTTCCACCGGAAGACCGGCCACTTCCATCCGCCCGTCGAGCACCAGGGTCCCATAGGATTCTCCATTGATCGCCAGCTCCGGGACCGCCAGCCAGGTATAGAATCCTTTGCGTTCGAAGATATCTTCAATCATCAGTGTGAGGCTGTAGCCACCACCGAAACTGAGGTTGTCATAGGTCCACAGCTGGTTGACATATCTGGCGTCAAATCCTTCCACATCAAGCAGGATGCCGCGCCGGTCCACACTCCGGAGGCTGATGCGCTCCTCAGCGTGTTGCAGCGTAAAATCGGAGATCATGATCGATTTGGCATTCCAGATCACACGGTTGTCCGGATTAAGCCGCCAGGGGTCGTTGAACAGGACCAGGTCCTGCGGTTCGATCCGCGCGGTGTAGGTACCTTGTTCGTCCTGCGTGATCGATCCGCGCAAATCCAGTTTGTTGACCGAAACGAGGAGGTCGTCGGTCACAAAATGCCAGTCCAGATGGCGATTGCTACCCGAGAAGTCCAAGCTCAGATCATCAAAGAAGTGCTTCTCGTCAATATCAAAGGCGGTAATGTCCATCGAGCCGCTGGCCTCCATTCCCAGCGACTGCACTGAACCGCGCGCTTCATACACATTCAAATTCCCAACGTGCAGGGCCGGGATGTTAAAGTTGAGGCGCAGGTCGTTGTTGCGCGTATCGATATCACCGACCAGCCGCACATCGCGAAAGGTAAAATTGGGCAGTTCCAATAGCGCGATCCATTCCTGGGGGTCGTTGAAAACGAGGTCAAACATCATATCCGCAGCCACAGCAGCTGAATCCGGCGGTTGTGGCGGCGGTGGTATCCGGTCCGGATAGGCCAGGTTGAGTGTGGTCACAATCTGCGGATATACATTGCGAAAGTCGAACTGACCGCGGATCAAACCATTGACATAATCTGACTGGATGTTCATGACACGCTCTCCGCGGGCACTGCGCTGCGACACCAGATTGATCGTATCCAGCGTGTACCGTTCTGCGGTGCCACGTGTGAGAACAACCTTGCTCGCCGTTGCCCGGCCGTCAATCGCGTTGATGCTTTCAAACGATCCGGCCACATCAAAGAGCCCCGACAGGGTAAGTGGTTCTTCGGTCAGATTCAGTGCCTGGAAATCCACATTGCGCACCTGCGCTTCAAAATCAAAATTCGGGGCAGACTCGCTAAAATCCACAGAGCCCAGAAAACTCAGGTTAATATTGTCATCCTCGATCACCATGGAACCGTCAAAGAAATTCTTGTCGAGCAGGCCATTGAGTTGCACATCCTCGTAGACGTAGCCTTTGTAGGTGACCGCGTGGATCTTTCCATCGAGGCGCACATTGGCTGACTCGGCGGTCAAACCGCGCCCTTCACGCACGTGCGCCTCCATGCGGATCGTGCCCAGGTCCGGGTTGTCGGTCCATGTGCGAAGATCAAAGTTGACCAGTTCGATATTGCCAGAGTACTGTGCCAGCGTCCTGCCTGGTTTCAAATCGAGGCGCATGTCGAGGTTCGCATTTCCGATCCGGGAGCGCACAGAACCGAAGGCCACAAAGTCCTGGAAGAACCCGTCGAATCTGCCTTCGAAGCGTATCCGGCCGAGCTTGCGAAACTGGGCTGGCAGAGCGAGGCCCGGCAGCGTTTCGTTGAGCGCATCGGCACTAAACGTGGCATCGTCGACAGTCAGGTTGAGGATCTGTTCGTCAGGAATCGTGAGATTGCGCGACCGGAACGCGCCCTTGAACGCCAGCGGACCGATCGTTGCCTCCAGTGACTCGCCCCGCAGGCGATTGAGCGAGCCGCGTACCACACCGTTGAGCACGATGTCCTCGTCGGCATTCTGCACAAAAAACGCATTGTCCTGCAACACGGGAATAGCCAAAAGCAGATCGTCGATGGCAATCCGCGATTCGTCAAAGACCCCGATCATCTCCACATCATCTGCAAAGGAATTGACCTCGCGTATGTCATCAAACCGGAACACCAGGGATCTGCTCAGGGTACTTTGTGGTGTCTGGAGCTGGAATTCATTCAATACGATCTCCTGCGGACTGATGGCCACTTCCAGAGCCTCAAAGGAGGTGATCTCAAATCCCGACGATTCGACCAGACTCAGATGCCCCACGATCCCTCCGATATGCATGCCCTGCATCCAAAAGTCATCGAGCGACAGATCGACCGACCGCACATCGAGCTGATTGTAATCCATTCCGACCAGCCGCGGAGTTGGAGACGGATTGATCAGTTGGAATGCACCGTTGGTTACCCCGGCATGACACATGGTGATACGCCAGCCAGTGGAATCAGGGGCCGGGGTCCGCTCGACGGCTCCTGCTTCTCCATAGCTCTCCACACGGATAAAGGCTCCATCCATCTGAATGTCGTCCACGATAAGTTCGCGGGTGCGGAAATCCACGATGTCGATCGCCACCTCCAGTGCGGGTACGCGGTAGACATGGCGGCTTTGGGCATGCCGGTCGTCATAGCGCATGGCAAGGTCTGTTGCCGCCACCGTCCCCACACGCATGGCCAGCTTGCCCTCGCGCGTCGGCTGGTCGGGCTTGTTTTCAAAAAGTCTTGACAACACGATGGCCAGGGTGTGCATTTCAGCACCGGGCTCTTTTTCAAAATCGAGTAGTGCATCATCAAGCCGTACGTCGCGAATCGTAAGCCGGTTCTTGGTGAGTGAGAGCAAATTTGTAAACCTCACACGCAGGCGCTCGGCATAGATCAGCGTGTCAGCCGGTTGGCCTGGCTTTGCCACATAGAAATCGTTGAGCTCAAAGTGCTTGAAAATGTTGAAGTCAAATCTGCGAATGTCAACTTCACTCTTCGTCTTCTTGCTGATATAGGTACTGATCTGACGAATACCCCAGGTCTGGACCAGCGGGATGTGGACGATAAATGACAGCGACAACAGGGCAAGCACGGGGATGAGCAGGGCGATCCCCAGCCTGTTCCAAAATCGGCCTTTGCGTCGTTCTTTCGTCATCCTTGCGAACCCTGCACTTGCTTAACAATCAATGTACACGCAATTACCCGCACCTCCATGCTTCCATCTGTTATTAACCACATCTTAACCTGATGTATCATGGAATACCCTGATCTACAGGACTTCCGGTCCGGCATCCCGGCCCAGGGCGACATGGTAGCGCCGGTACAACGCGATCACTTCCATGGCCTCACGGACGTCGTGCACGCGCAGCACCGAGGCACCTCTTTCCAACGCCAGCATGTGCAATGCTGTTGTACCGTTGAGGGCGCGTTGTGGCGAGATACCAAGCACCTTGCAGATCATCGACTTACGGCTGACACCGGCCACAATGGGTACCTCCAGAAATTTGAAGATCCCGAGTTTCGCCAGAAGTGAATAATTGTGATCCACAGTTTTGCCAAAACCAAAACCGGGATCGATCAGGATGTCGGTCATTCCGGCAGCACGCAGTACACGCAAACGTTCGACAAAATACCGCAGTACCGTCCCCGCGACGTCGTCGTACTGCGGGTTGTCCTGCATGGTTCGCGGCGTTCCCTGCATGTGCATGCAGATAAACGGTGCGCCGTAGCTGGCGACAATGTCGATCATGGCCGGGTCCAGGACACCTCCTGAAATATCGTTGATCAGGTGGACACCTTCTGCCAGTGCGGCGTCGGCGATCGCAGCCCGGTAGGTGTCGACAGAGATCAAAGCTTCGGGAAAAGCCCGGATCACAGCTTGCAAGACCGGCAAGAGACGCTCCAGCTCCTCCTGCTCACTGGTCTCCCCGGCACCCGGCCGGGTCGAGCATGCGCCGATATCGAGAATGGTCGCCCCCTCGTCAAGCATGATGCCCGCGCGCTCCACAGCCGCGTCGGTCGTCGGAAGGGCGCCGCCATCATAAAAGGAATCCGGCGTCACATTGAGGATGCCCATGACAATCGGCTGCCCAATGGTGAGCAGGCGTCCGCGGCAATTGAGTGTATGCTGGCGATAGATCATGCGCGCCAAAGGTACGTCAATTGCGCCCATGCCGGGCGAACGCAAGGCCCCGACATTGAGACGTACCGGGCCATTTCCTGTGTGACAAACCTTGCTATCTTCATTGCAAACCAACGACGAATGCTCCGGCGTCACATCCAGTTGTTAGCCAACTACAACCTGTGGGCAAACAAGGTCCAGTGTACGTTCCTGGAAGGTGTAGATCCGGCACAGCTCAGCACGCCTGTTTCCAGCAGTTTCCCATCTATCCGCGCCACCCTGCTGCACATCTGGGACGCTGAGGTCGTCTGGCTGCAGCGGGTACAGGGAGAGAGCCCCTCAGCATTTCCAAGTGAGCAATATCGGGGTGACAACAGCCAGTTGCTGGTCGCAATGCCACAACACACCGGCCAACTCGCATCCTATACACAGGCCCTCTCCGAAACCCAACTCAATGCAGAGATCGACTACATGACCCTGGGCGGCACGACCTGCCGGAATACCCGTGCCGAGATGCTGCAACATTGTTTCAACCACTCCACATACCACCGGGGTCAGATCACCGTTTTTGTCAGACAGCTGGGGCTGGGACGACCACCTTCCACTGATCTCATTTACTATCTCCGCGGAACCGGTGCCACGTCTTAACACATACATGTACTGAAATTCAATCATTTGCCCTTACTTTTGGAGCGCAATCTCCGGGGCTTCGGCATGCAGCGCAGAAACACGACCTATCTCATCCTTGCCGTCCTGCTGCTACTGGCAGGCGGGTTGGTGGCCAAGACACTCCTCTCTCCCCGGATGTCGGCGGACGTCGATCCTGGCGTTCCCATCCCACCGCAATTCAGTTATCACTTCAATCTGGACAGTTTTGACGTACACCGGGATACCCTGCAGCCCAACCAGTTCTTGGGTGATATCCTGGCAGCACAAGGGGTCCCCTACGACCAGATCGACGCGCTGGCCAGGGAAGCCGAAGAGATCTTTAGCGTGCGCCGGTTAAGAGCAGGCAAGCCGTACGCTCTGGTAAAGCGCAAAGGCACCGGTCTGCTGGACTGCTTCGTCTACGAACCGAGCGCCACGGAATTTGTCCGCTTCCATATCTATGAGGAGCCTTGTGTCGAAGTGATCGAGCGCGATGTGGAATATTGCCTGACCAGTTCGGGCGGGACCATCACCTCCTCCCTCTGGGATGCGATGGAGGAGATCGGTCATCGCCACGCGCTGATCGCACGGATGGAGGATGCCCTGGCCTGGACGGTCAGTTTTTATCATGTACAAAAAGGAGATGCCTTCAAGCTGGTCTATGAGCAGAAATACGTCGATGGCGTGCCCGTGGGTGTAGGCGACCTGCTGGGTGCCTGGTTTAGTTCCGGCGGCAAGGAAGACTACTCGATCCACTTTGACGGACGTGCCTACTCGGGCTTCTTTGATCTCGAGGGCCGGCCGATGAAACGCGCCTTTCTCAAGTCACCCGTGCGCTACGCCTACATCTCGTCGCGCTACAGTTCGCGGCGGTTCCATCCGATCCTCAAGCGCTACAAGGGACACTACGGCACCGACTATGCCGCTCCCTACGGCGCTCCGATCATGGCCGTGGCCGACGGGACCGTCACCAAAGCTGGCTACACCGGAGGCAACGGCAACTATGTCAAGATCCGTCACGACGAGACGTATGAGACCCAATACCTGCACATGAGCAAATTTGCCCGCGGGATCACACCGGGACGCCGTGTGTCACAGGGCGAAGTGATCGGTTATGTCGGGGCGACAGGCCTGGCTACGGGGCCCCATGTCTGTTTCCGGTTCTGGAAGAACGGCCGTCAGGTAGACCACCTGCGCGAAAACCTCCCGCCGCCAGAGCCGATGCCGGAAGCGGACCTTCCGGAATTCTATCAGGTACGAGACGCGATCCTTCCTCAGATCGACGACGTAGCGGTCCCGGCCTATACGGATGAACCTGCCTGATCGGCGTTATGCCTTATCCAGTGTGAAGCCGAATGTTGAACCGACATCCGGTGTGCTGCGCACATTGATGGTTTGATTGTGTGCTTCGAGGATATGCTTGACAATCGACAGGCCAAGCCCTGAGCCGCCTAGCACGCGCGAGCGGCTCTTGTCGACCCGATAGAAGCGGTCAAACAGGTGGTTGAGGTGTTTTTCAGCGATGCCGATCCCGTCATCCGACACCTCGATCAGCACCTGTCGGTCCATGTCGTAAAAGCTGACCTTGGTGACCCCGCCCTCCCGGCCGTATTTAATGGAATTGACGATCAGGTTGTTGAAGACCTGGCGGATATATTCGCGATCACCCTTGACCATGAAGCTGCGCTCGGCCCCTTCCTTGAATTTGAGCTGGATGTCCTTCTCCTTGGCCTTGATCTCCACATCGGCAAACACTTCATGCACCAGATCCTTGATATCGAATTCCTGGATCTCCAGGATCAGCTCACCCGACTCGAGCTTGGAAATGGCCTCCAGGTCCTGAACAATGGTCAGCAGGCGCTCCACATTGCTGGCAGCACGTGCCAGATATTTCTCATTCACCGTCTCATCGCGCAACCCTCCGTCGAGCAGCGTATGGATATATCCCTGAATGCTGAAGATCGGCGTCTTCAGCTCATGTGAAACGTTCCCCAAAAACCGTTTCCGGTACTGCTCCAGAGTTTTCAGGGTGTTGATCTCGCGCTCACGTTCCTCTGCCCATTCCGCCACCTCCTCCTCGACCTGATCGAGGACCGACGATTCACTGAGATCAAGGGATTTCTGGGGCATGGATACCTTGGCTTTCCGGATGGTCTTGTAGATCAGTTTGATCCGCCGGTAAATATATTTTTCGAGAATGGTCCGGATCAGGATATAGCTGAAGCCGGCAGTGGTGACCACAATTGCTAATAGAAATCCGACATGCAATGCGTGGCCTTCCACCAGATTCGCTGTGACGTACCAGGTCGCGCCAAACAGGGTCAGGATCGCAGCGGAGACGATCGAGATGCTGTGCGCACTCAGATTCTTGAATTCAAATATGCGGTTGATCAGCGCCTTCATCACTTTTCGGAAGTCTTACTACCGTCCAGCCGGGCGATTACTGAATCGTAAAGCATCATACTCTTCTCCGGCACTAATTGCAGACGTCCGATCAAGGTTTCGATCTCCTCCGGGGTCATGCCGTGCTGTACTGCGATCCGGGCACGGACTTCCGCCCCGATGCTGTCCTTCCATTCGGCAGGCACACGCTGCATGGCTCCCTCGGCCAGGTGCAGATCGACCAGGATCGTGATGAGTTCCTGGTCAGACAACGGCAACTCCGGTGGCTCCTCCCGGCATGCGATCAGGACCAAGAGACAGCAGGCACAGATCCACTTCATGCGTGGAAGTATTGTTTCGGATAGTAGAATCCAACAAAAGCCGACACGTCCGGCGACCATGACGACCACTCTGCGACCATGGTTTTGGCTTGCAGAATACCGCAGGTGGGCACATTGTCAATGTCGACACCGGGAAACATATTGGCCAGCGAGGTCATGGTCGGATTGTGCCCGAAGACGAATACTGACCGGTAGTGCGCGGGGACCTGCTGGATCTCGCTGATCATGTCCCAGGGGCTGGCACCGTACAGTTCGTCGACTTCCCAAAAGTCTTTTTTGCTCAGTCCGTGCGCATCACGGAAGTATTTGGCCGTCGTTTTGGCACGGTTGGCCGGGCTGGTGAGGATCAGATCGGGCGAAATGCCCAGTTCTTTCATTTTTTCCGCCATAAACGGTGCATCCCTGAAGCCGCGATCATTGAGGGGACGGCTGATATCCGGCAGTAGCGGGTCGGCCCAGCTCGACTTGGCATGGCGCACGAGGCAGATATTTCTGAGTTCTGGTTGCATTGGTCAAGGTCTAGAGGTAAATGTTGTAATTTAGTTGGTTTGACATGACAAAAATACAGATATCTCACGGTGGCCGACGATATCAATATGGATGACATCCTGCAATCTCTAAGCGATGAGGAATTGCGGGGACTGGTGCGTAAGGAAACACGGCGGAACAAGGCATTTGCAATGCGCCTTTCGATGCACGCGATTGAGCGGCTGACCGTTACTGGCTTGAACAAATATGTCTGGTTGCTCGATCAGATCCTGCAACCCGATACGAGCGGCCGCGTGCGCCTGTCGGCGCGGACCGCGAGCGTGCTGGTGGAGGTTGTCACGCACCTGCTCAAGCTCTCGGCCTCATTGCGGGCGCGGACCGAATTGCGCGAAGCCCATGATCTGCTACAGGGAGTGCTGACACGCTTGCACCAACTGCTTGACAAACAGACCGTGCCGGATGATCGGTTGTTGGCCAGTTTGCTAAAAGCCTACGAGGAGTTGGAGGCACTCGCATATCTCCCGCTTGCACCGGAATTGCGGGCAGATATCTATCGGTACGGGCTGGATTTGCTGCGCACCTCTTACCATCGCCTGTACCACACCAGGCACAATATGCTGGCGGTGATGCCCTGTATCATGGAGGATCTGGATCAGCCCCATCGGTTGCTGGATGTCGTACGCAACAAAATTGGCGCCCGGCAGGACACCACTGAGTGGGCGATCTGGTATTACCGGATCCTGGCGCTCAATCATTACCGGCACGAACAAGCACCGCATATCCCTCCCGAGCGATTGCATGGGGTTGCGACAGCGTTGATCCATGACAGCGAAGCCCTGGCGTTGCTCATTCGAGATCATTATACACATGCGACGCTCAACTCTGACCAGCGCGAGCAATGGTGCCGGTGGATGCTCGATGCCATGTTGCAGCAGTCTGATGTGCCGGGTACTCTTGAATGGGCACTGGAATTGTTCCGACACACGGGTGACCCGAAAATTTTGAGCGAAGTCGTGAGCAACCTGGCCCGCACTACCGCACCGGAAACGCTTGAGGCGCATGTGCGTGACCTTGAACATCCCTTGCTGCAAGCGGCGTTGCTCGCAGCGCATGGCAGATCCGACGAGCTGCTGGATTTGGCACACAAGACACATCGGCTCGATATTTTGACCGCTCATTTGCCTGCGTTGTTAAGGGACAAGCCCACCCGGACGCGTGAAGTGATCCCTCAGGTCTTGATGCATTTCGCATCACACCATGCCGGCATTCAGTGCGGGCAGCAGGTCGAGGCATTCTTCGCTGCGCTACGTGCTGCGGGGGCGGTCGACCAGGAACCTGCGCTGCGCGAAATGTTGCGGACCGCCTTTCCCGGGCGCTTCCCCATCGTGCCCCTGGGTGTTGAAATTTCCTAGTATTTTCACCGCCCATCCATCAATTTTCTTGTGTAATGCCCGGACATATCAAAGCGTTTATTTTCGATCTCGATGGCGTCATTGTCGACACTGCCAAATATCACTTTCGCTCCTGGCAGCGACTGGCTTACGAACTCGGATATACGCTCCCGGAGTCGGCCAACGACCGGCTGAAAGGACTGGGTCGTCCGGAGTCCCTGGAAGTCGTGCTCGAATACCGGCCGGAGCGGCTCGCCGAGATACAGCAGGATATGGACCCGGTGATACTCACAGACCGCAAGAACGACATTTACAAAGCCTACATTTCCGGGCTGGGACCCAGCGAACTCCTCCCGGGCGTCTTGCCCTTTCTGCATCAGGGACGGACTCAGGGATTGAAACTGGCCGTGGGTTCCGGCAGCAAGAATGCACGTGTGGTGATCGACAAACTGGGGATCGCCAGTTTGTTTGACGCCATTTGCGATGGGACGGATATCACGAGATCCAAACCGGATCCCGAGGTCTTTGAATGTGCCGCAGCGAAAATGGGGTGTGAGCCGCAAGATGTCGTTATCTTCGAGGACGCCGCATCCGGCATTGAGGCCGCCAACCGGTGCCAGGCCTACTCTGTCGGTGTCGGTGACCCCACCATCCTGAATGAAGCCAACGTTGTGATCAACGGTTTCGACGGTTTGACTGTCACGCAACTCATTGAACAATTGAAGGCACATTCATGAAAGACTACCTGGTCGCTGATCCCTGGCAGGTTATTGAAGAGGACTTCAATCCTCATGTGCAGCGGATTTCGGAAAGCGTCTTCAGCCTCGGCAACGGCCGTTTTGGACAACGCGGGAATTTTGAGGAAACATACTCTGGTGACTCCCTCAAGGGCAACTACTTTGCCGGGATCTACTACCCGGACAAGACCCGGGTGGGATGGTGGAAGATCGGCTATCCGGAATATTTTGCCAAGGTCCTCAACGCGGTGGAATGGTCACGCGTCGATATCCGCATCGGTGCCACCACCCTCGACCTGCACAAACAGCAACCTTCCTCTTTCAGGAGAGTACTCGATATGCGCAACGGCCTGCTGCAACGCTCCTTTAGTGTCGAGATCGAAGGCCATGCGTTTGACATCACGTGTGAGCGCTTCTGTTCGATGGACAACAAGGACCTCGGCGTGCTGCGCATCATCCTGGACTCTGCCACCTACTCCGGCCCCATCGAGATCAACAGCTTCATCAACTGGGATGTGTTGAATGAGGATGCCAACTGGGACGAGCAATTCTGGATCCCCCGCGATGCTGAAGCCGGTGATGACTACGCACGGGCCATGGCCGAAACCAAAAAGACCGCGTTTGTCGTGGCGTCAGCCATGACCTGGGAAGTGGCCGGCGCACATCAGGTCTCTTCGCGCGCCGAGCATCGTGAGCTGTACAGCACCAATGTGATCACGCTTTCCATGGAAGCAGGCAAGGCGGTGACCTTCACCAAGTATGCAGGACATCAGTCTACATTATATCAGGAGGAGTCCAGGCTCTTCGATGGTGCACTGACCGTGGCACGGAATGCCCGTGAACAGGGCTATGCCACGCTGCGGGAGGCGCATGCACAGGCCTGGCATGCCTGGTGGGACGATGCCGACATCACCATCGATGGTGACGTCAAGGCGCAGCAGGGCATTCGCTTCAACATCTTCCATCTGTTGCAAACCTATACCGGCGACGACCCGCGGCTCAACATTGGCCCCAAAGGCTTTACGGGTGAAAAGTACGGCGGCAGTACCTACTGGGATACGGAGGCCTACTGTGTGCCCTTCTATCTCGGCAGTTTTGAACCAGCGATCGCGCGGCAATTGCTGGTCTACCGCTACCGGCACCTGGACAAAGCGATCGAGAACGCGCAGAAACTGGGGTTCACCGACGGTGCCGCGCTGTACCCGATGGTGACGATGAACGGGGAGGAATGTCATAATGAATGGGAGATCACCTTCGAGGAAATCCACCGCAATGGCGCCATCGCCTACGCGATCTACGATTACATCCGCTATACCGGCGATGATGCCTATTTGCTCGAAGGAGGCCTGGAAGTACTGATCGCAATCGCGCGCTTCTGGGCGCAACGGGTCAACTGGTCGGTACCGCGCAGCAAGTACGTGATCCTCGGTGTCACCGGCCCCAACGAGTATGAAAATAACGTCGACAACAACTGGTATACCAACTACCTGGCGCGCTGGTGCATGCAGTACGCTACGGAAATGATCGCTCATGCACGCACACTCGATGCCGCAGCGACAGAGGCCGTGCTCGAGAAAACCACCTTCTCGCCGTCAGAAACCGAACGTTGGCAAGAGATCTGCGATGACCTGTTCCTTCCCGAGGATCCGCACAATCACATCATCCTTCAGCAGGCCAATTACCTTGAAAAAGAACAACTCACTGTCGACGATATCCCGGAAGATCAGCGGCCCATCAACCAAAACTGGTCGTGGGATCGCATCCTCCGCTCCTGTTTTATCAAACAGGCCGACGTCTTGCAGGGGCTTTTCATGTTTGAAGAGCGCTTTGATCGTGCAACGGTCCTGCGCAATTTCAGATTCTACGAGCCCCGGACGGTGCACGAGTCCTCTCTTTCTCCCTGCGTGCACAGCATCCTGGCGGCACACCTCGGACTGGAGGACAAAGCCTACGAGATGTATCTGAGGACAGCGCGGCTCGATCTTGAAGACGTCAACAATGATACGGACGACGGCCTGCACATAACCAGCATGGCCGGGACGTGGATGGCGATCGTCAAGGGCTTTGGCGGGGTATCCGTCATCGACCACCAGCTTCATCTCAACCCCCTGCTCCCGCAGGCCTGGCAAGGTATCGGATTTCATTTGCGCTTCAGGGACAACCAATTGCACTGCCAGATCACGCGGGACACGGTCCGCATCAACAACACTTCCGGACCTGAAATCGCACTCATTGTCACGGGCCGGCCGGTGACTGTCCGCGCGGGCGAGCATTGTGTCGTGCCCTTTGTCGAATCTTCAATCTCATCATCATGAAATATCTCAGATACATGGCCTGCCTCCTGCTATTCGGATTACTCGCCTGTCAGGACACCGGTGACCCGGAAACCACGACGCCGAACTCGGCTCAAGAGGCCGTCGAGGTGATGGAAGGCAAAATCCAACCGCCAGTCTGGGCGCGCAATGCGACCATCTACGAGTTGAACATCCGCCAGTTTACGCCCGAAGGGACCTTTCAGGCGATCAGGCCGCACCTGGAACGTCTGCGCGAGATGGGCATTGACATTATCTGGCTCATGCCGATCCATCCCATCAGCCAGACCCGGCGCAAGGGCACCCTGGGCAGCTATTATGCCGTCGATGACTTTCGTGCGGTCAATCCGGAATACGGCACCATGCAGGACCTGGAGGCACTGATCGGCGATATTCACAACAACGGGATGAAGGTCTTGCTTGACTGGGTACCGCATCACACCGGCTGGGATCACCCGTGGATCGAGGAGCACCCGGATTGGTACAGCCAGGATGAGGAAGGCAATATCATAGATCCGATCAACGAGGAGACTGGTGAACCATGGGGCTGGACCGACGTTGCCGAACTCAAGCTCGACAATCCTGAAATGCGCCATGAGATGATCAGTGACATGATCTACTGGATTAGCGATGTCGGCATCGATGGCTTCCGTGTCGACCATGCGCATGGCTTGCCCGACGACTATTGGGACGAGGTCTCATCGGCCTTGTCGCAACTGGATGATGACATCTTCATGCTGGCCGAGGGTGAGGAGCCGCGGCTGCGCAACCGACAGAACTTCGTCATGACCTACGCCTGGAAGTTCCATCACGCCATGAACGCCATTGCCCGTGGCGAGCATACGGTCGACCAACTCGATTCCATCCTCGCTGAAGACCGGGCCGCCTACACCTATGGTTACCACATGTACTTCACCTCCAATCACGACGAAAACAGCTGGGCAGGTACGGTGATGGAGCGCATGGGTGACGGACACCAGACCTTTGCTGTCCTGGCTGCCACCATCGATGGCATGCCACTGGTCTATTCGGGACAGGAAGAACCGATCAGGAAACGTCTTGAGTTTTTCGAGAAAGACCCGATCGAATGGAACACGTATGCCTATGCTGATTTCTACAAAACGCTTTTTGGGCTCAAGAAGCGCAACCGGGCACTGTGGAACGGAGAATACGGAGCACTTTCAGAGCGGATCAATACCTCTCAGCACGTCTACGCCTTCCAGCGGGTGAAAGGCGACACTGACAAGGTCATGGTGATCCTCAATCTCAGCCCAGAACCCAGGGAGACGGTGATCGATGTGGATTCGGGCAAGATGCGCGACGTCTTCAGTGGAGAAATCGTCCGTATCAACGCGGGGGACACTGTCGCCCTCACACCCTGGGAATATGTGGTGTTGTCAAGTAAGTGATGACCGGAACGCGGAAATGGAGTGTTAAACTACTGGCAGAAGTCGGCCGTGGTTCTTACATTTACAATGAATTGAGGTTATAATCCCGGCAAGTAGCGTAAGCACCCCTTTATCTTCTGCCATTGATATAAGAGACGACATCAATTCAACCCACACTTGAATATTTGAAGTTTTAGTTCAAATTGCTTTCGGGAGGAGCAGGGAAAAAAGGTTCTTTGCTCCTTTCGTTTTTTCAGGGCTAGAGCTCAAACTGAAATCCTCCCGATCGCCGCCTGCGGTACGTGGCATAGTCAAAACTGAACAATTTGGCTGGCCGGTGCGAAACGTCCTTCTGCGTCGTACCGGTGTCTACCAGTAGCCCAAGGCTCCTCAGCTTTCTCCGAAAGTTGCGTTTGTCCAGCTCGATATTCAAAACCACTTCATACAGGGTTTGCAATTGACTCAGCGTGAAGCGCCGGGGAAGAAGTTCAAAACCGATCGGACGTTCTCGCAGGCTTTTCTGCAGTCGAGTGTAGCA
This sequence comes from Saprospiraceae bacterium, assembly GCA_033720735.1. Taxonomy (GTDB): domain Bacteria; phylum Bacteroidota; class Bacteroidia; order Chitinophagales; family Saprospiraceae; genus B8-G4. Next base: position 20,124 of record JAWWBX010000017.1, read on the forward strand.
CGCATCGATGATCCCCTGATGGTCGAATGCCAGCCGCGGCAGCGCGTCGATCGGGAACCACTTGAGACGCAGCCCGCCCGTAAAAACATGGTTGTTGTAATCCGACAACTTCATCAGCGAGTAGTAGGCGGTCGTGATCACCCTGGCCAGCGGGTGACGGTCTGTCTCGCCAAATGTGGCGACCTGCTCAAGGTAAATATCCCGCAAACTGGTATAATGCCGCAACACCCGGTAGGCCGCCGTGTCGATATCTTCATTGTGCCGTACGAAGTCACCGAGGAGCGACCAGCTGCCGATGAAGGGAGGCAGGTTGCATTCAAGAAGCAATATCTTCAGCCCTTCATCGCCGTAACCGAAGATGACGCAGTCCACAGAAAAGGAGACTTTGTGATCGTTGATGGCTTTTAATGTGGACTCGACGCTACTGAGATTGCTGGCTTCTGGTTGCATCGTGTTGAATATACAATAAGATATGCATTTCGAGCTTTGGCTGGTGGGCAAGACACGCACGTCCTGGGTGCGTGACGGACAGGGCAAATATCTGGATCGGCTGACGCGCTACGCCAGGCACGCAGAGGTGATCGTTCCGGCGGAAAAGTCCGGTGACCCTGTGCAGATCGTCAACCGGGAATCGGAACGCTTGCTGCTGCGACTCAAAAAGTCCGACAGCCGCTATACGATCCTGCTGGATGAACACGGGGTCCTGACGGACTCTCCTGGCCTTGCCGCACTGATCGACAAGGCTCGGGCCGCGCGGGGACCCCAATTGCGGTTTATCATCGGCGGAGCCTACGGCGTAAACAGCGCGGTGCGCGCAGCGGTCGATCATCAGCTCGCGCTGTCACGTATGACGTTCCCGCATGAGTTGGTGAGGGTTCTCTTTCTCGAACAGCTTTACCGTGCATTTACGATCTTGCGCGGCGAATCCTATCACCACTCCTGAGATGTTGCAGCCGATTGTCACGTATGCCTTGATCGGGATCACCGCGGTCATCTCCATTCAGGCCTTCAACCGCCGCGGCATGATCGAGGCACTTAAGCACAGCCCCTATCTGGAGACGCGCAACAAGCAATGGTATCGCCTGCTCACCTCAGGGTTTGTCCATGGCGATTGGTTGCACCTGCTGATCAACATGTATGTCCTGTACGAATTTGGACGGGGCATTGAGCTAAACTTTCTGGTTCTGTTTGGAGAAACCGCTGGGCGTGTCATCTTTCTGGTCATGTACTTGCTCACCATCGCGGCCGGGGATTTCCCGACACTGATCAAACACCGGGACAATCCTGCCTATGCGAGTATCGGTGCTTCCGGCGCAGTCTCCGGGGTGGTGTTTATTTTTATCATGTTCTATCCCTGGGAGATCCTGTACCTCTACGGCTTTCTCCCCATCCCTGCGCTTGTCGGCGGGATCGCCTATCTCGTGTATTCGTCCTGGGCCAGCAAACGACAGGATACCCGGATCGATCATCTCGCGCACTTTTACGGGGCGGTCTTTGGTATGGCATTCATTACTCTACTCAAACCGGAGGTGTTGCAGCATTTCCTGCAAGCGGCTACTGACCTCCCGTTCTAGACGTTGCACGCAACAGAACCCGGCCGGCTCTGCCCTGCACCCCTTCCCCCTCACGGAAGGCAATCTGCCCATTGACGATCGTCATCACAACACCTTCGGCCGGCACATGCGGTGTCGCGTAGGTTGCGCGATCACGCACAGTGGCCGGATCGATCAGGCTGAGATCAGCGTAGTTACCCGCGCGAACGACTCCGCGATGCGTCAGTCCGAGGATCTGAGCCGACCGGCCCGACATCTTGTGGATAGCCTCTTCCCAGCTCAGTACTTGCTGTTTGCGCACGTAGCGATCGAGAACCCGCGCGAAGGTGCCATAGCCACGGGGATGGTGCATCGTGGGACTACCATCAGAGCTCACCGCAACCCGATCGTGGAGAAAGAGCCGGTCCTGCAAGACACTATCCATGATAAAATATGCGCCAGATACGGATTGGGGGCCCAGATCGAGCAGGACATCCGCGTAGTGGCGGTCGGCAGCTCCAGCCACTTCCGCCAGGGTCATCCCGGTGAATGGTGCCGTACCAAATAGTGTGGCTTCCGGACCATTGCGCCGCTCAACCCGGTCGATGAGATATTGCCTGAGTTCTTCCCGCCGTTCGATCAGCGCTTTCTCGAATGCTGAGCGCGTTTTGGCCCACGGTGGAAAGAGAATACCGATTCCTGTGTAGCTGGCCGTATAGGGATACATGTCTGCCGTCATACCAGGATCTGCAGCCAGCATCGCCGCGATTTCGTCGGCCCGCTCCACGCCCCTGCCATAGACCGATTTCAGATGTGCGATATGCACGCGACAGGAATCCGCCAGTGCCCGCATTTCATTGAGCGACTCGCGCAGCTGATCATCATCTTCATTGCGAATATGGCTCATGATCAACCCTCCAGCCGCCCCTACTCTACCGGCCACGGCACGCAATTCCTCCGGCGTGGCAGAGCGTCCCGGCACATATTCGAGTCCCATGGACACCCCGTAACATCCCAGGCGCATAGCCGCATCGACCTGTGCGCAAAGACGGGTAATACCTGAGGCATCGGGCGCATCTCCCACGACACGCCGCATGGTTCCGTGCCCGGCAAACGGTACAATGTTGACGCCGGGTGTCACCGCTCTCACCTGTGCCAGCCACTCCTGCATCTGATCTACCGGTACACTTGAACCGTCCTGTCCGAGGCAGACAGTCGTGACGCCCATGGCCAGAAAATTCGGGAAATCCGGTGTGGCAAGCGGATCACCGTGTGCGTGCAGATCAATGAAACCGGGTGCAACGATCAACCCACGCGCGTCGATGGCTGGAGTGTGTCGCTCGCGTTGCTGCCGGGTGTCAACCCTGGCGATAGTATCTCCAAGAATACAGATATCGCCTGTCACGGCCGGATTGCCTGTCCCGTCGATGATCAGCGCATCGCGGATGTGCAGCGCACAGATAGCAGTCGTCTGTCCGTATGCTGATCCGCCGAGGGCAGCGAGCAGCAGGATCGTTATTGTGGTGCGTCTCCCTTGCATGCCAGCAAGATACCGCATCTCCCTGAGCGGCTGCCACTAAAAAAAGTGCCTGCGATTGGCAGCGTTTTTCCGCATGAGGAGGTCTATCGGGGTGAAAATTGGAAAGATTGAAATGTATTGACGTATGAAAGCAAGACTCTTCGTGCTGAGTATGATCCTGTTGGCACTGGCCAGTTGCAAACAGGACATTGACAGGTTCGACCCGGATCCGATCAATCCGCCCGGACCGGACCCGGACCCGATCACCTTTGTCGCCTCAACGTTTGTCGAGGTCGTTGACATCGACGGCACGCCGTTGGAAGATGTCACTCTTGAGCTGAACGGCACGATCGCATCGACTGACGACTTCGGTCTCGCGTATCTCAAGGATGTCACAATGAATCCGGCAACCTTCGTTGTTGCCGAAAAGGCTGGATATTTCCATGGTTCGCGGCGCTTCTATCCCACTCCCGGCAAGAATCATTATGTCAAGATCATGATGATGCCGGCGGTGGTCGCCGGGAGCATTGAATCCGGTACCGGAGGAGCGGTCACGCTCAACGGCGGAGCGCGCATTGAGGTTCCGCAAGACGCCGTGGTAGATGCCAGCGGTAATCCCTACGACGGATCAGTGGATGTCCTTGCACAGCCCATTTTCGCTGATGACCCTGATCTTTCAATCAAGATGCCTGGTGATCTGGTGGGCGAGACAACAGACGGTGATGAGGGCAGCCTGGCCAGCGCGGGCATGCTGGCCGTGGAGCTGCGCGGCACCAGCGGTGAACTCCTGCAAGTGAGACCTGGCTCGGAAGTCGTGCTCAACATGGATATTCCCGTGGGCATGGTAGATATCGCACCTGCCCAGATCCCGATGTGGTACTTCGATGAAGCTGAGGGCATCTGGAAAGAAGAAGGCATGGCCGTCCTGCAAGGCAACACCTATATCGCCAATGTCGGACACTTTACATACTGGAACTACGATGCCTGGTTTCCCATTGTCAAGTGGGGCGCCTCCTTTGTGTATGAGAATGGCGAACCTGCCAGCCAGATCCCCGTCTGTATCACGATTCTGAGCATGGATGCTACAAAATGTGCCTACACCAATGAGGACGGCGTGGTCTGCGGCATGGTGGCAGAGGGTGAGCTGCTCCTCATGGAGGTGAAAGACCCGTGTGGCAACGTCGTGTATTCTGAACAGATCGGACCTTATTCCGATACGACAATGATTGGTCCGATCACCATCCCGGGGAGTGTCGTGACGACCACCGAGATCAGCGGAGCCGCGGTCAATTGCGATATGGATCCGGTGGCGAATGGCTTTGCCCGGATCACGATTGGTGCCAGTGTCCATTATGTGGAACTTGAATCAGACGGCACTTTCAATACGACGGCCATCAACTGTGATCAGTCTGATGTCGTGATCACTGTGGTTGATGAGGACGCGATCAAACAAAGTTTGCCCCAGAGCTACGCATATGCGCCTGTCATTGATGCAGGAACCATCACCGTCTGCGAAACGCTGTCGGAATTCATCAGTCTCGAGGTGGAGACGGTGATGGATCCCTATGTGTTCTTCCTGCCGTACGCGACGGTGACCCAGCAGGAATGGACGCAGATCTCATCGTTTGACAGTACCACACAACAGCAGTATTTCTTTGTTTCATTTGTCGGTACGGTACCAGGTACGTATACCGATGTCAGCGGCGAGATCGGTGTCGCACTCCCCGGCGGCACCCCGGTGTATGCTGAGGATGTGACGATCACCGTGACCTACTTTGGTGATGTGGGTGATTACATTCAGGGCACGCTCACCGGTATCATGGTTGAAGCCGGCGGTGGTGGCACACAATACGACCTCACGGGCAGCTTTTCTGTGCTGCGTGAATGAGTTGATATCCATTCAAAGGCACACATAAATCAAAACCCCTTCTCCCACGGGAGAAGGGGTTTTTCATGCATAGTGTGTACTTGCCGGTAATCCGGCAATTACTCCGCATCCATAAAGGGATAACGGTAATCGCGCGGAGGGTTGAAATTCTCTTTGATCGTACGTGGTGACACCCAGCGGTACAAATTGAGGATGGAGCCCGCTTTGTCATTGGTACCCGATCCCCTGGCACCTCCGAATGGTTGCTGCCCGACCACGGCGCCAGTCGGCTTGTCGTTAATGTAGTAGTTGCCGGCAGCATGCCTCAGGATCTGGTTCGCAGTTTCGACGGCCGACCGGTCACGCGCAAAAACAGCTCCCGTGAGTGCGTAAGGCGAGGTGTTGTCCACCAGGTGCAGCGTGTCGATGTACTGGTCGTCGGGATACACGTAGACCGTCAGGACAGGCCCGAACAGCTCTTCGCACATGGTCACGTACTTCGGATCATTGACCCGCAATACGGTCGGCTCAATGAAGTAACCCTGTGATTTGTCGTAATTGCCCCCGCATACAACCTCAACATCAGGTGACTTCCTGGCCTCTGCGATATAGTTGGTGATCTTGTCAAACGCGCGTTCGTCGATGACGGCATTGATGAAATTGCGAAAGTCCTCCGGACCGCCCATTTGGAAGCTCGTGACATCATCGACCAGTCGCGTACGCACCTGTGACCAGAGTGACTCGGGTATGTACGCCCGCGAAGCTGCCGAACACTTTTGCCCCTGGAATTCAAACGCACCGCGTGCCAGAGCGACCGCCAGTTGCTCGGCATCGGCCGAGCTGTGAGCCACCACGAAGTCTTTCCCCCCGGTCTCACCGACCAAACGGGGGTAGGATTTGTATTTATCGAGATTAGCTCCGATCGTGCGCCACAGCGAATTGAACACACCCGTGCTTCCCGTAAAATGCAGTCCGCCAAAATCCTTGTGCCGGAAGATCACGTCACCCGCCTCTGGGCCATCCACATAGACGAGGTTGATCACGCCGGCCGGAAGCCCGGCTTCATGATAGATCTCCATGATCACTTTGGCAGAATAGATCTGGGTGGCTGCCGGTTTCCAGACCACGGTATTGCCCATGAGGGCTGGCGCACCGGGCAGGTTGCCCGCGATCGAGGTGAAGTTGAACGGGGTGAGTGCGAAGATGAAACCCTCGAGAGCCCGGTATTCCAGGCGGTTCCAGGTGCCTGGTGCACTTTCCGGCTGCTGCATGTACATCTCGGTCATATACTGCACATTGAAGCGCCAGAAGTCACAAAGTTCTGCCACGCAGTCGATCTCGGCCTGAAATGCGTTCTTCGATTGTCCGAGCATCGTTGCGGCATTCATTTTGGCCCGGTATGGCCCGGACAGTAGGTCGGCAGCCCTGAGAAAAATAGCCGCCCGTTCCTGCCAGGGCATATTTTCCCATTCAGGCTTGGCAGCCATTGCCGCGTCGATCGCCTGGCTTACATGTGCTGATGTCCCCTTGTAGTAATAACCCAGGGTATGCTTGATCTCATGGGGGGGATGAATGGCAATCTTCTGATCTGAAGCGACCCACTCCCCTCCGATATACATGCGGACCTCCGTCTCGGTCCGTTTCATCTCAGCGATTGTCTGCTTCAGTTCTTCGCGCTCGGGTGATCCCGGAGCATACGCCAAAACCGGTTCGTTGACGGCAATCGGCACTTCAAAAAACGCATTCGACATCTTCCTTCAGTTTAGAGGGGCAAATGTACATATTCGCCGCTTGGGATTGATATTGCCGCCCAGGAGCAGGGAGTAAGATGCAGGCAAGAAAAAAGGTTAACGGCAAAGGCATGAGTCTCATCCGGACGGCCTAGGCCAGGCGCACTTCGGCAGGCAGGAAGGGAGAAGCATCACCACCTCCTTTGATGATCTCGCGCACGATCGTTGAGCTGATGTGTGAATACTCCGGTTTGCTGATCAGGAATACCGTTTCGGTCTCCTTGCCTACGATGTGGTTGAGTTGAGAAATGGTCTTCTCGTAGTCGAAGTCGGAGGCGTTGCGCAATCCGCGGATCAGGTAGCGCGCACCGATCTGGTTGCAGAAATGCACGGTCAGTCCGGAAAAGCTGTCGACCGTGACCTTGTCATATCCGGTAAACACATCCTCCAGCCACTGAATCCGTTGATCCAGATCGAACAGGTACTGCTTCTTTGAGTTGATGCCGATCGCCACCACGATCTTGTCAAACAACGGCAAGGCCCGTTTGACCAGATCAACATGTCCGACGGTGATCGGGTCGAAGGAGCCGGGAAACACAGCGATTTTCATGCAAGCAAATTGCGGTAGATCTCGTAGTTCTCGAGGTCGAAACAAACATAGCAGATTTTTTGCAGCTCGGTCCCCGCTGCAATGAAGGATCGGACGGTCTCTGTCGCGATGGCTGCAGCTTCCGGTTTGGGGTATCCATACACCCCGGTACTGATATTTGGAAAGGCAATGCTCTTCAGTTGCATCTCCTCGGCCAGGGCGAGTGCCTCCCGGTAGCAACGCGCCAGTTGAACGGCCACCTCGGCACGTGATGCGTCGTCATAAACGGGACCTACAGCATGGAAGACAAACTTTGCCGGCAGTTCCCCTGCTGTGGTGGCGACCACCTCACCTGGTTTGAGCAGCGCGCGCTGGCGCATGAGGGTTCGGCAAGCCTCCATGATCACCGGCCCGCCCGCCGCATGGATAGCTCCATCTACACCACCTCCACCGCGCAGACCGGCGTTGGCTGCATTGACGATCACGTCGACATGCACGGTAGTAATATCGCCACGCATCAATGCGATCTCTGCCATTCAGCTATCTTCTGTCCTTTTCAAAACTCCTAAATTTCCGGGATATCAAGGGCTATGAGAGACGAGATCACGACGCTTGAGCGCACCGCGCGCATGTTGCACGGCACACCTGAACAAAGGGCACCATGGAACGACAGATTCATCGATTATGCAGAAGCTTTCCTGCATCGGTTGCCCGATGGGAAAGCGTACGAACAGCATGACACCTCTGCGGCGATCTACGATCTGCCGATCGGTGAGGAGGGTCATGATCTGGAGGTACTTCTGGACCTGGTCAGGCGATCCGTAGATACACCGGGTATCAATCCGGCCTCCGGCGGCCA